>CASFLH010000088.1 GCA_949295505.1 uncultured Spirochaetales bacterium | reverse complement strand
CCTTTCTGGTGAACGGGGCATTGTTCCCACGTCCCTTGACGATAGCATTCTCCCATAGCTCCGGAGAGTGGATCAGATTCCTTGCGGAGGTGCAGATAAGGGAGGACAGGCCGTTGATAGGAGCCACTGGCAGGCATTCGAATCGATGCATCTTATGCATACTATAATTATATCACAATTATATGAAAATGCAATCAAAATTCGCCGCTTAAACATAGAATCCGAGAAAACAGAAACCTTGCAACTCCATCCGCTGCAAGGCTTTGCTCTTAAGTTGAGAACATTGTCAAATTTAATCTTCTTCAACATCATCGCTCAGAGGAGAATATTTATCGAAGAAGGAAAGAAGAGATGAGGTATCAAGATGCGTATATATCTGTGTCGTGCGTACATCGCTGTGGCCAAGCATCTCCTGCACCGAGCGGATATCAGCGCCATTTTCTATCATGTGAGAGGCGAAAGAGTGTCTGAGCGTGTGGATGGTCGCATCAATACCAAGGCGTTCAACTGCTTCATGAAAACGTTTGTGCGCAGCCTGTCGTGTAATCCTTTGTCCACGCCTATTGAGGAATAAAGCTGTCTCTTTTGGATTGCGGATCAGTTTCGGCCGAACAGAAGAAAGATATGTATCCAACGCTGAAGCCGCTGCTTCGCCTATGAAGACTATCCTCTCCTTGTCTCTTTTTCCGATTACTGAAATCGTGCGATCATCATTTTTATATGATGATACAGAAAGAGCCACAGCTTCAGAGATTCTCATTCCTGATGAGTAAATCAGCTCGAACATAGCCCAGTCGCGAATGGAGAGAATATCATCCTGCGGAAAAGATGAAAGGATTCTGTCCACATCCTCTACCGTGATCACACGAGGAAGATGGATTTTCTCCTTTGGTTTCTCAACAAGAATAGCAGGATTCTCATCAGAGCCATTTCCTTTCTCAATAAGGAAACGATAGAAACATCGCAAGGAGGAAAGAATCCTGCCCTCTGTACGTTCTCCAGCGCCATCTTCCCTTCTGTGCATAAGGTAAGCTTCTATATCTGAGGCGTTGCTTTCGTATACATCCTTGCCATTCTCTGTCAGATAAATAAGATATCGTTCCGCTTCAGAAGAATATACCTCTCTGGTTTTATCAGAGAGGCGTCGCTGGTAGATTATATATCTTGAAAATGCACTGAGCTCTTCCGCAAGGACAGGGGAAAGCTCAGGATTCTTATTTTCAGGCATCACTGGCTGTCAGAATCCTGTCCTCCTCTCGAGTATCTGAGCACAGCAGGAATTGAGTAATCATTCTGCTGGGCACTGCGCTTTCCAAGCTGCTGCTGAAGGTCCTGCCATCTGTTGACAGTGATTGTGGAAGGATCCGAGGGCTGTCGCTGTGGCTGTGGCTGCGGAGCAGCTTCAGGCTCCGGCGCACTCTTTGCTGCGGCTTCTGCAGCCTCTTCCTTGCGGCTCTCCTCGAGTCTCTTCTTGAAGACATCTGTCTCAGGATCAAATGCAGTGGATACTTCCTTATGCTCGAATCCAGTAGCAATGACCGTGACTTTAATCCTGTCGCCAAGCCCCTGATTATAGCTCTGTCCCGCTATGATAAGAGCATCCTCGGCACAGCTCTCGGTAATGACCTCTACCACATCCTGATACTCCTGAAGGGTGAGGTTGTCACCACCGGCAAGATTGACGAGGACGGACTTTGCGCCTTCTATCGACGCATTCTCCAGAAGAGGATTGGATATGGCAAGCTTAGCGGCATCTACAGCCCTGTTGGCACCTTCACCGAAACCAAGCCCGATAAGAGCATCTCCCTTACCCTTCATTATCGTCTTCACATCCGCGAAATCGATGTTGATCTCTCCTGGCTCGGTAATAAGATCGGATATACCCTGCACAGCCTGCAGAAGAGCACTGTCAGCAATGAGGAAAGCCTGCTTGATCGGCGTGTTGGCTTCGACTACCTTCAGCAGGTGCTGATTAGGAATGAGGATGAGAGTATCAACCTGCTTCCTGAGCCTCTCGATTCCCTGCTGCGCAAGCATCAGCTTTTTCTTGCCTTCGAAAGCAAAAGGCGTAGTGACAACAGCAACTGTAAGGGCACCGAGCGATTTGGAGATCTCAGCTACGACAGCAGCGGCTCCCGTTCCGGTACCACCGCCCATTCCAGCAGTTATGAAGACCATATCAGAATTCTCGAGCTCCGCCTTGATCTCCTCTTTGGATTCAAGCGCTGCCTTCTCTCCGATTTCAGGAACACCACCTGCACCAAGACCGCCTGTAAGCTCCTTTCCAATGGCAATCCTCGTCTGTGCATTCGACCGCTGGAGTGCCTGGACATCGGTATTTAGGGCTACGAAAGAGACCTTCTTCAGGCCTGATGCAATCATACGGTTCACGGCATTGCCGCCGCCACCGCCAACACCGACAACCTTTATGATAGTAGGTGCAGCTTCTCCACCCGCTGTTGCATCTTCAATATCGAAAATATCAAAATCCATATGCACTCTCCCTTAGAAAAGCTTACCGAAAAGATTTCTCATCTTTCCTCCGATACCGCTCTTCTCCTTTCCGCTTCCCGGCAACGAGGAAGCATCCCTATATTTCTTCGCCTCGATCCTCAGAAGACCAAGGAGCGTGGAATAGCGTGGATCAATATAAAGCCTGTCAAGGCCATTGATGGCTTCAGGGAAGCCTATTCTCGCAGGCATGCGGAAAATCTCAGCAGCAAGCTCCGTTGCTCCTGAAAGCAGCGCGCCACCACCTACAAGAATAGCACCAGCGCCGAACGATCCAGCAATCTCATTCTTCTCGAGCTCTGCAGAAAGCATGCTGAAGATCTCTGCCATTCTTGGCTCAATAAGCTTCGCAAGCTCCTTTCTGGGGAGCCTTATTGACGGCTTGCCTCCGACAGCAGGTGTGATAATCATCTCCTCAGGGCTGACAGAAGGCGTATGGCAGCAGCCATCAGCAACCTTGATGGACTCCGCTGCGGAGCGCGGGAGCTGAAGCATGTATGCGATGTCCCCTGTAACATTATCCCCACCGAGGGAAATTGCCCCGGTATAGACAGGCGCTCCGCCGAGATATGCGATTGCATTCGTCATTCCAGCCCCGATATCAATCACAAGCGCGCCCATTTCCTTCTCATCGGATCCGAGCACGACTTCGCTATCAGCAAGGGATTGCAGAACCATGCGCTGGACCTGTAGACCTGCTTTCTGCACGCACTTGCGAAGATTCTGGCAGATTGAGGATGACCCGGTAACAAGAAGAACCCTTGTATCAAGTCTGTGGCCAAGCATGTCGATAGGGTCCTTTATGCCGGAACGCGAATCGACCTGGAAATCCTGTACCAGGGTATGAAGAATCTCTGTATCCTGCGGAAGATCACGGGCTCTCGCCACGTCAATTGACCGCCGTATATCCTCTCTCTTGATTTCCTGGTCCTTGCTCTGTATTCCGACTACACCGCTGGATTGGATTCCTCTGACGTGATCGCCGCCAACACCGAGGATCACTGAGCTGACCTCCGTCCCCGCCTGCAGCTCAGCGTCAGAGACAACGGAGTTTATGACCTTTAGGGTCTGTTCTATATTGACAATCGAACCGGCACGGACACCTTCGGTAGGACGCTCGGAAATCGACTCAATCATGAGCTGTCCATCACGCGTTGCAGAACCGATGACACACCGTGTCCAGCTGGTCCCGATATCTAGTCCGACAAGAGTCTTATCCTGAGCCATAGCTACCCCTTGATCCTTATGAGCCTGTCACTATGGAGCTCATATTCCGCTGGCGGTCCGAACACGGTCCGGCCTGGCGTGTTTTCATTTTCCCTCACGATAATGCCGATACCCATATCAAGCCTGTCCAGAGCGGAAGGATCATTGAGCACGATAGATGCATTGAGTTCAGGAAGATCTATTCTGAGCTCCATAAGCCCATCTTCGATATTATTGACACATTCAACCCATGTTATCAAGCGAGTGTCTGAAGGAGAGGATACAAGACGCAGCAAAGCCTCCTCGAGAAAGCCATCCATATCGACCCCGTCCCCGGCTGACACCATCGGGTAGACGCCGTAGAGCGCACCTGCATCATGGAGGGAGACAGAAGAAAGCGAGTTTCCATCGAAGAAGAATGGCTCTCCGTCATCAAACAATATGACACCCTCCTTTCCTCCTGCCTCAAGGTCAAGGTATCCCTTCCGGAAAGAGAGTTCTGTACTGCTGATATACGGCAGCTCAGAAAGCTCAGCCTCGATTGCTCTCCTGCTGATGCCTGGATATGCAACCCCTATGCAAGGCGTGAGGACACGGGATATCGACGGTGTAAGCGGAAATGATGAGCTGATATCTTCAATTCTCATCACAGGAAGTGACCGTATGCTGACTGCGGCAAAAGACGAGAGGATAATCAATGCAGCAGCAGCGATTGCCAGAACCTCACCTCTTCTCATTTTCCCTCCCCATAGCAAAGATCAGCCGATACAGCAGAGAGGATGAGAATATTGTAAGGAATTCCTCTGACGGACTGTAGCTGAAGAAAGGAAGGAGAACACCTGGCAGCGGCAGCAATCCGGCAGCATAAGAGATGTTGACGATGCTTCTTACTACGATGTAGATCGTAATGCCTGAGACGATGACAGCTGAGGAGGAATCACCTCGCTGCTGTGATCTGGAAACGGTTCTGATCCCAATCACGGAAATGAGAAGCAGAAGGAAGAAGATGACAAGCGTTCCTGTCAGTCCAAGCTCCTCAGCGAATGACGCGAAAATAAAAAGTCCTTCCGGAGCAGCCAGTGCCCCAAGTTTGTACAGACCCTTCCCGAGCCCGATTCCAGCAACTCCTCCTTCAGCAATTGCGCTTCTGGAAGCAATGAGATCAGCATTGTAGAATACAGAATCATCTGCGGGAAGCATTGACTGCGTCACAGGCAGCAGCAGTCTCTCAGGGAAAAGCGCACAGAATGCTCCGCCTATCGTCAGGAAGACGATCAGAACAGAAAGAAGCGGTATAACCCTCATTCCCTTTATCCGCAAAGCGACCACAAGAGCAAGGAGCATCATCATGTACCAGGCAATGCCGCCAGAAAAAAGGGAAAGCAGCATGAGCAGGCCTGAGAAGAAGAGAGGCAGGATGATTACAGAGAAAGAAAGGCCATCCCGCTCTTCGGAGATGCCAGCGATGCAGAAAGGAAGCGCAAGCATGGCAACTGATGCCGGAGAGAGCACTCTGCTTCCAGCAATAACCAGCCAGCCATCAGCAGAGAGCGATGGTATTAAGGAAACCAGAAGAACGAGAAGCGAGAATGGAAGGAGAACGATATATCCTCTTCTGATTGCCTTGAGAGGTATGAACCTGAAAAGAATTCCGATGACAAGACCGGAGATACCTGCAATCAGATTGCGGAAAAAGTAGTAATAATGAGGGAGCCCGAGCTGAATAGCCTTCTCATAGGAAGATGAATAGAGAACTGTAAGACCAAGGAGGGCAATAATCAGGACAGCACAGAGATAAGTGAAGGGAGAAAGGGAACCTGCACTCCCTTTCTCCTTATATGCTGCAGAATACTGAATATCATCATAGCTTCTGAGTTCGCTCTTCGGCATAACTGGATTATATCCGAGAACGCTCAGCTTTGATAGCTGGTTCCTGCACTGACGAAGAATTCTTCTTCCGGTGCGGGAATTCCTGCTGCGATCGCAGCCCTGAGAGCCCTTCCTTCCCTATCGGTATCCGCCGCCTTCGTCTCCGCGGAGACAATAGCAGCCATTCCGGAACTTGTGACACCTAGCTGCCACAACGGGATGAATGTGACGATGAAAGCAAGAACGAGCATCACGATAATCGCGCCTCTGACGGGCTTTGTAATATTTCTCGATACTTCAAAATCGTTCATAGCACGTGCTGGTTTTCCCAGCTCCTCCTTATCATATTCGCTCCACCACTCTCAGCTTTGCGCTGCGCGACGGTGGATTCTCCTTCTCCTCCTCTAGGGATGGGACAATTGGTTTCTTTGTAAGGATGCGTATACGGGGATTATCCTTCCCTGCCTCATCCTTGAAGAACCATTTGACCTTCCTGTCCTCCAGGGAATGAAAGGTTATCACTGCAATCCGTCCGCCCTTTCTGAGAACCCTTATAGCCTCTTCAAGAGCAGGAGTTATCCTGTCCAGCTCACTGTTCACCTCAATCCTCAGGGCCTGGAACGTACGTGTCGCAGGATGTATCCTGCCATACCGGTACTCCCTAGGCACCGAAGCCTTGATCAGCTCAGCAAGCTGTTCCGAACTTTCTATTGGCGCTTCTTTGCGCTTCTCGACGATTGCCCTCGCAATACGTCGTGAATAGCGTTCCTCACCATATCTGTAGATAACGTCAGCAAGGTTCTCCTCGCTATATCCGTTAACCACATCAGCGGCACTCATTCCGCTCCCGCGGTTGAGCCTCATATCAAGTGGCTCATCATTTCTGAACGAGAAACCGCGATCACTCTCCAGATAATGGAACATCGAAATCCCAAGATCGAAGAGGATGGCATCCGCCGTTTCCGAAGGAGCTGTTGCGAGATAGTCATTGAACCAGGCATTCACAGGACGGAAACGATTCCCGTAAACACTCAGGCGTTCCACGGCCTTCTTCTGTATCTCGCTGTCCCTGTCTATACCGATGACGGAAAGAGAGGGATATCTCCCGAGAAAGAGAGATGTATGGCCGCCCTCACCTGTCGTGCAGTCAATCAGAAGCGATTCTCCCTCAGGGATCGGAAGATTCTCAAGGACCTCCTGATGCATAACAGGATAATGGACGATCTCCATCACTCCTTCTCCTCGAACAGGGTCTGAGCAAGGTCCGCAATTGATTCTCCATCGTCAGCGGCAGCGAACGTATCAGGATTCCAGAGTTCTACTGTGTATCCGGCCCCGACCAGAAGAGCTTCAGATTTGTTAGGAAGAGAGTATTTCTCCCTGATCTGGGGAGGGATATTGATCCTTCCGGAGCTGTCGATATCCACATAGATGGCAGGAGCAATGAGCTTTCTGATAAGGATGCGCTTTTTCTTGTCGAGCATAGCCATTGGGGATGAGAGAATAGGCTCGGAAAAATCCTTTTCAAAATACTCAGGTCTCATGATCATCAGGTGGTTTTCATCAAGTCCCGGAAGGACAACTACCTGCTCAGCGGCGAGAGCAGTTCTTAGTCTTGCAGGCAGAGAAAGACGGCCTTTGTCGTCGATCTTCGCATTATACATTCCTGTAAGAAGCTGCATTCTACACCACCCATTCTGTGGGAATCCATCCCACTTTATGCCACAACTTTACACCACAGGCCGCATCTAGGCAAGAAGAATATTGAAAAAAGACTTATTAATACACAAATTGGCAAACCTGTCAGGAAAACAGCAGGGAAAAATAAAAGCGGCCGAAGCCGCTTTATTACATTCATCCGAACTCAGTTCTCAAACAGATGATAATCTATATCAGGGAAGATCTCACTGCTCTTCTCCGCGTTGATGAGCCATTCGGTATTGACCGTGTTGCGGCTCATGGCGCTGTAAACGACATTGAAGGACCCAAGATGGTTGCGAAGTCTCTTCTCTGCATACGTCACTGACGTGCCGTCATGCATGATGCATGGCCAGTCAGAGGACATCGCAAGGAGGAGTTCCCTCGACGCCTGGTCCAGGAAACGGCGCTTGAGCGATCCCTGGTCAGGGAAGCGCTTTGTAAGCTCCTCCATTCGCTCTATTGCCTTGAAGATATGGCGGTAAATCCAGGAATTGCTGCCATCAAGCCATATGTCAGAATAGCCGCCGCTTCCCCAGGAGGACTCATTGAGGCGGAGCTTCTCGCTCTCTCCATTTTCGAGAATCACGGACATCGGTGTCGTGAAGACGAAGTCATCCGTCGCCGCCGCTTTTCTCATGACGCCTTCGAGGAAATCAATACCTTCATACCATCTGTGTCCGAAGAGCTCTGCGTCGAAACACAGATTGAATACAGGCTCCTTGATCCCTGCATTGGAGATCGCGAAACCCCTTCTCTTGATGTTATAAAGGAAATTATCCACATGGAGGGCGACCTTCTCCATTGCCTTCTTGTATGAGTAGTATGCCTTCTCCTCTGTCTTACCTGTGATCGCATGATACTTATAACCCGTGAAAACCCGGATTTCAGGCTCATGGATATAAGGTCTGACATAATCAAGCGGCAGGTAATATCCGATGTCCCTATAAAAGTCCCTGTAATCACCATCGCATGGATAGCCGGAAACTGAGGACCACACAAGGGATGTTATGCTCCAGTCCCGGACAAAGCCATACAGTCCAGAAGGAAGCTCGACCGGACGGTAACCTGCGTATACGGACTTGTCCTTTGCTGTTATCACGGAGTGTGATGCAAGCTGGCACCATGAGACTCCGTTATCAGCAAGCACCTGATCCAGACCAGGGTAATAACCGCAGTCAGGAAGCCAGAAACCGCGGGCGCTTTCCCCGAATATCCTCTCATGGGTCTTCAGTCCCATCACGACCTGAGCGTTGACAGCGGCTGGATAATCCTTGTAGATAGGCAGATAAGCATGGGTTGCAGCTGTAGTCATGAGCTCAATGCGGTTCTTCTCATGAAGTTCCCTGAATCCTGTCAGGATATTCCTTCCAAGTTCATCAAACCGTGCAAGATTGGCCTCCGCCTCCTCAAGATAGCGCGCAGCCATCGCTGTACAGTCTTTTTCCTCTGCAGCTGTCCTCTTCTTCTCCTTATGGCCAAGCTCTATCCTGCCCGTCATATAGTCAACGGAACGTTCCTGGAGCGCAGGATCAGCAAGCATGGTGCTAAGCGTCGGTGAGAAGCATATCGAAAGCTTGAAATCAATGCCGTCCTTATCAAGACGCTCAAGCATGCGGAGAAGCGGTATATATGTCTCATTCAGCGACTCGAAGAGCCAGTTCTCCTCAAGGAATTTCGGATATTCAAGATGGCGGACATAAGGAAGATGTGCCTGAAGGATGAGATTGAGCTTATTCATTAAGCAGATCCTCCTTTCTGAAAAGCTGGATAATATCACGGACAGCGGGATTATCCACAAGGTCCCCTTCCTTTGTGGTGACCAGAGTCAGATACAGCCTGTAAATCGAATCGCTGTACTTCATGTCCTCCGGATGGCTTAGCCAGTATGAATCAGTAAGCTCCTCCGGATCCGAAAGAGCGAGGACTGTCTTCTCTCCGCCACTTGTTACGCAAGCGAGGGATACGCGGCAGCTGCCATTCCCATAAGGAATGCCTATGTTCCACTCCGTATCGCTGAAAGAGACAGGGATATCGTAGTCCTCCCTCTTGCCATTGTTGTCAATCGTTACGGCAAGGACAATCGAGCTTCCTGCGTTCTGCAGCCTGTCGCTGTCATTCGGGGAAAGAGACCAGAAGGCATAAAGCCAGGATCCATTCTTCTTGATAAGATGGATCTCAGTGTCAGGATAGCTGTCCGGAAGCTCCTCAACCCCGGGCAGATCCTCCACATATTTACTGATATCGCGATAATCGGTAAGCCCGGACATATAGCGGAGATTAGGCCCCTTTGATTCCATATCGGAATCGATGTCCTCATACATCTCCTCGAGGAGAGCTATGATCTCCTCACGCGTCAGAGCCTCCGCCCCGTCTATACCTTCCTGCGCTGCAATGCTGCGCAGTTCGGACTCAGACAGGGATTCGATATTCACAAGAATCATCTTCACCCCTTTACAAGTACTTCTTGAATCCTAGAAAAAACAGCGAAAATAGTCAACAAACCGCATTTAAACGCATTAAAGAGGGTTTTCTGATTTTGTCCTTTCATGGTGTCCACATCAACCCCTTTGTGTTAAACTATCGCCATGACAGCAAAAAGCATGAGGACGTCCATTATTCTGCATGGACATTTCTACCAGCCGCCACGCGAGAACCCATTCACCGGGATCGTGCCCAAGCAGGGTTCAGCAGCTCCATACAGCGACTGGAATGAGAGGATATACCATGACTGCTATGGCGCGAATCTCCACTCAAGGTATCTCGATTCCGCAGGCCGTATCATATCCATAACGAACAATTTCTCATATATCTCATACAACTTTGGCCCGACGCTTCTGTCCTGGCTTAGAGAACAGCACCCCGATGCCATTTCGCTTCTTGTTGAATCCGACAAGGCTTCTATGAAACGACTGGGTCATGGCAACGCGATGGCACAGAGCTTCAACCACACCATCCTCCCGCTTGACAGAATAAACGATGCGAAGATGCAGATTGAATGGGGAGCGATGGATTTCGAGCATTTCTTCGGAAGGAAAGCCGAGGGAATGTGGCTGCCGGAATGCGGAGTCAACAAGGATGTCATACAGCTTCTTTCAGATGAAGGAATGAAGTTTGTCATCCTTTCACCATGGCAGTGCAAGGCTGTAGAAGATGAAAACGGCAGGATGACCGCGCTGCAGGGCAAGCCGGCACCATATTGGGAGCCTTATATCCTCACAGGTACAAACGGCGGAGAGATTGCTGCATTCTTCTATCATCCAGGACTTGCTGAATCCATCTCATTCGGCCATATGCTCCGCAGTGCTGATAATCTCTACAGTACGCTCAAAAGCATCCAGCAGACAGACCAGAAACCGCTGATCCACACAGCAACTGACGGTGAGATCTACGGTCATCATGAGCCCTATGGTGACATGGCCCTTGCCGCTCTCATCAGGAAGGTTGAGGAACGCGATGACTTTGTCATGGACAACTACGCCTCATATCTTGAAAGACATCCTGCCGTAAAGCATGCAGAACTCCACCTCGGAGAAGGTGCAAAGGGGACTTCATGGTCATGTTCACATGGAGTTTCGCGATGGTATAAGGACTGTGGATGCCATACAGGCGGTGAAGCTGGATGGAATCAAGCGTGGAGAACGCCACTCAGGAATGGCCTTGCCTCGCTTGGTGACAAGATTGATGCAATATTCACTGATGAGATCAGGAAAATCTTTGGCAACCAGGTAAAACCAGAGGATATCCTCAGAGATGCTGGAAGGGAGTATATCGGGGAGATCTCGATGAGGGAGCTGATAGAATCATTCCATAAGAAGTATTCATTCGCCTCTCTCTATGACGTGGAGCTCGCCCACCTGCTTTCCGGTATAAAGAACAAGCATTTCTCGTTCACATCCTGCGGTTTCTTCTTCTCTGACATCTCCGGCATCGAGCCAAGGCAGGATATCAAATACGCGCTTTATGCGATAAGGATGTTCCAGCCATATTACAAAGGCGATCTTCTCTTCCCATTCCTTTCGGATCTGCGGAAAGCAAAGAGCAATATCAAGGCGCAGGGAGACGGGATGAATATCGCACAGGAAGAGATGAAGGGACTGCCAGGAGAAGCGGAAGCAGCGCTCTTCTTCTATCTCAACCGCTCACTTGCCAGAAAGGAAGACTATTGTGATACATATGGTCGTTTCGTTCTCTGTCATATGAACGTAGATGAAGCCGAAAACTATGCTGCAGATATCACCGACACTGTCACACTGGAGCTTTTCCGGTTCACGGTCCTCTCCTCTTCATCAATTGATAACGGACTGAATCTATATCTCTGTGAGAACGATGAGACCGACAAGCCGATCAACAGGCTGAGGCTGACGAATCAGGATATCCCTGACAGGATGCTTGACCAGGTCTATCTCTGGATTGACAACTCGATGAACAGGATGACATTCACCGAGCTTTCTGCCCTTGCCAGGGATATGAGGCACTTCTCGATGCTCGTGAAGAACAGCCGCTACATCCCGATGGAGACGCTTGTGATGGAGAACCTTGGCCTCACGCTCAAGATCATCAAGTCCCTATTCACGGTATATGTGGATGTCACGCCTGCAGAACGCAGGGAAATTCTTGGGAACATGGTGGATTTCACGCGCAAATGCGGCAGGGATTCAGATATCGCCTCAATCAACACGATTCTCTCCGCGCATGCCGGTTATCTCGCAGGCGTCCTGAGACAGGAAGGCCTCACGGAGAAACTTGCAGACTCCGTCATCGAGCTGCTGACACTTGCCCGTTCCCATGGATTCGAACCGGACACGAAGGATCTGCAGAACATGGTCTACCCATATTATGCAGGAGAAAGAAAGGCTGAATGCGGCGACGCGCTTCTCCGCGATGTCTCACTTGTCCTGAATTTCCAGTAAGGACCTCGCATGCTCTTTCGAAAGATCGCTCGTTTCCCCTGAAAGGAGACGGGCGATTTCCTTTACCCTATCCTCACCTTCTATCGGGCGGATGCGCGTGATCGTACGCCCTCCACGTTCCTCTTTCTCTACAAGGTAATGCGCAAAAGCGCGGGAGGCGATCTGAGGCAGATGCGTAATCGCTATGACCTGCTCACTTGAAGAAAGCTCCTTCATCTCCTCCCCTACAGCATTTGCCACGGTGCCGCCGATACCTGAATCAATCTCATCAAAAAGGACAGTCCCTACGCCTGTTCCGGAAAGAAGCGACACTTTAAGAGCAAGCATGATCCTCGAAAGCTCTCCCCCTGATGCCGTGTCCTGTATCAGGGAAAGCTTTTCTCCTCTATTCGGTGCGATAAGGAAGGAAATGCTGTCCATCCCGTCGGGTCCAGGAGACGCTGCCCTCTCAACCCTGATCGAGAAAACAGCTGCCGCCATTCCGAGCTTTCGAAGATGTGACTCTATTCGCTTCTCGAGCTTAGAGGCCGCTTTTCTCCGCTCACTCAGGAGCTTTTCCCCTTTATCGGCAAGAACAGCCTTTTCCTTCTCGAGTTTCTTTCTGAGATCATCAAGCAGCCCTTCCCCGTTCTCTGCCTCCTCCAGACGGCTGCGGAAATCATCACGGCGTCTGATTGCCTCCTCGATGCTGCCACCGAAACGGCGCCTGATGCGCTGCAGCTGCATGAGCCTGGCATTCTTCTCCTCCATCTCCGACTCAGGAAAATCAATGGCAGCAAGGTGGTCGCGAAGAGAAAGCAGGATGTCATCCGCCTCTATGCCGAGGCTCTCCATGCGGTCAGTATATTCTGTAAGCCTCTGATCCTTCCTGGAAGCCTTCCTTATGACATCAAGGACCTCTGAGAGGGAAGATGAGGCGCTCCGGAGCTCTGAAACAGCGGAAGTGAGGCTCTCCTTCAGATACTCGGAAGAATTCATTACCTCAAGCTCCGCCTTGAGAGTCTCTTCCTCTCCTTCCTTCAGGTCAGCATCCTCGAGTTCCTTGAGAGAGAAGCACATATAATCGGCTTCATCCGCAATCCTGCGGATATTCTCCTCGGCTTCGCCTAGCTCCCGTTCCCGCTCTTTCACGTTTCTGTAAGCAGATGAATACTCTGAGAGCAGCTCAATGGTTCCAGCTGCTTTATCAAGCATGGCACGCAGCACTCCAGGCTTGAGAAGAGACTGATGCGCGTGCTGTGAAGAGACATCGACAAGAAGGTGTCCTAGCTCTTCGCCTTCCTTCACAGTGACTGGAGAGCCATTGACTGTATAAACGGACCTTCCATTTACCCTGATCAGCCTTCTTATGAGGAAAGACCTGTCTTCAGCTTCAATACCGTGCTTCTCTGCCCATTGCATGGCTTCATCGGAAGCATATGAGAAGATGCCGGATATCTCAGCGCTGTTTTCTCCCTGCCTCACATCATCCTTGTCAGCCTTTGCACCAAGAAGAAGCGATAGGGCACCCAGCATTATTGATTTCCCGGAGCCTGTCTCACCTGTAAGGACGGTAAAGCCCTTGCTGAATGCTATATCAAGGGAATCGATAAGCACATAATTCCTTACACTGAGCTCCTCAAGCATGCATCTCTCCTGACCAATGAAGCTTGTCCCTGATGACTTCTGTGAAATTTCTCCTGAGGGACTTCACGAGAAGCGCACGGCTGCGGCTTTTTTCCACGGTGATGGTATCTCCTTCCTCAAGAGGGAAGAAAAGCTGTCCATCCGCTGTGAGAAGTATATCCGTACGCTGTCCTTCCCGGACAGTAAGCGTCACAACCTTGCCGGATGTGACGAGAGGTCTGTTTGACAATGTAAATGGACAGACAGGCGTTATGATGATAGCGGACATATCGGCATCGAGAATCGGGCCACCCGCGGCAAGCGAATAGCCTGTAGACCCTGTAGGAGTCGCGATGATCATGCCGTCTGCACGGAACGATCCGGCAGGTGTTTTATCAAGAGAGAGATCAAGCGCGATTACCTTGGCGATGCCTGCGGATGTTATTACAGCTTCATTAAGCGCTGAGCCATGCCAGACCCTCTTGCCATCACGATGCACGGTTATGCGCAGCATCAGGCGCCTGGAGATATTTGTGCCATTAGCAGCGAAATACTCAAAGGCCTCCTTCCATTCATCTTTTCCCACTTCGGTGATATACCCGAAAGTTCCCAGATTGACGGGAAGGATTGGAATTCCCATCTCATTGACAGCGCGGGCGGCATAGAGGACCGTCCCATCACCACCAAGCGTTATGACAAGATCCGTATTCATCGGCACTGAAAGCTGGTCCTCATCAGACTGGGTGCTTATCATGCTTGCAGAGATACCTTTGTCCTTAAGATAGGAAAGTATCTCCCGGGAAAGCTCCATGCTCTCCTTCTTCATGCCATTTGCGATGATGAATACAGATGATATCGTCATATTCCCTCCTATCCCAGATGACTGACGACTCTTCTTATCGATTCTATCTCAGCTTTGGACAGAAACGGGTAAAGAGGAAATGATATGGCTCTTGTGACAGGAGCGATCGCATTTGGGAACCGATCATATTTATCCTGGTATCTGGAGCCAATTGACTGCGAGAAAGTGCGTTTTGCGGAAACCTCATGCTTTCTTGCGAATTCAATTGCATCATCTGGCTTTGTATTCACTATTACGCTGAATCCGAAGCCATTGGCAAAGAAAGATGGTGAAGAAGATCCAAAGAGCTTCGCACCGCTCTTCATCTGAGACTGAACAAAGAGCCTGTACAGTTCGTTGCGGCGCGCAAGAAGCGCATCAACCTTGGAAAGCTGCACAATACCAAGCGCCGCGTTCATATCAGGCAGATCGACATAAGGAGAGCCTATTGAGGCTTCCTTCTTCAGATTCTCGATCTTCACGTCATCGGAAGAGACAGCTGCTGCCCCGCCTCCGGTTGATACGACTGCATTCTCCTCGAATTCAGAGAGAACGATATCACCGCCCATACCGGCTTTTACAGTATCTGAATATACTGAACCAAGAGACTGTGATATATCCTCGATGACAGGCAGCCCAAGCTCCTTAAGGGCCTCAAATGATTCCGGAATCTGACACTGAGGTTCATAGTAAACAAAAGCCTTCGGATTCTCATCAAGCTTGGAGGCCGCATCATCAAGGCTTGGAAGACCTGTCTCATCCGTGTCGATGAGAATAGGCTTTAGACCTGTCCTGCGGAATGCCTCAAGATAAATCTTAGGAGAAAGAACAGAGATAAGCACACCATCGCCTTCTTTTAGCTCCAGAGCGTGAAGAGAGGCGACAATGACATCCAGATAGGAACGGAGTGCAATACCATCCTTCTTGCCAACATACTGGGCAAAAGCACGCAGGAACTCCTTCTTCCTGTCACCAGGGCCGATCTTCTCATCAACCATAGTCTGGAGAACTGCATCCATGTCCTTTCTATATAGTGCGGGTTTGTAGAATCTAATCAGAGCCATGCACATATTCTAGCAAAATAAGGCCACAGGGACAAATAAAAGACCAGCCGCCTGGGACTGGTCGTTAAGCCTAACGGAAACAGTGAGATATTTCAGGGAGGATAGGAAATGCATCGTCTGCTTCCGCTTATATTATAGCAAATACAACAAAGTCTGTGTTGGATTTTTTTCCATAAATTTTGATATCAATGCAATATCAAAAAGATTAAAAACAAAATGTATATATGTGTATCATATGGAGTTATTACAAGAATTGAAAATATGTAAATAAAAAAAAACAGCTCCCAGAGGAGGGAGCAATAGAAGGAGGTTATATGATGTCCCTGATGAGGGGACGGAAAGGCATAAAAAAACCTGGCAGCGACCTACTCTCCCGCAAAGCTGCAGTACCATCGGCGCGAGGGT
>CASFLH010000087.1 GCA_949295505.1 uncultured Spirochaetales bacterium | reverse complement strand
GTACTCAATGGCTGCCGCGCTTTGCTGCGACACGCTCGAGGATGCGCTCAGGGAACGCTCCTATCCCGTCGGCGTCATCATCCACTCCGACAAGGGCTCGCAGTACCGCTCCAGGGCCTTCGTGAACCTTGCGAGGAAGCATTCCGTAATCCAGTCTTTCACTTCCATTGGCCATTCCTGCGATGAGAACGCAGCTCAGGAGAGCTTCCATTCCACGCTCAAGAGGGAATGCATACGGGGCATGGTCTTCGAGGATCTTGAGCATGCCCAGGGGGTCATCTTCCGCTGGATCGGGGGTTATTACAACAATTCACGGCCCCATACTGCTCTAGGGGGTTTGACTCCTGCCGCTTTTGAATCAACAATTATAGGAGATTTTTAATCTATGTACCCTTGTTTACTTTTGTCCACTTTTTTGAGAAGTGCCCCTGGGAATGCAATATATGCGCAGAGAAGGCTTTTTATTACCTTCATATTCAAGCTCGTCCGTGATTCTGCTATCCTCTTGGTATGAGGATGAGGATTTCCAATGATATTGCAGACCTTGCAGCAGTTTTCAGAGAAGCAGGCTTTTCTCTGTATCTCGTTGGTGGCGCTGTCAGGGATTACATCCTCTCAAAAGAAAATAACGACTGCGATTTCACAACAGATGCCGAACCAGGAGATATTAAGAAACTCTTCCGCAGAACGATTGACACAGGAATCAAGCATGGGACTGTGACCGTTATCTTCCATGGAAAGCATTATGAGATAACCACTTTCCGTACAGAGGGAGACTATCTTGATTCCAGGCATCCGGAGAGCGTTCATTTCGTCAAATCCCTTGAAGAGGATCTGATGCGTCGCGATTTCACCATAAATGCATTCGCCGCGACCCTTCCAGATGGAAAGATAATTGACCTGCACGGCGGCATGAGGGATCTGAAGCATAAGACGATAAGGGCAATAGGAGAACCCGAGAAACGTTTTTCAGAGGATGCTCTGCGCATGATGAGGGCTGCACGGTTCTCATCCCAGCTGGGTTTCCGTATTGAGAAGAACACGCTTTCCGCCATGGCTGATCTCCACTCCACGATAACGAAAGTCTCAGCGGAAAGAATCAAAGAAGAGCTATGGAAGCTTATTGCAGGCAAGGACCCGCGTTATGGTCTTGAAGTGATGAGGTCTACAGGCATAATGGATGAGATCCTGCCGGAACTCTCACTCACATATGGCTTTGAACAGGGAGGAATGCACAAAGAGACGCTTTATGAGCACCTCGTGCTGGCACTTGAATGCGCGAGGGATCATGATTACCCGATGCCTGTGCGCCTTGCGTCTCTTTTCCATGATATCGGCAAGACGAAGGTCAGAGCTGAAGGCAGCGGAGGACGTGAATGGACTTTCTATGGCCATGACCAGGTCTCTGGAGATATGACAGATACGATATTCCGCCGCCTCAAGACCTCAAACGATGAAAGAGAGGGCGTTGTTCATCTTATCCGCAACCATATGTTCTCATATACTCCAGACTGGACGGACAGCGCGGTGCGAAGATTCATCACGAGGATAGGGCTGGAGAACATCAACAATCTTTTCTTCCTGCGCGTATGCGATATGTCCGCAACAGTCGGGCACGCTCCCGTCCCGGACAATCTCCTTGCATTCTCAGAAAGAATCAACGCGGAACTGGAAAAGGAGAATGCCCTGACTATAAAAGATCTGAGAATTGACGGGAAACGGCTCAAGGAGATAGGGATAAAGCCCGGACCGCAGATGGGAGAGATTCTAAAGCGCCTCCTTGATGATGTGATAGAGGCGCCTGAAAGGAATAACGCTGAATATCTTGAGAAAAGAGCGCTCAGCCTTGCTCAATGCCAAGAGCGATAAGAGCCATGCGCGCTGCGGCCTGTTCCGCGGCCTTCTTATTCCTGCCTTCTCCCGGTCCGAACACCTTCGTTCCCATCTCGACATTGACCCGGAATGTCTGAGCGTGATCAGGTCCTGTCTGTGAGATGATCACATAGCGAGGCACCTTGCCTCTGCGTTTCTGCAGATACTCCTGAAGCTCAGTCTTGTAATCCTTGTAGCTGAGCTTATTCTCAAGCATCTTCTCCACCTGCTGGGGAATGAACGAGAGGACGAACCTCTTTGCGGTCTCTAATCCCTGATCGAGATAGAGCGCCGCGATCACAGCCTCAAGGGCATCCGCGAGAATGGCTTTCTTCATTGTACCCTGCTGGCTTCTCTCTCCCCTTCCTACAAGAATGTACTTGTCAAAATGGAAGGAAAGCGCGACTTCAGAAAGACTCTCCTCCGAGACCACAACGGCCTTGATTTTCGAGAACTCACCCTCATGAAATCTGGTAAATGAGGAGAACAGATACTCAGCTGTGATCATACCGAGGATACTGTCGCCGAGAAACTCAAGGCGTTCGTTATTGTCTACCTCGCCTTTGCACTCATTCGCATAGGACGTATGCGTGAAAGCAAGATTAAGAAGCCTGTATTCCCCGAACTCAAGCTCGAGGCTTTCCGTGAATGAAAAAAGCTCCCCTTTTCTCTCCTGGGAGAGCGCGGGAGCCTTCTCTAGATAAGAGAGCAATTTACTTCAGTTCCTTGGCAAGATAGCGGACTGCATCTCCTACCGTTTCGAACTCATTTGCCATATCATCGGAGATTGTGATTCCAGTCTCCTCTTCGATAGCATAGACAAGCTCGTATGTATCAAGGCTGTCTGCTCCAAGATCCTTGCGGAAATTGGCATCCATCGTGATCTTTGCCGGATCGATGTTCAGTTTCTCTACAACGAGTGACTTTACCTTATCGAATACTTCATTCTCTGTCATTGCTTACTCCTCATCCTTGACGACAACCGGCTTACCAGCATAATAACCGCACTTCGGGCATACGCGGTGTGGCGGAATAAGATTTCCGCATGTCTGGCACTCCGAGAGAGTCGGTGCCGAAAGCTTCATGTTAGCAGCCTTTCTGGATGCTGCCTTGGACTTGGATGTTTTATACTTAGGCGTTGCCATATCTCACCTCTCTGTTCTGTAATACCATCCGCCGATAGTAACAGAAGAGACCGTTACCGTCAATATCGGATACTGTAAGACCTTATCGTGAATAAAAGTCTCAGTCAAGAGGCTGCGGATATAGCTACGCTATAAGGCAATGGAAACTGATCATATGAAAGCAGAATAATGTGGAAATCATGGGCATGTCGGACTATCATGCAGACTATGAAGCGCTCATATGAAATAGACATGTGCTCGGGACCTCTCATTCCGAAGATACTGCTGTTTTCAGTACCTCTTATGCTATCAGGCGTGCTGCAGCTCCTTTTCAACGCGGCGGACATCATCGTAGTCGGCCAGTTCACAGGAAGCCAGGCAATGGCAGCCGTCGGCTCAACGGGTGCGCTGAATAATCTGATAATCAATATATTCCTTGGCTTCTCCATCGGGAGCAGTGTCCTCATGGCACGCTATTACGGGGCAAAGGAAGATAAGAATATAGAGGAACTCGTACATACATCGGTGCTGCTTGCTCTCATCAGCGGCCTGATTCTCATCGCAGCAGGTTTGATCCTCGCTGAGCCGCTTCTCTCGCTGATGGGGACACCTGACGATGTCATTGATCAGGCGGTCCTCTACATGAGGATAATCTTTCTGGGGATGCCAGCACTCATAACCTATGATTTCGGATCAGGAATCCTCAGGGCAATCGGAGATACCAGACGTCCACTCGTCTTCCTGTTCATATCGGGAATCATCAACGTATTGCTGAATCTCTTCTTCGTCATCGTATGTTCCCTCGGCGTTGCCGGAGTGGCCATAGCAACAATCATCTCACAGTACATGTCAGCATTCCTTGTGCTTCTATGCATGATAAGAAGCGACGCCTCCTACCATCTTTCATTGAAGCATCTGAAAATCAGTTCCCAGAAATTGAAGCAGATAATCCGCATAGGGCTTCCTGCCGGCATACAGGGAGCTGTATTCAATGTCTCCAATGTCCTGATTCAGTCATCCGTGAACTCATTCGGCTCAATCGCCATGGCAGGGAACACCGCAGCCTCGAATATCGAGGGGTTCGTTTACACATCGATGAATGCGCTTTATCAGGCTGCGACTAGTTTCACAAGCCAGAATGTTGGCGCAAGGAAGACCGAGCGCGTTGTTCCAGTGCTGTTCTCGTGTCTGGGGATAGTCACGGCAGTCGGGCTCGTCCTCGGAGGCATTGCCATTGGGTTCGGCAACCAGCTTCTGGGTATATACTCATCTGACCCCGTGGTAATCAAATATGGTCTTGAGCGCCTCCGTGTTGTCTGCCTGACATATTTCCTCTGCGGCCTCATGGATGTATCCTGCGGTTCCATCAGGGGAATGGGATATTCTGTCACGCCGACAATCGTCTCACTTACAGGCGCATGCGGACTGAGGATACTGTGGATCTATACGGTATTCAGGGCAGATCACACTCTATTCAACCTCTATCTTTCCTACCCTATTTCATGGTTTGTGACATTTGTTGTGCATATAATATGCTTTGTGGTTTTCTACAGAAGGTGGAGAGATAGGACAAACGGGCGCAGCCGGCTCGCAAGAGCTGCTCTGCACTCAAGCAGATAAGGAAGGAATATGATCATAACAGTCAACGGAAAGGAATTCATGGCAGAGCTTGCCAATACAAAGGCCGCAGAGGAATTCAGCGCAATGCTTCCTCTCAGGTTTGAGATGGAAGAGCTCAACGGAAATGAGAAATGCCGTTATCTCTCAAAGAAACTGACAACTGAAAGCAGTTGTCCCGGGAGAATCGAAAAAGGTGATATTATGCTCTTCGGTCAGTCATGCCTGATTGTTTTCTATGCGTCATTCAATACAACCTCCAGCTATACACGCATTGGACGAATCACAAATCCAGAAGGCCTTGAAAAAGCCGCGGGACGCTGGGATGCGGATATATCTTTCAAGAACAGCTAGAAGATAAGCAAGGCCCGGTTCTCCCGGGCCTGACCAATCATCTCCAGAAACCTCTGTATTCGCGGCTTACTGACACAACCTCACCAGTGCCCGCGATATCCACTTCATACTTATAGTCACCAATCATGGCCTCTGCTTCATACCAGTAGCGTCCATCATCCCAATCCTCCCACACGGAAAGGCGCTCTGCATTTCCTTCAAGGGCTTCCCTTGCGATGCGCTCGGCCTCCGCCTGTGTAAGCTGGGCATTCCTATCACCTGCGATGCGTCCTTTCTTCTCCCAGGACGCCTTGCCGATCATGCCATCGGATGCGCTGATGTCATACTCATATTCATAACCGGGGACATTGAAGCTGATCTCATAGACAACTCTTCCGTCATCACGGTCTGTCTCGATTCTGAAACGGGATACCTCGTTTCTGTCAAACCCGGCATCTGAGAGCGCAATACTCTCGGCTTCCTTCCTGTCTATGCCATCCTCAAGCGTCACCCTGGTTCTTGATTCCTCGAAATCAAAACCCACGATTCTTCCGCTCTCGCTGTCGATCTCATATTCCCACTTTCCTTCATCGGACCTGAATTCCACGTCATAGTAAAGGCGGCCATCATCTCTATCGCGATGCGAATTGAGCCAGGAAGCCTCATTCCTTGCGATCCCTGCATCAGAGAGCGCTATCTCCACGGCCTCGTTCTCCGTAACTGCGGCGAATGCGATTCCTGCCGAGAGAGCAAGTACCGATACTGCGATTGTCTTTCTTATCATTGATTTCATTTTTCTTTCCTCCATGCCTAGAGAATAACACCTGAAAATTAAAGTAAGATGAGAAAAAACCTTTTTTCATCATTTTCTTTCCTTTGTGGCGTTTTTTCCATATTGCAATCCATCAATGGTGCATTATCCTTACGCTATGCGTATATGCAATAACACACTTCAGGAACTCAGGGAGAAAGGTCTCAGGGTTCCGGGATATGACAGAAACGGACTGAGAACACGTATCGCCCATATAGGACTGGGGCACTTTCACAGGGCGCACTTCCTTTCCTATCTGGAGAGACTGCTTAACAGCAATCTGACAGACAGTGGAGTATTCGAAATCAATATCGTTCCCGCAGATCCGTCATTCATTGAGAACCTGAGAAAGCAGGACTATATGTACTCCCTGCTTACACTCGCTCCCGATGGCACAGAAGAGCTGTCGGTGAATGGTGGCATCACGGGGTATGCCGATGAGAAGAACGAGCCTGAGAAGGTGCTGGAGTTTCTCACATCTCCTGATATAAGCCTGATCACACTGACAATCACGGAGAAGGGATACACATACCGTGATGACATAGGCTCTCTAGACTGGGGAGACAAGAATCTTGCCCATGACCTGGAAAGCGAAGGATCCCCCGTGACTGCTATCGGCACACTTTCAAGAGCTCTTCATAGGCGATATCTGATGAATGAGCCTGTCACCATCATGAGCTGCGACAATGTACCGGAGAACGGAAGGCGTCTGCGGGACTCGATAATGCAGTTCTGCAGCAGGAAGTATCCAGATATGCTCAGCTGGCTGGAAGAGAATGTGGCTTTCCCATGCACGATGGTCGACCGGATCACACCGGGAACCACTGAGTATGACATACAATCCCTGAAAGCGAAGTATGGACTGGACGATCCATGTGCGGTTCACTCCGAAAGCTTCTCGCAATGGGTGATTGAAGATAGCCGCACCACCGCTATCCCGGACTTCTCGCAATCTGGGGCATTGATCACAGACGATGTGAGGCCATATGAACTGATGAAGATACGTCTTCTCAATGGCTCACACTCTGCACTCTCGTACCCTTCTTATATGATGGGATACACGATGGTGGATAAAGCCGTTTCCGACCCGCTCATAAAAGAAATGATCCGCTACCATTATATGGAGGATATTGCGAAGACGCTTAGCGACGTCCCAGGCATTGATATCAACGGCTATAAGGACAGCCTTATTGAAAGGTTCTCCAATCCATATATCGCAGACACTGTCCTCCGTCTGGCCTCTGACGGGTCTAAGAAGATATCGAATGCAATCCTGCGTCCACTGGAAGAAGGACTAAGGGAAGGAAAGGATATGTCATCCCTTCTTTTCGCGCTGGCACTCTGGCAATACTACTACCTCTTCAGGGACAGCAACGGCAATCCAATGCCTCTGGATGATCCCAAGATGGATGAGCTTCTATCAGCTTCGGAGGACTCAGAGGAATTCCTCCGCATCGCGGGTCTAGGAGAAGAGTCAATCGGAGAGGCTGGAAAGAAAATCCGTGGATATCTTTCCACGATAAAGAAAAATGGCGTCACTGACGCCATCAGGAATTTCATCTCAGGATGAGGGCAAGGGGCTCTGCCCCTATGCCTTATTCCGGTATGACACGCATAAAGCGCTTCTTGCCCGCCTTGAGCAGGAACTCACCATCCTCTGCCTCAGAGAGGGTCACAACAGCCTTCGGATCGCTGATCTTCCTGCCATTGATCTCAGCTCCTCCCTGCGTGACGAGGCGCCGAGCATCTCCATTGGACGATGTGAGACCTGATCTGGTGAAGAGATCAAGAACACCGATACCTTTCTCGAAATCATCCCTGCTGATCTTGACAGAAGGCATTCCGTCCTTGTTTCCCGCTGCACCAGGCGCGAAAAGCGCTTTCGCGGCATCTCTGGCCTTGTCAGCCTCTTCCTCCCCGTGGATGATCTTCGTCTGCTCCCAGGCGAGGCGTTCCTTGGCATCATTTATGTTCCTGGCGGGATCCTCATACTCCTTGATCTCATCAAGGCTCATGAATGTGAAGAGCTTCATGAAACGGATCGCATCAGCATCCGGCACATTCCTCCAATACTGGTAGAAGTCATAGACAGAGCAGAGGTTCTTGTCGAGGAATATCGCGCCCTTCTCACTCTTGCCCATCTTCTTGCCATCAGCTCTCATCACGAGATTGAATGTGAGACCAAAGCACTGGGGACCTCCCATGCGGTTGATAAGATCAATGCCCGCCACGATGTTGCCCCACTGATCGGCTCCTCCGATCTGCAGACGACAGCCTTCATTTTTGTTGAGCATATAGTAATCATAGGACTGCAGCAGCTGATAATTGAACTCAATGAAGCTCAGGCCTCTCTCAAGACGCTGCTTCGTTCCCTCGAATGTCAGCATGCGGTTCACGGAGAAATACCTTCCTATATCCCGCAGGAACGGGATGTACTTGAGATCAACAAGCCAGTCTGCATTGTTTCTGAGCTTTGCATGTCCCCAGCCGGCAGGAACGTCATCAGACATATCGACGATCTTGCCGAACTGAACCTTGAGAGCCTCTACGTTCTGCTGGATCTGCTCCTCTGAGAGAAGCTTTCTCATTTCAGTCTTCCCTGACGGGTCCCCGATGAGGCCTGTACCACCGCCGACAAGGGCAATCGGATTATGCCCGTTCTCCTGCAGATGCCTCATGGCGTATACGGGCACAGTATGTCCGATATGCATGGAAGAGCCTGTAGGATCAACGCCAAGGTAGAATGATACTGGTCCCTGGTCCATCAGATCTGAAAGCTGATCGAGATCAGTGCAGTCTTTGACGAATCCTCTATCGTAAAGAACCTGAAGCGCTTTATTCATCAGAGTACCCTCTCATAATTCTTCATGGCATTGTGGATGAACGGAACAAGCTGATCTGCGGCAACTCTCTCCTGATTCATGGAATCACGGAAACGCACCGTGACGGTATGATCCTCAAGTGTCTGGTAATCAACAGTGACGCAGTATGGGGTTCCGATCTCATCCATTCTCCTGTAACGGCGTCCGACTGCTCCGCTCTGATCGTAGAATGTAGCGAAATCCTCCCTGAGAGAATGCTCGAGCTTCGTGGCGTATTCAGCAAGCCCATCCTTCTTCACGAGAGGAAGCACTGCAACCTTCACAGGTGCAATCGCAGGATGGAAATGGAGGACTGTACGTGTATCTCCTTCCGGAGTCGCTTCCTCATCATAGGCATCGCAGAGAGCCATGAGGACATTCCTTGTGAGACCTGCGGAGGTCTCGACTACATACGGGACATATCTCTCATTTGTCTCCGGATCAAGGTATGTGAGATCCTTGCCCGAGAACTTCTGATGCTGCGAGAGATCATAATCAGTGCGGGAGTGCACACCTTCAAGCTCCTGCCAGCCCATCGGGAAGAGGAACTGGATATCATAGGCATCCTTGGCATAGAATGCCAGTTCATCCGGTCCATGCTGATGCCATCTGAGATGCTCTGGATGAATACCCATCTTCTTGTAATAATTCATCCTCTGCTCTCTCCAGTAAGGGAACCACTCCTCATCCGTCCCCGGCTTGCAGAAGAACTGCATCTCCATCTGCTCGAACTCACAGGAACGGAAGATGAAATTCTTCGTCGTGATTTCATTGCGGAATGACTTGCCGACCTGGGCGATGCCGAAAGGTATCTTCACTCTCGATGACTGGACGACGTTCTTGAAATTCACATAGATTCCCTGCGCAGTCTCCGGGCGGAGATAGACAACTGAGGCATCATCGCTTGTAGGACCAATATGTGTCTGGAACATGAGATTGAAGTTCCTTGGCTCCGTGAAAGTCCCCTTGTTGCCGCAAACCGGGCATGGTGCGTTGAGATCGATCTGATCTGCCCTGAAGCGTGAATGGCAGACCTTGCAGTCAACCATTGGATCTGTGAAGTTGGAAACGTGCCCTGAGGCTTCCCAGACCCTTGGGTGCATGAGAATCGCGGCATCAAGACCAACGATACCATCATGCAGCTGTGTCATTTCCTTCCACCAGAAATCACGTATATTGTTCTTCAGCTCAACACCCATCGGACCATAGTCATATGCACCATTGAGACCACCATAGATCTCACTGGACTGGAATATGAAGCCGCGGCGGCGGCAGAGAGAAACGATTTTATCCATTGTTACTTCAGCCATTTCAGTTCTCCTCAAAGAGTTTTACAGCCCTCATCAGGCGTTTTTCTGTCTCATTCAATCCCAGCAGCCGTATTGAATCAAAAAGCGGCAGGGACACTGTCGAATTCGTTATCGCAACCCTGATGGGCTGGAACACGCCATTCACCTTGATCTCCAGCTCAGCGGCAAGCGCTGCGAGCTTCTCCTCGATGCTCTCCTCGCCCTCCCCTGCTTTCAGGCCGGAAAGCAGTATGCTGCTGCCCTTTTCAAGAGCACTGCGTGTCTTCTCCTCATCCGAGCCTTTGGCAATATAGACATTCCTGTCCTCAACAGGTTTGTCTTCAAAGAGGAATGCTGTAAGAGGAACGACATCGGAAAGAACCTTCATGCGTTCCTTAACAGGCGGAACGATCTTCGAGATAAGCGCCTCGTCAGATTCGGTGAGAGGATCGGAGACATACCCCGCCTGCTGCAGATACGGAGCAATAAGACTGCCAAGACGGCTGTTATCAGATTGTCTGATATACTGGCCATTGAACCAGTCAAGTTTCTTGTAGTCGAAGACGGCAGGCGCTTTGTGTATGCCCTCCATCGTGAAGCACTTCTCAAGTTCCTCCTTGGAGAAGAACTCCGTCGATCCATCAAGGGACCAGCCGACAAGCGTCACATAGTTGATGATAGCTTCCGGAAGGTATCCTTTTGCGCGGAAATCACGGACAGCTGTGGAACCATGGCGCTTTGAAAGCTTCTGACCATCCTTTCCCATAACCATCGGCAGATGGCAGTACTGCGGGATATCCCATCCGAATGCCTCATACAGAAGGACATGAAGAGGACCGGAAGGAATCCATTCCTGAGCGCGCATGATGTGCGTGATTCCCATCAGGTGATCATCAACGACATTCGCAAGATGGTATGTCGGGAAGCCATCGCTTTTCAGAAGAATCGGATCGGGAGAGACATCACGGTTACGGCGCGTGATATCGCCCATGAGAATGTCGTGGAAAGTCGTCTTTCCTTCAGTTGGAACGCGCAGGCGGATAACAGGCTTGATACCCTGTCTCAGATACTCCTTGATCTCACTATCCGACAGATGAGCGCAGTGCCTGTCGTATCCCTGATACTCGCTCTTCGATTCAGCCTGCTGCTTCCTCACCTCCTCAAGACGTT
>CASFLH010000086.1 GCA_949295505.1 uncultured Spirochaetales bacterium | reverse complement strand
TGTTGCAGATGCGATTGTCTTTGCAGATATTAACGATACTGCTATGAAAAGCAGGATTACTATGAGCACAATTGATTTCATCATACTTCCTCCCTGACAAAGCAGATGTCAGCTGTCTTCTTTGATCAGATACTGTAAAATACTCTTGTGATATCCCTGGGGATTTGATGTTAACTTTCAGGCTCTATACAAAAAGGTGTGGGATGCCCTGAAGATGATCAATAGTATCTAAAGACAGAAAAAGGCTTCTTCCTGTATGTTTTACTTGCAAAAACCCAACATCAACAAGGAAGAAACCCATGAAAGGCTGTATCACGATAAAGCATGAGTTGCCATGCTTCTGCGTAACGAAGGAACCGGAACTCGTAAGGACCAGGACAGGGAAGGATATCTGCGTGACGATGGGGATCAGCACGGTTCCCGGTCCTGAGAGGTGCCCGGTCTGCGGAAGACCTATGCATAGGCATGGGAAGCGGAGCATGAGGCTGCATGACATAGACCTTTTGGGGCATCTGCACATCATCATCGTCGCATATGACAGGTACTGCTGCTCTTCTGAGGGATGCAATCATACCCAGATGCAGGAGATCGCCTTCAAGGAGCCCGGCCACAGCATCACGCGGCGCATGGGGAGGAGGATCCGCACGAGGCTGAACTGCGGGGCTGGGATAAGCGAAACGGCTAGATCCCTATCGGTGCATCCAAGCGTGATCTACGAGATCGACAAGGCGAACCTGAAAGCCATGCTGGATGGCGTTGCCCCTCCTGTATGCGAGTACATAGGCATCGATGAGTTCAAGCTGCACAAGGGGCACAGGTATGCTACGGTCGTCACGGATCTCGCGACGGGGAGGGTTCTCTTCCTTGAGGCGGGCAAGTCGAAGGAGCAGGCGTATCATTTCTTTGCCCGTATGGGAGATGAATGGATGCGGCATGTGAAGGCCGCATCGATGGACATGAATGCACAGTATGACTCGGCATTCAGGGAGAGATGGCCGGGGATACGCATAGTCTATGACCATTTCCACTTGGTGAAGATGTACAACGACACCGTCCTCACCGCCATCCGCAGGCGCAAGCAGCGCGAGATGCTGGAAAGCGGCGATGAGAAGGGATATACGCTCCTGAAGAACTCGAGATGCCTTCTATTGTCGAAGATGGATACGCTCCGAGAGCTGGACAGGAAAGCCCATGAGGACAATGTCAGGCTCCATGGGATGTATCTGGACAGAGGCAAGCCGCTTCCGCCTGGAGAGAGGATCCGACGCCCGTACAAGGAGAAGCGGCTGAAGGATATCCTTGCAGCCAACGAGGAGCTATCGGTATGCTACCTGCTGCTGGAGCAGTTCAGTCTGGCATATGGCGTGACGAGCATCACGGAGCTCTACAAGGGTATGATGTCCTGGATGAAGCTGGCAAGGCAGAGCGCCATCCCCGAGCTCCTCTCATTCTGCGGCACGATAGAGAGGCACTTGATGGGCATCGTCTACCATGCGAAGTTCCCGATCTCATCCGGAAGGGTCGAGGGCGTGAACAACCTGATCAAGACCATCAGGAGGAAAGCCTATGGCTTCAGGGATACTGAATACTTCTTCCTTAAGATCAAATTCGCTTCTCTGAGAGGATCCTACAGGTACAAATCCCACACTTTTCTGTAAAGACCCCACTTTATCCTGTTTCCGTTTCATTTTGTTCTTGTTAAAGCATTTATTGATGACAGTCTACAGGCCCAATGCTAGCATCATGACATCGGAGAAATGAGATGAAAGG
>CASFLH010000085.1 GCA_949295505.1 uncultured Spirochaetales bacterium | reverse complement strand
TCTCAAGGCTCTTGGCATGCCGTTCGCTGCAAAGTAAGGAGCTTATAGATGGCAAAGACGTCACTTATCGTAAAGTCAAAGAAGGAGCCTAAGTTCTCCACACGCAGGTACAATCGCTGCAGGATCTGTGGACGCCCGCGTGGATATATGCGCCAGTTTGATATGTGCAGGATCTGCTTCAGGAAGCTGGCTAGCGAAGGCCAGATCCCTGGCGTAACGAAGTCGAGCTGGTAGGAGTGAAGTATGGCAGTTAGTGATCCAATTGCAGATATGCTGACTAAGATCAGAAATGCTAGTCAGGCAAAGCATGAGAAAGTGGATGTGACAGCCTCCAATCTTAAGCTTCAGATCATCAAGATCCTTAAGAACGAGGGCTTCATCAAGAATTTCAAGAAGGTCACGAAGGATGATGTGACATACATCCGCATCTTCCTCAAGTACGGCGAGGATCAGTCTCCTGTGCTTCATGGCCTCAAGCGTGTCTCCACACCTGGCCGCCGCGTTTACTGCGGTTACAAGGATATGCCTTCCGTTTATAACGGAATCGGCATTGTGGTTGTCTCTTCTTCTACAGGTGTCATCACCGGCAAGAAGGCCAAGGAGGCCAAGGTCGGCGGTGAGCTTCTCTGCACAATCTGGTAAGGAGGCTGAAAGTGTCTAGAATCGGTAAGCTTCCGGTACAGATCCCGGAGAAGGTAGAGGTAAAGGTAGACAACGGACTTGTTTCCGTTAAGGGACCAAAGGGAGAACTTCAGCTGCAGACAAGGCCTGAGGTTTCCGTAGAGATCCAGAACAACGAGATTCTTGTCACAAGAAAGAACGATGAGAAGCTATCGAGAAGCTATCATGGTCTTTATCGCCAGCTGATCCAGAACATGGTTACAGGCGTTTCTGCAGGTTTCCAGAAGGTTCTTCTTATCAATGGTGTCGGTTACAGGGCAGAGCTCAAGGACAAGATCCTCACACTCAACCTTGGCTACTCAACGCCAATCGAGTACATCATCCCGGAGGGAATCTCGATTACAGCTGATGGACCTGCAAAGCTCACAATCAGCGGAATCAGCAAGGAGAAGGTTGGCAAGTGTGCTGCCGAGATCCGTTCTCTCAGAGGACCTGAGCCATATAAGGGCAAGGGCATCAAGTACGAAGACGAGACTATCCGCCGCAAGGTTGGTAAGTCCGGTGGCAAGAAATAAGGCGGTTTAGAGTTATGAACAGAATGATCGATAAAAACAGAAGGCATGCTAAGAGAAAGGCTCACATCAGGAAGAGAATCTCCGGCACAGCCTCAAGACCGAGAATGACTGTTTTCAGGAGCAACTACCATATGTATGTCCAGGTCATTGATGACACTGTAGGACATACACTGGTCTCTGCCTCTACCGTTGAAGCCGATCTCAGAAGCATGAAGAATACAGTTGCCGACGCTGAGAAGCTCGGAGAGATTGTAGGAAAGAGGCTTCTCGAGAAGAACATCGATTCCGTAGTGTTCGACCGCAATGGCTACATCTATCACGGAATCGTGAAGAGCATCGCCGACGGCGCAAGAAAAGCCGGGATCAAGTTCTAGGAGTTCGGTATGGAAAAGGGAAAAGACAGAGAAGTCAAGGACGGATGCATCGAGAAGCTTGTCAAGCTCAACCGTGTTACCAAGGTTGTCAAGGGCGGTAAGAGATTCTCTTTCTCAGCTCTTGTTGTCGTAGGCTATGGTGACGGCAGGGTAGGCTATGGCTTCGGAAAGGCAAATGATGTTTCCGATGCGATAAGAAAGGCAACAGATAAGGCTAAGGCCCATCTCATCACCGTTCCTCTCAGGGGAACAACGATTCCGCACGACATCGTCGGTAACTACAAGAGCGCTTCCGTGCTCCTGAAGCCGGCTGTTCCTGGAACAGGTGTCAAGGCTGGTGGTGCTGTACGTCTTGTCTGTGATGCAGCAGGTATCAGGGATGTTCTTTCCAAGTCCCTCGGTTCCAGGAATGGAATCAACACCGTCAAGGCAGCATTCGATGCTCTCGAGCATATGTATGATGCAGCCCAGGTGGCAAAGGGCAGGGGCAAGACTCTGAAGGAAATGTGGAGTTAATCATGGCAAAGCAGATCAAGATAACACTCGTTAAGGGGCTTGCAGGCACCCTTCCTGTGCAGAGAAAGACCATTAAGGCCCTCGGTCTCGGGAAGATCTCCAGCTCCGTAATTCGCGATGCGAACCCTGTCAATCTTGGCATGGTCCGCACGGTCTCACACCTTGTAAAGGTTGAGGAGGTTCTGTAATGGCACAGATTGTAAAGCCGGCGGGTGCAACAACCCGCAAGACCATAGTAGGCCGCGGAAACGGCTCCGGAATCGGACGCTCTTGCGGGCGTGGCCATGACGGGCAGAACAGCCGCTCCGGCGGTGGTGTCCGCCTCGGATTCGAAGGTGGGCAGATGCCTCTCTACAGGCGTATCGCAAGACGTGGTTTCTCCAACTATCCTTTCAAGGAGGAGAAGCAGGCTATCTCGCTTGCAACGCTTGACAGAGTTTACTCCGATGGTGAGACAGTCTCCGATGAGACTCTTCGCCAGAAGGGACTTCTTAAGGGGAGGATGGCAGCCAAGATCCTTGCTGATGGCGAGGTGACAAAGAAGCTTGTCATCGATGGGGTAAAGATCTCCGGTTCTGCATCTGAGAAGATCAAGGCTGCTGGCGGCGAGATCAGGTAAAAAAGAAGGTTACAATGGCAAACACTCTGGTAGAAATGTTCAGAATGAAGGATATAAGGAAGAAGATTGTCTTCACTTTCGCCATCCTCGCGGTGACGAGAATCGGAGCAGCTCTTCCTATTCCGGGTGTCAATCCGGGAGCTGTACTCAGCTATTTCGAGGCCAACTCGAACTCCTTCACCGAATACCTGAACTTCTTCTCCGGCGGTGCCTTCGCGAATTTCTCTATCTTCATGCTCGGGGTGATGCCATACATCAGCACTCAGATCATCATGCAGCTGCTGATGCTTGTCATCCCGTCCCTGAAGAAACTTGCGCAGGATCCGCAGGGGTCTAAGAAGATCCAGCAGTATACGCGCTACGCGACAATCGCTGTAGCAGCTATCCAGTCGCTTGCAGCATCGATGTATGCACGCAGTATCCCCGGAGCGCTTGCTATCGGGCCGGCAGCATTCACTGTTGTATCCATCATCACCGTAACAGCTGGTTCCATGCTCATGGTATGGCTTGGTGAGAGGATTACGGAGAACGGAATCGGAAATGGTATCTCGCTGATGATCTTCGCAGGTATCGTTGCACGTATTCCTTCTGCTGCCTATACGATGGTAAGAAGCGTTGCGAGCGGACTTATGAATCCGGTGTCAATCATCGTTGTTGTCATCATGTTCTTCTTCGTCGTCGCACTTGTCGTCTACGAGGAGAAGGGACAGAGGAAGATTCCGGTACAGTATTCCCGCCGTGTTGTCGGAAGAAGGATGTATGGCTCTCAGGGCTCATTCATTCCTTTCAAGGTCAATCCGTCTGGAGTTATCCCGGTCATCTTCGCATCAACACTGCTTTCGTTCCCGCTTCAGCTTGGCTACAACTCCAATATCGGCTGGCTCAGGGCAGTTGCTGATTTCCTCAACCCGCAGGGAGCACCGTATCTTATCATCTATACGCTCCTGATCATCGCGTTTGCGTTCTTCTATACACAGGTAACGCTTAACCCGATTGAGATGGCAAAGAATATAAGAGACAATGGCGGATCCATTCCGGGTGTAAGAAACGAGAAGCTTGAAGAGTATCTTACGAAGGTGCTTAACCGCATCGTTCTTCCGGGTGCTATCTTCCTGGCATTCATCGCTCTTATCCCGACTTTGATTCAGATGTTCTTCTCATTCCCTTCGAATGTTGCTATGCTGTTCGGCGGAACATCGCTGATCATCCTCGTTGGTGTAGACCTCGAGACTATGAGGCAGCTTGATGGACTGATGAAGATGCATCACCATGACGGCTTCGTGGATGCAAGGAAGCGCAGACTTAAGAAATTCTGATAGGAGTTCTAGAAATGAAAGTCAGAGCTAGTGTTAAACCAATTTGCGACAAGTGCAAAGTTATAAGACGTGCCGGTGTTGTCCGCATTATCTGCGAGAACCCGAAGCACAAGCAGAGACAGAAATAACAGGAGGCCGTGAATGGCGCGTATAGCAGGTGTTGACCTGCCCAATAAGGCAGTTAAGATCGCACTGACATATATCTACGGAATCGGCAGGGTTTCCGCAATGCAGATCTGTCAGAAGACGAATATCGACCCAGATGTCAGGATCAACTCCCTCTCCAACGATGACCTTGCCCTTCTCAGGAAGGTCATCGAAGAGGAGTACAAGATCGAAGGACATCTTCGCACTGAGGTTGCCCTCAACATCAAGAGACTGATGGACATCGGCTGCTACAGGGGACTCAGGCACAGAAAGGGACTTCCGGTAAGAGGACAGAGGACAAAGACCAATGCCAGAACCAGGAAGGGCAAGAAGAAGACTGTTGCCAACAAGAAGAAGTAAGGGCAGGTGAGAAGAAATGGCTAATGTAAAGAAGACTAAGAAGACCGTACTCGAGGGTAATGTCTATATTCAGGCAACCTTCAACAACACGATCATCACAGTAACTGATCTTGCCGGTAATGCTGTTTCCTGGGCATCCGCAGGTATGCTCGGATTCCGCGGGGCCAAGAAGTCCACTCCGTATGCTGCACAGACAACATGCGAGACAGCTGCCAAGAAGGCTATGGATTTCGGTCTGAGGGAAGTCAATGTATTCGTGAAGGGACCAGGTGTCGGTCGCGAGAGCGCTATCAGAACACTTGGAGTCCTCGGACTCAAGGTCCGCACGATCAGGGACGTCACCCCGATTCCACACAATGGATGCAGGCCGCGCAAGACACGCCGTGTCTGATTGATTCCGGCTCTCAGAGCTGCATAATAAGGAGCAATAATGGCTAGAAAAAATCTTCTCAAGGGATTCAAGAGACCTTCGGGAATCATCTCTGATCATACTGTCTCGACAGCTGACTACGGTAAGTTCGTTGCTTATCCTTTCGAGAGAGGGTTCGGAACAACGGTCGGCAATACACTCCGCCGCGTTCTTCTTTCCTCCATCCAGGGCTACGCAGTGACTGCCATCCGCTTCACGACATTCGGCAATGGCGATTCACGTGAGGCTCATATGGTCACATCGGAGTTCGAGCCTCTGAGAGGTGTGAAGGAAGATATCAGTGATATCATAGCGGCCATTAAGAAACTGCAGATTTCCATGCCTGACGATTCTGAGGGCACGGTACTTACCATCCCTTGCAAGGGACCTGGTGTCGTCACCGGAAAGGATTTCGAGCGTGATCAGGTTACTGTGACAAACCCTGATCTCCCGATTTTCACGATGATGGATGACTGTGACCTTGAAATGGAAGTCCAGATTGATCTCGGAAGGGGTTATGTCCCATCTGAGCTCAACGAGAAGTACTCGGAAGAGCCTGGCACAATTGCAATCGATGCGTTCTTCTCGCCGGTTAAGAGAGTTCTTTATTCTATTGAACCGACAAGGGTTGGACAGAGAAATGATTACGAGAAGCTTACTCTCGAAATCTACACAGATGGCACGATTACACCGGAGAATGCTCTTGGTGAGGCTGCCAAGATTGTCAAGGAGCACTTCACTATCTTCATTAACTTCGATGAAGGGCAGGTTTGCACGACAGAGGAGATTGATGAGGAAGAGGAGAGAATCAGAAAGCTTCTTGATACTCCAGTAGAGGAGCTCGAGCTTACTGTACGTTCCTCCAACTGTCTGAAGAATGCAGGAATCAAGACAATCGGAGATCTTGCAAGAAAGACTGAAGATGAGATTGCCAAGACAAGGAACTTCGGTAAGAAGTCGCTTTCTGAGATCAAGGATAAGCTTAGAGAGTGGGGTCTTACTCTCGGCATGTCTGACTTCAGTGTATTAAAGACGTCTATCAAAGTTCCAGAGAACAAGGAAGTAGAGAACAATGAAGCATAGGATCGGATTCAACGCGCTTTCGCGCAAATCCAGCGAACGCAAGGCGCTTAAGCGCAACATGGTCACATCCCTCTTCAGATATGAGAGAATTGAGACCACGAAGGCAAAGGCTCTTGAAGTCAGAAGGCTGGCCGAGAAGATGATCACAAGGGCTAAGGTTGATTCAGTTCACAACCGCCGTATGATTGCCCGTGATGTCTATGATGAGGCTGTAGTCAACAAGCTCTTCAAGGAGATCGCACCGCTCTTTGCAGATAGAAATGGCGGATATACAAGAATCCTCAAGACTGGCAACAGACTTGGAGACGCTGCAGAGATGGTAATCCTCGAACTCGTCGAGAAGACGAAGAAGGAGGAGAAGGCCGCCGACAAGAAGAAAGCCGATAAGGCTAAGAAGGCTGATAAGGCCTGACACGTTTCCCGGGACTGGGGAAGCACTGGACAGACACGTGGTGTCTGAAGCCGTCACTTTGCGTGGCGGTTTTTTTCTTTCCTGCCGCCTGATTCATTCATAAATATGTTTTTTCTGTGTTGAAACCGGCTCACAGGCCATTGTTTGCCTATGATTATTGACACCTGTATGTTATGTTGAGATAATCATCATATTAATGATTCATGAGGAGGAATAATCAATGTCAGTTATTATTGCCCTCCTGTGTTTTGTTGCTGGTATCGCAATAGGTTTTGTATGCCGTTGGATATATGCTAAATCAAAGCTCACATCCGCTGAGCAGACTGCCCAGAGAATAAGCGAGGATGCTGTCTCAAAGGCTGAAGCCCAGGCAAAGGAGATAGAGCTTGAGACCCGTGATAAGCTTCTGCAGGAACAGCAGCAGCAGGAACGGGAAGCTAGAGAGAGACGATTTGAACTGCAGAAATCAGAGAGAAGGCTTCTGCAGAAAGAGGAAAATCTTGAACACAGGCAGCAGGAGCTTGAAGCTGTAAAGCGACAACTGGGAGAAAGAGATGCAGCGCTTGCAGCCGCAGAGAAGGAAGCGGAAGAGAGGCACCTTCAGCTGACGGCGGAGCTTGAGAGAGTCGCGGCAATGACCCGCGAAGAAGCAAAGAACGCTATCATCGAAGAGATGAAGAAGGATGCTGAGCATGACGGTCAGGTCTATATAAACAAGATCGAGCAGGAAGCCCAGATCCAGGCGGACAGGGTTGCCCGGGATATCATCGTGACATCCATCCAGCGCCTAGCCACAGAAGTCTCAGGAGAGATAACAACAGCTTCCGTATCGCTTCCGAGCGATGAGATGAAAGGCCGCATCATAGGCCGTGAAGGCAGGAATATCAGAACGCTCGAGACGCTTACCGGTGTTGATATCATTATCGATGACACGCCCGAGGCCGTTGTTATTTCCTGTTTTGATCCTGTACGCAAGGAGATTGCCAGAGTCGCTCTTGAGCGCCTTGTCCAGGATGGTCGCATCCATCCGGCACGTATCGAGGAGATGGTCAACAAGGTCTCGAAGGAAGTCGGACGGATTATCGTGGATGAAGGTGAGAAGGTTGTTTTTGACCTTGGTTTCCACAATATGGGACCGGAGATGATCAGAAACCTTGGACGCCTTCACTTCAGGACAAGCTATGGCCAGAACGTTCTTCTGCATTCCAAGGAAGTCGCAATACTTGCTGGTATGATCGCATCGGAGGTCGGAGCCGATCCCGAGATTGCGAAGCGCGGAGGCCTCCTGCATGATATCGGGAAAGGTGCAGAGACTGAGAGCGAGGCAAACCATGCGGAAATCGGCGCAGAGCTTGCCAAGAGACTTGGAGAGGATCCGAAAGTCATCAACTGCATCCTCGCGCATCATAACGATACAGAGCCTACCTGTCCGGAAGCCATCATTGTCCAGGTCGCGGATGCGATTTCAGCAGCGCGCCCGGGGGCTCGCCGTGAAAGCCTTGATAATTACATCAAGCGCCTTGAATCGCTTGAGAATATCGCAAAAGGCTTTGATGGCGTTGACAATGCCTTTGCTATCCAGGCGGGCCGTGAGCTGAGAATCATGGTCAACAGCGATATGGTTTCTGACGAGAATGCCAAGAAGATCGCGCGTGGTATCGCGGACAGGATCGAGGCAGAGCTCAGATACCCCGGAAAGATCAAGGTCACCATCATCAGGGAGACCAGAGTCGTGGAGTACGCTAAGTGAAAGATCGAGTGCGCGTCCTCATGATAGGGGATGTTTCCGGAAGCGCAGGAATGGGAGCCCTTTTCATAGGGCTCTCTTCGCTTGTTCGGGATGAGAAAGCAGATTTTGTGATTATCAACGGAGAGAATGCCGCAGCTGGATTCGGTGTCTCTGTTGAGGATTATCATTCGCTGAAGAGAATCGGAGCTGATGTCATCACCAGTGGAAACCATATCTGGCAGAAAGAGGAAATCTATGATGTCCTTGATAAGAACGATGATATCCTCAGACCTTTGAATTATCCTGATCCATGCATCGGTCATGGTTACACGATAAGAAAGAAAGGCCCGCTGACGATTGCCGTCATCAACGCGCAGGGCAGAATCATGATGCCGCCAATCGATGATCCGGTGAAGCGCATTGATAAGATTATCCGGGACATCCGTAAGGAGACTCCGCTGGTATTCGTGGACTTCCATGCAGAGGATACGCTGGAAAAGGAAGCAGTAGCCTTTGCGCTTGATGGTAAAGTCACCGCAGTTGCCGGTACGCATACTCACGTGCAGACTGCGGATGAGAAGATCCTTCCAGGCGGGACTGCATATATCACGGATCTTGGACTGACAGGCGTGACAGATGCTGTCATCGGTTCGGATCCTCAGAAGAGCATCGAACGGCAGCTTACGCAGCTTCCAATGAAAAGCGAGGTCGCTGAGGGGGAAGCGCATATCCAGGGTGTCGTGATTGAAGCCGACGCCACAACTGGCAAGGCTGTATCAATAGAACGGTTCACAAGGTGAGGGTGAATCTCTCACCTTTTTCCTGGAAATACGAAGATTATCTGTGTCTCTCGCCTCAGTCCGCGAGCAGTTCCCCTTCAATCATGAAAATCATCTGGCGGAAATCAAGGGAGAGATCAAGGCTTTCCTCAATCTGCCGGTATGCTCTCTCATCAGCGTTCTCCATTTCCTCTGAAAGATCGATGAAGATATAGCCATCCTTCTCCGCTATCCCTATGAGCCTCGTATCCTCAGGAACAAATGATTCAAGACCCATTTCACGTTCTGTTTCCGTAACAGGGGTGATTGCCGCCTCTGCGGCACGATGCAGTTCATCGCTTACTGCAGCTGGGACAGATGCCGCGGCAGTAAATGCCTCCCCGTCCCTGTAGAGTATCCTTGTCTTCGTTATGCTCTTCTCTGATTCCCTGTATGATTTCCAGAGAGCTGCATGCTCGTCCAGACGCAGTATGGTGGCAACGTATGGCAGTCTTGCATAGATCACAGCTGCCGATACTGTTATGAGTATGATGGATAGGACAGTGCCTGCGAATGCTCCACTGTTCCTTCTGCTATTTGCCATGCGCTTATTTTAGCGATGAGGCACGGTGTTAGCAACAACTCGGGCTCCAAGTCTCCGAAAGCCTGTTCCTCTCTTTCTTCTGATGCATTACAATCCAGGTATGATTGAGAAGAGAGGAACCGGGGTGTTTCCCGGTGTCGTGATCGGCAAGGCGGCTGTATTCAGGCACACTGTGCTGGATAGTGTTGAGCATCTGCTTGCTGATGACACAGAGCATGAACTGGCTGTTTTCGAGGGCGTACATGCCCAGGCCCTTGCGGAGATACGCGCGATAAAGCCACGCTCGAAGGAAGAAAGAGAGATGCTAGGCGTGTACGAGAGCATGCTCTCCGATCCGGATTTCCTCTCGCTCATCAGGGAGAATATAAAGGAAAGAAGATATACGGCCTCATGGGCAGTTGAAGCCGCAACAGAGAAATACACAGCGGCTCTTGCAGCCCTTGGAGATGCATATTTCGCAGAGCGCATTGCGGACATAAAAGATGCCGAGACACGTCTTCTTTCAGCTATAGCCGGTATCTCGACAGGCATCGTCATAACGGAGCCTGCTGTAATCGTGGCAGACTATCTTACCCCTTCCGAACTGATGCAGATGGACAGGAGCAAGATCCTGGGTCTTCTGCTTGATACAGGTGGACAGACAAGTCATGTGGCAATCCTTGCCCACTCAGATGAGATTCCTGCGATTCTCGGCCTTGGGGATGTCTCGGAGACTGCTGAGGATGGAGATACAGTAGCGCTGGATGCGAGAGAGGGCGTTGCCTATGTCCGCCCTGATGAGAAGACTATACGAAGTTTCAGAGCCCGGAAAGGCATTGCCGCGCGGACGGAGAAGGAGCTGAGAAAAGAGGCTGCTTTCCCGGCTGTCACCGTCGATGGACGGCGTATTCATCTCATGTGCAATATCGAGGGACTTGAAGGTGTTGATGGCGCGATAGCAGCAGGAGCTGAGGGGGTGGGGCTTTTCCGCACTGAATTCCTGATGATGCAGGGTTTCCATGGAGCTGAGGAGGCGGATCCTCATGTCTATGAGGAAGCTGCACGCATCATGGGGCAGTATGGTCCTGTGACATTCCGCACATATGACCTTGGCGGCGACAAGATGGCAGAAGGCATGGATACAGAGGAGGAAAACCCTATTCTTGGCTGGCGTGCCGTCCGGTTCTGCATGGCGAACAGGGACATCTTCCGCTCACAGCTGATTTCGATACTCCGCGCTTCCGCTCTTTCTCCTTCTGTCCGCCTGATGTTCCCCATGATATCTGGCTCGGAAGAGCTTCTTGAGGTTCTCGATTTCCTCAATGATGTCAAAGAGGAATGCAGGCAGAAAGGCATAGCGTTCGATGAGAACATGAAGATAGGAACGATGATTGAGACGCCATCTGCGGCCATCACTGCCGATGTCCTTTCATCCTACGTTGATTTCATGTCCATCGGTACCAATGATCTTATCCAGTACACGATTGCGGTAGACAGGGGGAATGAGCGCATAGCGCACCTTTACAGGCCCCTCCATCCCGCTGTTCTCAGATTGCTGAAATATGTCGTGGATGCCGGGAAGGAGAAGGGCGTGACTGTTTCCATCTGCGGTGAGATGGCTGGATATGCTGAATATACTCCGCTTCTGGTGGGGCTGGGCTTCGATGAGCTCTCGATGTCTGCTCACTCGATTCTCGAAGTGAGGAAGCGGATAAGGACTCTTGACTCAAAGAGTTGCGCTGATTTTGCTGATAATGTACTCTCTCTTCGCGATGCAACATCAATAGAGCATGCTCTGAAGGAATATAATGGAAAAGCTTGATATAAGAAACAAAGCGGATATTGATACATCACTGCCTCTGATTTCGATCATAGGGCGGCCCAATGCAGGAAAGTCCACGCTGTTCAATCGTCTGATAGGCAAGAGGCGTGCCATCACTGACCCGACTCCAGGTGTTACCAGGGATCCGATCCCTGAGCGCTGGCTTCTTGGCAATAATGCTGTCACGCTCGTTGACTCAGGCGGAGTGAAAGTCGATAAGGAAGGAATAGACTTTGCCGTTACTGACAAGTCCCTTTCCCTTCTTGCCCAGAGTGATGCCATAGTCTTCCTCATGGATTGCACTGAGGTCACGGCAGAGGACCTGATGCTTGTTGAGGAGCTGAGGCCATATACCGATAAAGTCGTGCTTGCAGTCAACAAAGTCGATGATCCGAGAAGGGAGGATCTTGTCTGGAATTTCTTCTCATATGGTTATCAGAGGGTAGTGGGAATCTCCGCGGCTCACGGAACAGGTATCGAGGAACTTGAGGACAGCCTTCTTGGCATCCTTGACCTTGAGCGTACTGAGGATATTCCAGAGGAGCCGGAGAGCATCAAGATTGCGATACTCGGAAAGCCCAACACCGGCAAGTCCACGCTGATGAATCTCCTTACTGGACGTGATATCTCGATTGTCAGCCCGATAGCGGGTACCACACGCGACGTGATGCGCGGCACATTCACCTACAAGGGCACTGATTATACCGTTCTTGATACAGCTGGAATCAGAAGGAAGTCGAAAGTCGAGGAAGATGTCGAATACTACTCCGTCAACCGCGCTATCAAAACAATAGAGGATGCCGATGTCGTTCTGCTGATGGTGGATATACAGGAAGGTATCACTGAGCAGGACAAGAAGATCGCGGATCTCATCGTGCGCCGTGGCAAGGGTATCATACTCGTTCTGAACAAGACAGACCTTCTCAGGGGAATCCCTAATGAGATTGAGGCTATAAAGGACAGGGTAAGATTCCTCTTCCCCGTTCTCTCATTCGCACCGCTGATGCCGATCTCCGCTCTCAAGGGCCTTGATATCGGTAAGCTCCTTGATATGGTCTGGAGCGTCTGGAAGCAGCTGACGAAGCGTGTTGATACTTCCCAGCTCAACGCAGCCCTGAAGGAATGGACAAAGGATAATGAGCCTCCTCGCGGTGCCGCGGGACACTATAAGGTCCTTTATGGAACCCAGGTCAGTGCCGCCCCTGTGCGCTTCCTTTTCTTCGTGAACCGTGTCCATGATTTCCCGGAGGCGTACATTTCATATCTGAAGAACATGATTCGCCGTGATTTCGGCTTCACGTATATTCCCGTGGATATCTCTTTAAGGGAGCGAAGGCGCAATCCAAGCCTCAATGACAAAGGTCCCTCAAAGACGGAGGCGAAGATCCAGAGCGTGATGAAATCATCTGCTTCAGCTCCGAAGAAGAACGCGAAGAAAGGAACAGCAAGAAAGCCGGGCGGCAAAGCCAGGATGGGGAAAGCCCGCGAAAGGGCAGAGACTATAGTCCGCAACGCCGGGCAGAAGAGGAAAGCGGGGAAGAAGTGATGGGATACGCGAGAGAGCATGGGATAAAGGCTTTGTGCTTTGATATCGATGGCACATTCTATCCGAAGCGCCAGATGATGGTGCGTCTTGCGCTCTCTTCCGTCTTTCATCTGCCGTTTGCGCTGAAGTACAATGCCATGAGACAGCGCTTGAGAGAGGAGACCGGGTTCTCGGAAGGAGATACTGAGGATTTCCTTTCTTTCTGTGAGAAGGAGTGCGCCATCCTCTATCCTGATAAGGATGTGCAGTACTTCATTGATAAAGAGGAACGTGTGTTCCGACGCCCTTGGGAGAGGCTTTTCTCGAGCATAAAGCCATATCCTGGGCTGAGGGAGACGCTCGAGAAGGCAAGGGATGAAGGTTTCATCCTTGCCGCGCTTTCAGATTTCCCTGTTGCGAATAAGCTTGCCGCGCTGGGAATCGATGACCTTATCTCATACAGAGCTTCAACAGAAGAGTATGGAGCTCTCAAGCCGTCGGTAAGGCCATTCAGGATGATGCTGTCCGAGCTTGGGGTGAAACCGGAAGAAGCGCTTTACACCGGTGACAGCTGCAGCAAGGACGTTGACGGAGCCAGAAACGCGGGGATGCATACGGCTCTTATCTCACACTCTGTCAGAGTGTATAATAATGCTGATATCATCTTCTCTTCTTGGGAGGAATTCGGGAAGGTGGTGCTTTAGAGGTCGCTATGCAGATTGATTCACAGTTGCTTTTGTTCGGAGCTCTGATACTCCTTGTATCATTCCTGATCAACTTCGTGGTTGTGCTGCTTGTCAGGCGGAATATCAGAAATGACAGGATGTCCAAGATGATCACCATGCAGCAGGCTGCTTTCCGTACGGAATCCGCCTCGACACTGGACAGGATGCGCACAACAGCAAAAGAATGCGAGCAGAATGTGGAGCTTTCCATCTCGCAGGCTGGAGACATGGTACGTCAGATCAGTGATTCTTTGAAAACACTTTCGGATTATCAGGAGGATCTGACAGCGCTTCAGTCAGTATGTGCAGAGTATAAGACAGCACTTGAGAAACTGAGAATCGCCACAGATCAGGCAGAAGCAAGGATTTCTGCAGTCCAGCAGGAAGTGATGAAGGTTGAGGCTGTTAATGACCGTATGGACAGCTTCAGAGTTGAAGCTGAGCGCAGTATGAACCAGCTTCAGGACCTCAAGGCAGAGTATGTACGGCTTGTTGCTGCAACTCAGGAAAGCCTGAAAACAGCTGCTGAATCTCAGAAGAAAGAGAATGAGACAATGCTCTCAGGCTTCAACGATCAGATTGAAAGGGCTAAAGAACTCTTCAGTTCATTTGTCACTCAGGAAAGAATGGATTTCAAGGCTTTCTCCGATACTGAAATGAAGAAAGCAGAGGATGCCACTGTCGATATTGAAAATCGCCGTGACAGCATCATCAGAAGTCTTGAAAGCGGTAAGAGTGAGCTTGAG
>CASFLH010000084.1 GCA_949295505.1 uncultured Spirochaetales bacterium | reverse complement strand
CTGACAGCGGCACATCCACCGCCTCACGCCAGACTGCGTTCACAGGAGAAGCGGTGCGGCTCGCTTCGCTGAAACTGCTTGAAGCTCTGAAAGGAAAAACCATAGAGGAACTGGAAGGACAGGAATTCCATGCCGAATTCGACTTCCCTACAGACCCCATAACCAGCACCAAGCCAAACCCTGTATCGCACCTTGCCTACTCATACTCGGCACAGGTCGCCCAGCTGGATGAGGATGGCCGCGTGAAGAGAATCACGGCAGCCTGCGACGCAGGGACTGTCATCAACCGGAAAGCAATCGAGGGTCAGATCGAAGGTGGCGTGCTCATGGGCATGGGCTATGCTCTCACAGAGAATTTCATCACTGAAGATGGCCGGGTGAAATCGAAATACGGAACACTGGGACTGCTGAGAGCGACAGAGCGACCAGAGATAGAGACAATTCTCGTGCAAGCTAAAGGCAGGCTTCCCTCCTCCTATGGCGCGAAGGGCGTGGGAGAGCTTTGCACCATTCCGACAGCACCTGCCATTGCAAACGCATACAGGCGCGTCGATGGCAAGGAACGCTGCAGACTGCCTCTTGAAGAGACGCCATACAGCAGGAAGCGGTAATCCAGGTTCTGGAACAAACGACTGAAGAGGACTATATTTGCCTCATGAACGTCTTTGAGCATTTCAGGAATCTTGTTTCAATACCTTCTCCCTCATGGAAAGAGGATGGAGTCAGCTCTTACATCATTTCCCGCATGACTGAACATGGCTATTTCTTCCGGGACGATGCAGCAGGCAACCTGCTCTTCTGGAATAACCCGACAGGCGCCAAGACCATGATTGTCTGCCATATGGATACCGTGGAGAGAGCTGTAGAGGCCCACATGCTTGAAGATGACGGGTACTTCTTCACAGATGGACACACGGCCCTTGGTGCAGATGATAAAGCCGCTATCGCCGCTGTTATGACAATTGCTTCAAAGCATCCTGATGCTCTCTTTCTCTTCACTCGCGCAGAGGAGCTGGGATTGAGAGGATCTGCCAGATTGGAAAAAAGCTTCTTCGAGCCTTTTTCAGTCAATGAGGCTTACATTCTTGATGCCGCAGGTGATGTGGGGACAGCCATAATCTCCGCTCCTGGAAAGAACAGGATAGAGATTACGATGCTTGGTCGCACGGCACATGCAGGCTTCTCTCCGGAAAAAGGAATCAATGCAATAAAGGCGGCTGCAAAGGCTGTCGCGATGAGCCCTACAGGGCGGCTGGATGAGGAAACGACATGCAATGTCGGATCATTCATGGCGCCAGGCTCCACGAACATCGTTCCTGACAAAGCTTCTGTCGTTTATGAAGTGAGATCACTTTCTGACGAGAAGAGACAGAGGGTATCGGAAGAGATAATCGCGGCTGCGAAAAAAGCCGCGGCAGAGGATGGAGCTGAATGCAGGACTGAGCTTCTGGACCTCTATTCACCGTACATCATCGAAGAATCGGATCCAGCGCTCATGAAAGCTGCGGAAGCGGCAGAGGCAATCGGACGGGATGCAAGGACAAAACCCACATCCGGCGGCAGCGATGCCAACAATCTCCGGAAGCTGGGCATTGACGCGATCACGCTCTGCATCGGATACGAGAATGCGCACAGCGTCAATGAGCGGATAGCAAAAAAGGAGATGGAAGCACTGGTGAGCTTCCTGTCAGCCCTGCTCTCAGTGTGAGCTTCGGACCTCTTCATTCCCCTTCACGATTGCATCCCATACTGCTGGTATGACAAATGCGCGGAAACGGTCGGGCACACCCTGAAGCCTCGGCACAAGACGGTCCTTTGACAAAGGCACATTCGTTGAGAGATCAGGAATCAGATGCTTGTCCATTACCCTGGCAGCTGGCACATTGAAGCGTTTCGCGATCCTGTCACGCGCAATGAAGATATGTCTGGCATAGATACGCTGCACAGGGGTCATTCTCTTCCACCCTCCGATACGTGTCCATCCCGGAAGAGGCTTCTTTACAGCTGTCGCCCTCTTCATGGCAGAGGCTGCCTGCTTATCGAGATTCCGTTCGTGCACAAGAGATGCAAGCACATCCTCAAGCTCCATCAGATGCGCGACGTCCTCCAGCGCATACGCAATCTGCTCGTCTGGAATCGGGCGCTTCAGCCAGTTTGCCTGCTGGTTCTTTTTCTTGTTGAGATTATTCTCGATGCCAAGGTATTCGCTCTCAAGCGCTTTGAGATTGCCATGGAAGCCGAGTGTCTCAGCAAGCACGCGCACATCGCAGATGCCTGTTATTGTCAAACCATAAGCTTTATAGACAAGCGATGCGTCTGACTGGCAATCGAACCACAGCTTCTTGACAGGGGTGGAGAAAAAAGCCGACAGACCTTTATCAGTCACGCCGGCAGAGCGAGGATCAATAATATAGAATTCAGAGCCATCGAATATCTGGATAAGGCAGAGATGCTCGCCATATATATGGAGATTGAACTCCCCCTCGAAATCCACGGCAATCCTGTCCTTCCCCGAAAACACAGCAACTGCGTCCATTATCTTCTGATCGCTATCCAGATATGAGTATTCCATAGCGACAATCTAACACAAAGACAAGGCTACCTGAAAGCATCCCTGTGCTACACTGCTCTTATGAAAGAAAAATTGAGGACAATACTCTGTTTCGGGGACTCCAATACGAATGGCTGTAACCCAGACGGTGGAGAACGCTGGCCTTCTGACATCAGATGGCCCGGCGTGCTGCAGAAAGAACTCGGGAGCGAATTCCATGTGATCGAGGAAGGAATGGGTGGACGCACAACCGTATTCGATGATCCATATTATCCGGGAAGGAGGGGTCTTACGGCTCTCCCGATGATACTGGAAACACACTACCCCATTTCGCTCGCCATCATCATGCTGGGGACAAATGACTGCAAAAGCTGTTACTCAGCGACACCGCTGGCGATAGCAAAAGGTGCGGCAAGAATAGCGGAGACGATACTCGGCTATGACTATCCTCAATGGTGCTGCATACCAGAAGTACTCCTCATATCCCCCATCCATGTCGGGCCGGATGCCGCCTCCTCCGGGGACATACTCTTCGACTATGCATCAAGCGAGAAATCAAAGGAGCTTGCAGCGGTATTCAAAGCGGAAGCTGAGAGGCTTGACGTGCACTTCCTCGATGCGTCCCTGTACGCAGAGCCAGGCGCAGATGACATCCATCTTGATGCTGATGGACACAGAAAACTCGCAGTCGCAATTGCAGACAAGGTACGCACAATCATGAACAGATAGTGTTTTTCCCTGTCCGTCAGATGCGAATGAGCTACGGAATGTGGATTAATGAGCTCGCATTATCTGATTTCTTTTACCCCTTCCAGAAGTTAGCATTTCATGAAGGAGGCAGATCATGACAAATGACGAGATCTACGATTTCATAGGCGAGCTCGCGATAGCTCTCTATTCGAAGAAAGTCCAGATATCGCTCGGAGCGCTGAGAGCGATCATGCTCGACAAGGGCAAGGACTACGTGAACAACAGGGGAATGGCCTCTGCCGTCTCTGCTGCATACAGGCGATGGAAGACAAAGGACCCGATCATCTACTATGCGATCGCATACACTTACACCGATAAGGAAGGCAACCTCGCGTGGGATGAACCGAAGAAAGCAACGCCTGCCCCTGTAAAAGAAACAGTACAGAAGGAAGCAGAAGAGCAGCAGGATCTCTTTGAGGAAAAGCCCGCAGAGTCTGTAACTGAAGAAGAAATCGCTGTTCCAGAAGAAGTTTCTTCAGAAGAATCAGTCTCTCCAGAAGAAGAGAAAACTGTTTCCAAGAAGAAAACGGGCACAAAGAAGGCGGCAGCCAAGAAGAAATAAGGAACCACATCATGAGCAATTGGGGATGAGCCCTGCCAGGTAATATGGCGGGGCTATGTTTTTCATGCCGCATACAATGGAAGTTTAATAAGATTCCTCCAATCCTTCACCAAAACCACTCTTTCCTGCGTATAGAGGGTAAAGGAGGAAAGAATGAAGGAAAAGAAGATCCCGCGGGAAGAGCTCAAGACCTTCGTCGACAACCTCACCCTCTCGGATGACGCTGCCTTCGCCATCGGCTTCGATGGCAACGTATCAGGCGTCCAGTTCCTGGTGAGCACGATCACAGAGAGGAAGGACATCAGGGTGGAGAGCGCCAGGGCGCAGGTGAGCATGCGCGTCGTCGATGGGCACTCCGTCACCTTCGACATCCTTGCCAGGGACAGAAGCGGTGCCCTGATAGACATCGAGATGCAGAAGATGCACGGCGTGAGCCGGAATGAGTTCGGGAAGAGGATGGAATACTACTCCTCGGTGCTGGCATGGAAGGCGCTTCTCAGGGGAGAGGGCTTCACATCGATGAGGGAGAGGATAGTCATCTTCATCGTGGACAGCGACATCTTCGGGAAGGGCAAGGCGGTATACAGGTTCAGGACGAGGGAGGATGACGGGTTCGGGCTTGTTGATGGCACGGGGTGCACGATGTATGTGGCAAACATGGCGTACCGTGGTAGAATCAGGGAGGATCTCAGGGCGTTCTATGACGATCTCGCGAAGAGGGAGATAGAGGAGATGGAGTGCCCGGACATGAGGGAGGCTCTGTGGAGAGTGAAAGGGAATGAGGAGAGAAGAATGGAGGCATACAACATACTCGGGGACTTCGGCGTGAAGCTCTATGATGAGGGAATCGAAAAAGGAAAAGAAGCGGGCAAGGCTGAGGGAAGGAATGATGAGAAGGCGGAGATCGCAATGAATCTGCTTAAGATGGGGTTATCTTTTTCCGCGATTTCCACAGCAACAAAGTTGTCAGAAGAAGAGATTACAGAACTTGCCGGCAAGATGAAATGATTCCGGTGCAATCTCAATATGGCTCCAGCGGAAAACTGGAGCCAGAAATTTAAAAGAAATCCTATCCGATTTATGCAATGGCATTTCCGCCAACCATAATCCAAGTAGCCCACAGAACTGCACACAGGACACCTGCATAAACGCTGTTTGTCTTGTTGGTGATATAGCAGTTGATGCAGTTTCCGACAAGGAAAGATGGCAGCATCGAGTAGATTGCTCCTGCGAAGATATAACCTCTGTCATTCGGGAAGAGCACAACGCCTGTTGTCTTGAAAGTAATCCAATAGACAAGGAACATGACAATAAGACCGGCCATTCCCACAAGCGCACTCAGGAGAACTGAACGGAACATTCTAAGGCCGCCAGTCCTCTCACCATTGTTCATGTTGATGCTTCGTGCCGCAAGTCCGCCTGCAAGGAAGAATGGAAGCTGTATAAGAAGATAAGCCAGAAGGTATCTGATCCTGAACATCGGGATAGGCCTGATGACTGCAAGCCAGACTCTCATATCCTCTCTCGTAAGATAGAAGAGGAAGATATAGACAATATATGTCGATCCTGTGACCAGCAGCGCAAAGAGCAAAGACTTCAGCACATATGAAACATGGAAGCCATCGGTCTCAGCTGTGGCAAGGCCATATGTCCGGGCATTTCCTCCCCTCTTTGCTCCGAAAGCGAAATGGAAAACAAGGAAGAATACAAGCAGCACAAGCCCTGTGATAAGTGACCAGAGCGCGAAACCGTTCGCAGTAGCGTCAAGACCCATGAATGCTGGTACCGTAATCTTCATAGCAAGCGTTGAAGATGGAATGAACAGTACCACTGGAATAAGCATCAGAAGGACAAGGCATACCAGCCATGCAGGACTTCCTGCCTTGAAGCCGACCTCTGGCAGAGCCTTGAGATGCAGGGAGGCAAAGTAATCCGTGCTCAGCAGCCAGAGCGCCATCCCGAAGAAGAAAAGAATAAGACCGAAGAACTCAAGAATACTTCCGAAATCTCTCCATCCCCAGATCTGATCGGTACTGCCTATCGGATTCGGTGCCGGCACATTATCCTGCACGAGATCAAGATACAGCGCGATAAGACCACCATTGATCATAGAAGCAGAATGCGAGGAATCAGGCATGTAGAACGCTCTTCCGGTTCCATCCTCGAAGCTTCCATAGACCCGGTCAACCTCAAGCACCTCATCTTCTGCCAGACCGAAGAAATCATGATACTGCTCATTATGCGCCATGTTGAGGATATCGCCATCGCTGCGCACAAGGTTGCTCTCATCGGTGCTACCGATAATACATGCATAATTAGTGAGGAACGGTGACACTGTGTCATTCATACCCGGATTCATACCGACAGGAATTACGATCTTTATATTCTCTGGATGATTCTGGGCAATCATGAATGTATAAATACCGCCCATGGAATGACCGGACGCGGCCATGTTCGAGCTATCCACGAATGGAAGCGATGCCGTGAAGCTATATGCTGCCTCACCGCCATGGGTCGGATCCATGCTCTTTTCCGAAAGGCCGCTATTGCTCGCGTCCCAGGAAACGACGACATAGCCCCTTCTCGCAAGCTCCACGTTATAGCTGCCCTGGGCTTCAATTGAATTACCGCCGCCATGGTTGGTTATAACAGCAGGAGCGGGTGTTTCCGCTGTTGCTGTATCAGGTTTATATACAAGAAGGCTTACTTCCTTACCTTCCCCGTCAAGGACTGTAAGACGGTCAACTGTGACCCTGCCGAAATCCGTGTTGATTGCGATATGGAGCGCCGCTCCGGCAACCAGCAGCAGAACCGCAGCAGCCAGGACAATGAAAGCTGTTCTTTTCTGTGCTGTCATATTATCTCCTTTTGCCAAAATCGTATGCCGCCATTTCCAGCCCCGCCATTCTCATTTTCTTTCTTCTATGGAATATTCTGCTTTCCCGCAGTGGATTTTTCTGACATGGACGCTCAGAAAGGCAGAAAAGTGCAATTGTGCAGAGCATCCTGTTGAGGTAGACTTTCACAGTAAAATGAAGAAACGGATTCTCTTTTATGCGGCACTTTCAGTCTCTCTGCTCTCGCTTGTCACCATCATCGTCATGGCAGCAGGTATCAGCAGCACAGCAACAGATAGGGAATTCGGCATCAGGATAAGCTACATCACCTCAGTGTCTCTCATAGGCTTCACGGCCGGAATGGCACTCAATATCTATTATTTCATTACAGCAGACGGCAATGACGGGCTGGGAACATCGACAGAAAGAACCAGGCGGCTGGAAGAGATATGTATTTATGGGAACGAGGAAGGAGAAGACGATGGCAGCTATATACTTCTGATGATCCGCCCATCAGCAAGAACATCCCTGCATCAGGTCGCTGAGACACTTAGGGACAGCAAAGGCTGTCTGTTCGCATGCCATGGAGGGAGACTGTTCACTCTCATCACGGAAGATGATGGCAAAAATCCATCTGTCATTGCAGAGCGCATGGCAAGAAGCTGTGGGGAACAGAAATGGTTCCTTGCTTACTACCCGGAACCTGTCAGCACATCACTGCTTCATGAGGCATACATCACAACAGAGAAAACAGCGGATAATCTTTTCTTCCGCGAGCCTGGTTCAATTGCGAAAGCAGAAAAGGAAGAAGACCGGACAATCCCATATGCTAGACTGCTGCAGGAAATCGAGGAAGCTATGCAGAACCTCAGGAAAGACAACATTGATCCTCTGCTGCATGTACTGGACAGTACTGCAGGGAATATGATGGCATGCCGTTTTGCATTCTTCATGATCTCGTCGCTTCTCGATCAGCAGAGACTTTCTGTGAATCCATCAATGAGGCCAGGAACGATGGATGTGAGGGACTTCCCCTCCTTCATCGCTCTGAGAACGTATGTGAACGAGAGGGCGAATGAATATCTGAAGGATCTGGATGCCAGAGCTGAGAACCGGCAGCAGTCATATGCGGAGAGAATCAACAGCCTTATCCAGGATCATCTTGCAGATAGCGGATATGGCGTGCAGCAGATAGCCGAGGACCTTGATCTCTCCCCTGCTTATCTCAGCAGGATATACAAAGAGAAGACAGGACGGAACATCATCGATGCGATAACGGAACTCAGGCTACGCAAGGCAGAAGAGCTCCTATCTGATACTGACAAGACCATCACGGAGATATGCATGGAGACTGGGTACTCATCAAGCAGCTATTTCCACAGGGTGTTCAGGAAAAAGCATCTCATCTCACCCGGTGAATACAGGCAGAGAATGAAGGAGAACGGAAGATGAAAAAAACCTGGAAATGGCCATTGATTACGCTTCTGCTGCTTCTGTCAGCAGCGCTTTTCATGACAATCGCTATTGAGAACATATATTCTTTCAGAAGTTTCCGTGTTGATATCCCCACGCAGGAAGCGAGAATTCTTACAGGAAAGCTCTACATTCCGGAAATAGACAAAAGCCAATATCCTGCGATTCTCATCTCACACGGAGCAAACAACGAATACAGCGCCATGGAGGCTTACGCCACCAAGCTGGCAGCAGCAGGATATGCAGTGTTGCTCTTCAATCCATATAACCATGGCCAGTCAGATATCGCGGAGACGCCATCGATGGGTACATCCGATGCCCTGGAATATCTTTATTCACTCAGTTTTGTCGATAAAGACCGGATTGGGGCTATCGGACACACGATGGGAGGATATTATCTTTCCATAGCGGCGGAAGAGACAGGAATACCGCTGAAAGCTGTGCTGAACATTGACTATGTTGATATCTCAGGCTCTCTGGAAAGGCTTCGGGAGCATGTGGATAACCTTGGCTTCATACTTGCCAGGTTCGATGAGCATCAGAGGAAAGGCAGTCTTGAAGCAACAAGGAATCTTTTCTCGCAGCTCTATGGAAACGGCAGTGAAATACAGGGGAAGGGAATCCTGTATGAAAACGGGGACAATGAAGCAACGCTTATCGTGGAGAACATCAACACAAGCTTGCTCCCTGCATATGGGGAAGCCATGGACGTTGCTGTCTCTTTCTTCAGCCGATACCTTTGCGGCCTGCCGCAGAGCGCAAATGGCGTCAACGCCCTCTTCCAGCTCCGCTCCATTACCGTGCTCATACTCTTTGCGTTAACAGCCGTACTTCTCTGCACAGCTTTCTATCCCAATCCAGAGGAGATACAGGAAAAGGGTCCTCGCTCTTTTAAAAGACTTTTCATCCCTGCTCTGTCTTCTATCGCGGTCTATGCCGTGCTTCCGCCTTTATACATGATCGGAAAGAAACTTCTGATGCCAAACGCAATCTTTCCGGAGACAGACACGAATGGCCTTGTGATATGGGCTGTGTTCACAGGCTTCATACTCATGGCAGTATCCTTCCTGAAAAGGAAGGCCAGCAAGGCGATTACATCAAAGGAAATGAAAAAGGATATCCTGAAAGCTTTCGCGATATTCGGCATCCTCTATGCAGCTGTCCTTGCCATCATCTGGCTTACAGAGAACAACATATTCATCCTCTTCACCAGCCTCTCACCATTCACGACCCGCAAAGCGCTTGCATGGCTGATTTACCTGCCGCTCTTCCTTGCGGGATTCACAGGATTCAGCCTCTTCACATCAGTACACACAGAAAGGAAGCTAGTTGACTATCTTCTTTTCTACATAACAGGACCGGTGGTGATGATAGCACTATTCCTGCTCGGGTTCCCGATCAAGGGAGAACTGATGTTCTATGATCACAGATTCGCCCTGATACCCATTATCTATATGCTTCCATTTACCCCGCTCTTTGCGTTTATTGACTGCTGCGGGCAGAAAAGAAGCGGAAGCATCATATTTCCTGCTGTACTCAACACACTGCTCTTCTCTTGGTTCTTCGCGGCATCAAATGCGCTTTACATACTTCTATGAGAAGGAAGCAAATTTACAGCAGAACACTAATGAATGACTATGCCAGATTTTCCAGGACAGTTTACTTTTCAAGAATGATGATCATACCCAAGGATTCAGTCTTACCCGGAAATACAGTACAGCAGTACATAGCCTGTGTATTTCCCCTCATGGAATGGCTCATTAGCAAGGGTCTCGGAATCGACAGGTGAATTCAGAGTAAGCGTAATTGCTGCATAACCATTTGTTCCTGAGTACGGAGCCAGATTCTCAAGATCAAGCAGTCTGATTTCCCTTGAAGTGCTCATCGAGGAATCTCTCTCAGCCGGCACCACAGTTAATGAAGACGGCTTTTCCGAGTCGCCCTCATACTCATCAACTGCCACATCATAATTCAGATATGAGTGGACATTGCCGTCATCTGCGATAAGCATATAAGGGCTAAGATTGTCATTGGTAGCCGAGAAAGCAAGAATCAGCTCAATATTCTCAGCTTGGTTTTCCGTGTACAAATCCCAATACACTCCAAATTTCGTTGTCGTTCTTGTCTGATCCCTTGAAGCAATAAGTTCAAAGTCAATCGAACTCAATGAATCATGAGTATTGCTGGAAGCTGTCTCATATGTGCAAAAACCATAACTATCAGTGCCTGTCTTCTGAAGAACAACATTGAAATTACCGCCGATATTAACATCACCTGCCGAGAAAAGGAATACAGCAGAAAAAATGAACAATGCAATCAGAGTAATCTTTCTCATCATATTTCCGCCTCCTACTCCGTTATGATCTCTAGAGTTATCTTTCCAGTTATCGGGGTCGTATTTCCTGCAGGCTGTTTCTTGGCTTCTCCATTAGAATCATTATCCAAAGTAACCATGACCGACCAGCAATAATGTCTGGGATATCCGAAATCTATATCAGCTGAATATTGGGTCTCATTGAGGATTGTTGCCTCCGATCCAGACGATAAAGTTACTGATTCGTTCTTTATCAATCCATCATAACCTTTGAACTCAGCTTTCCAGCTATATGAATTGGTCACAACATTGCTGGAATTCCTGAGTTCCAGAGCTGTGCCCGAAACCCGTATCTGGACAGGAAGCTTTGTGAAAATCTGGCAATATGCATACGCTGCCTTTTCTGAAGTGATGATATTCCCACTCAACGCGAGCGAAATAGGCGTGGAAGCATTTCCGTCAGGTTCAACAGTACTTACAACAGGATTATTAGAAAATCCAGCACGTGCAAACGCGTCAGGCGTAAACTGAACAACCCTGAACCTGTCAGGTTCGCCAGAAACCGCTGCGGCGAATTGAAGAGATAAAACAATAATCAGAATAGCCAATATTGTCCGTTTCATTCCGCTCTCCTCAATTCAAGATAAATATAGCCTTCATACCAATCACCCACAGCGCCTTCCGGCATCGTCGTCTGAATAGTAAGTTCCTCGGAATCCGCGTCCGCTGTGATACTCGTATCATACATATGGAGGATTTCCGCGCTATTTTCTGCAGTATCAGTGCTTGTTATGCTGTTACCGCCCTCCCAGCTCACCGTAAAAGGTATTGAAGCGGCTCCTTCTTTCGTCAGGCTCTTGGCTCCGATATAAATATAGAACACGTCATTGCTATACATCTGCCAATAAGCATAAAGGCTTCCTGTATAACTTGAGACAATATCCGTTCCAGATCTGGAAGTGGTGTTGAATGCAATATATGAATCAGACTGACCGCCAGAAGAAGGATCCTCTCCCATACTTGAGACAGGAGATGAAGAAAACCCGAATCTTATGAATGTAGAATTCTCAGGGGGCCATACAACCTCAATATCGGCAGTGTCCAGACTTTCCCCATAAATAGAGAAGACCATCATTATAGATAAGACAATAAATATGATTCCTCTTCTCATGTGGCTGATCTGACCTCCAATATAACCGATCCTCTATACTCACCTGCTGGTTTATCCAGCAATATTCCCGAACGAAGATGGATTGCTGTATCGCTTTCTAGGGAATTGCTGATCTGATACTCCCCAGAGCTCTTTATATTGAGAATATCAATCGGATCACTCCCGCTCTCTGCAGTAAGGTCACCATAATCAGCATAAAGAGGAATTGTCACACTGTTGTCGCTCTGAGAAACAAGTGCTGTACATGATAGTACGATATCAAATGATGAGGTTGTTCCATACAGCCAGTAAATATTGATATCTCCTTCTGCTATATACGTTGCTTCATCATAAACGAGAGGCATCAGGCCATTCTCATCAAATGACACAGACGGAACTCCTTTGAAATCATAAGCTCCAGAAGAGAATCCTATCTCAAAATAACTGCGGTTAGCAGGATTCATTGCAATATTCTTATACGCATTCTCTCCTGGCTCATCAGAATCATAAACCACATGCTCAGCTGAGAAAAGGAAGCCAATACAGAAGAGAGCGACAATGAAGATACTCAAAATTTTCCTCACATTCCCCTCCTAATCGCCATCCCCGGCTGGCATGATGCTCAGAACCAAGGTCGTACTATAATCCTTGATGCTCAATTCGCTGATATTGTTAACCGTCTTGATAGAAAGCTTGACAGCATCCGTATTGCTGTACACCCCTGCTCGGGACTCAAAAATGATGTCATTGCTTTCCTTATCATCCCAGGAAACAGTCAAAGGAAGCGTACCGCTCTCAGCCTCGGAAAGACTAAGTCTGAATGGTATTGTTGATGTAATAGCCCAGTAAACATATACATCATTCAAAGGCACTCCGAATCCATCCGAATCGAGGCCTAGCGGTATCGCTTCTATCTGATTCGCGGAAGGGTTATCCGCCGAATCCGAAAATCCAATCTCATATGACCCCTTCCCTTCAGCGAAACCAAAGGAAACTTTGACGGGGTTTTCTTGGATTGTTGACGCATAGAGGAATGACAGTCCAGAGACTGCTATGAAAACCACAATCAGAATGGCTGTCATCCCTCTTCTCATTTATTAATTCCCGTCCGTTACCTTAAGAGTCAGATTTGCCGTATATTCTCCTGTCGCCTTACCATCGAGCTCGCCAGGAAGCGACTCAATAGTAAGCTTCTGATAGCCCTTGAATGACTTCAGAGCAGTTGCAGATGACTCTGAAACAATAGGAGAAGCACTAGCTGCTGTTGTATCTGTCGAGGTTTTAATCGAAACTTCTGTAGATTCTGAATTCGCTACATCTCCCTGCTTTGACTTATCACCAGTAACCTTGAAGTTGATAAGCTTCTCTTCTCCTCCGTCTCCTGTGGTAAGAGCACCATCTGCTTCAAGAGAGAGGGCGAAATTCTGAGCTGTTGTGATATCCCAATACACATAAATATCGCTGACATTCACGATTGTCGTAGGATCGCCATCTTTGAAATCGAGCACAACATCTCCAGAAAAACTTGGAGTCGCAGGAACACCAGGGTTCGAATCAAATCCGATTTTGTATGAAGCTGTGTTAGTGCCAATAGTAAACTTCAAAGGCACTGTCGGATGTCCACCATTACCCCAGCTTGAGCTATCATTTCCAGTTCCCGAATTGTATGCAGCTGCGAATACACCGGACAGAGCAACAACTGCTACAAGAATTAAAACTGTCAATCTTTTCATATTCATTCCTTTTAACTTATTTGTGATCAACCCTGCTGCTCACCAGAAATCGTAAGTGTCAGAGTGCCACTGTAATCTACAATGCCATTGCTATAGACATCTTTAACAGAGATATTCACCTTCTGGCTTCCAACCGTCGCATAGTTAAATTCGTCGGCCTCAATTTTTGCTGTGCTTCTATCAAGTATTAGGCTTCCGGACCCTGTCGATGCCGTACCGTTATCGGAGCCAGACCCCGGTGTTGTGGAAACTGTCCATGCAAGTTCCTTGCCTCCTGTACCCGTAAGTTTTTCATCCCACTTCAGACTTATCTGAAGAGCATCCGGAGACTTGATCTGCCAATAGACATAAACATCTTCAAGGGAAGCTGTTTCATCATCATCGTTAATAGTCAGTCCCTGGTCGGTTGTTATATCACCTGTCACATCATCAAAAGTCGTAACCGGAGCTGATGCGAAGCCAACTACAATAGACTTCGTGATGTTCTCTCCTCCTGTTTTGAGGTTAAGTGTGGCCTTAACAGCTTGAGATCCCCCATTTCCGATTCCATCACTTCCACCGGTCCACGCCGCAAAAACCATTCCTGTCATCAGGAATACCGCCAATACACAAAGTGCCTTCTTCATACACTCCTCCATGTGTGTTTATTTTCTACGAAAGAATTTCTTCTCCCCCAGACCCTATATAAACTGCATACGCAGCATTTATTCATTTCATACCATCCCATAGACCACCTCATAGCACTGCTGCTGCCTCATCCACAATCGCATGCACATAGACATTGCTATGGTAATAGCCCGCCTCCATAACTGGAGCCTCCCTGTTCACATCAAGATTCAGCCAGATTTCCCCGTTGAAAGAATGCCAATGACGATGAATGTTTTCTGCGGCAGTATGCGACACATCTTCCGTGTAACATCCTGTTATAATCTTCGCGTCATTGTCCGGAGCAACCTTGCCGACACTCCCCTCAACTGACAGATATTCATCCCCGTTGAATGACGCTTCATCCGTCCCGCCATGAGCTACTGTATCCTGATCACCATTGACGGTAACTGTATAACCAAGCGACTGTCTCGCGCTTGGATTAACACCAGGAGCTACATCCTCATGAACGAAGCGGAAGCCGTTGATATCCTGGGAATAAGGATTGGGGCTTGCAGAAAGGAAAATGTAGATTGAATCATCATAATAATTCGAATCAGTCCTTTCCTTGACATTGTAAACAGCATAGCTTATGTCCGCGATATGCATGCTTGTTCCTTGGTCATTCCTAAGGTCAATGTTTGCAGCGGCCGGGTATGTGTGCACCGATAAAGCGCTGCTTAATTCCGGAGGGATGCTATTATCTTCCTCTGTTGGAGCAATAAGAGGATCATAGAAACCTGAGAATGGAATGGTGATTTCCTGGGAATATGGTCCATTATAACCATCTATGTGTGTGACAACATTTCCAGACTTGTCTATTATTTCATAACGTACAGTAATATCGCAGCTATAATCAGAAGCGGAGACTATCGAATACTTCTCTTCCCTTCCGGAAACTGACTGATCAGATGGAATAGTAAGGACACCATTGACAATTTCTCCTGGCAGGACAATAGCGATATCCGGTATTATGCTTATGTCTAGAGCCCACCCACCTACATCGGCATATATTTCGATGCTGTCAGCGATGCTAGCAGTACTTTCCTTAGGATACAATCCCCAATTTTCAAATTCATTATTATGGTTGTCCCCCAAAATATGTTTTCTAACCTGTCCCGCGACATTCAGATAAAATGGACGGCGCGAATCCGGATTGCTTTGTGAAGTGAACCAGAAATATCCATTTTCATTACTGTTACTGAAAAAAGTCACTCTAAGACCATAGTCACGGGCTTCGTGTCCTCTAAACGCTCTATACTCAAGTCTATACAACGCACCCACTGCAACTATTTGGCCATCTTCAAATGGCGCGCCTTTTTGATCCTGCCCTCCCCATGCGCCTTTGTTCCATTTAGCATTCGTATTATTGAGATTTACATTAATAGAACCACCATATGGTCCCAGGTAAAGATCTTCAAGCGCGAAAACTGGTGAATGGAAACTCAGAATCAGCAGGATCAAAAATGCAGCTTTTCTCATTCCAGCGCCTCCAGAATCAGTGTCACATCAGCCGTGTAATTCCCTGCTGGTGCATCGTTGTCAATCCTTGATATCAGTCCGTCCTCAAACCTGAAGAATATCGAGCCGTCGACGCTTCCCATGAATGAAAGCTTGTCAGCGTTATCAAGTACGGAGAACTCATAATAGCCATAACTATCCCCGCCAGACGCTGCCTGGAGAGTACTATATTCAAAAGCTCCCTGTTCCTCCTTGGTCTCGCCTTTTACGTTGTAGGCGATGTTATAGGAGAATGTGAGGATGTAATCCAATGTGAATCCCGTATCAATGACAGAAGCAAGTTTTTCAGCTTCGACTTTAATTCTGAACGGGGTGTTCGCAAGACATGTCCAGTTTGCGATAGGACGCCCTCTGTACATTGCGTATTGAACACTTGCATCCTGTATATCAAAGGGCATGCCATATCTGTATAAGCCCGTTTGAGAGGCAATGGGAGTGACACCTATTGAAAGCACATTATCATAAGCGCCCTGAAGATATATCGTTCTCGAAACATCGGGAGCGGGTTCAGCACAGAGCACAGCTGAAAGAAGAACTGATATTACTGCAATCATTATAGCCTTTCTCATGCTCATCCTCCCTTCAGTCTGCCGTGACCCTTACTGTCACAGGTGCGTAATACATACCATATGGCGCTATTTCGTTATCGATATAATCGCTGTAACTCACAACGATTCCTACAGCCCCTCTCGCGGCCCAGTTCGGTGTTGCCTGTGGCTCTGATGGCACGGATCCATTCGCATCAGAAATCGTAATGGTCTCTGAGAACTCAGGATTACCGGAGGAATCAGGCTCCTCAGTCTTAACAGCCGTATCTGTTTGCTCAATACGCCAGCCATCACGCGTGTTCGTCTGTCCTGTATCTGCCGCAGATCCGACAAACACAGTATTGAAATTACCTATCTGATATACGCTCCTGATAACATGGTCACTGCCATCCCTTTTCAGAGGGCTCACATCAAATGAGATGGTATACCTTCCGCTCAGCCCCCCTTCCAGCCTATAAGAGAAGATTATGAAGCTTGAGAGGCCAGTCTGCTGAAGACCGGCAGAAGAGCCTAGAACCTGGTCGATGACGCTATTGAGCTTTATATCAGTTCCTTTCTTGTCTGTTGTCGAGCCATCCGCGATTTCCAATATGTCATTCAGATCGACTCTATTATTGATAAGCAATTTGATTCCCTGCCCTGCTTTGAATGCTTTGATGGTGAAGTCAGCAATATCTGTATCACCTGCCTTGGCAACAAGCACGGAGGCTGCAATAAGAAATATTGAAACAATCAGCATAAAACGTTTCATGCCGCACCCTCCTCTGGATAAAGCATTGCCCAGAACTCATTGCTGAATAAAACATCATCAAGGGTGAAGATAATCACTCCGCTATAAGGATCAGGAAGCTCCACACTATCTTCTTCGGCTGCAGGAGAGACTATCTGCATTCCTGATTTACCCTCGTCAACGGAAGAAGCTTCGAATATAGCAAGAAGCCAGGTATCACCATAGCTGACATCAAATGCATACATGCCAGCCGCCAGGTCTGAAACAGTAAATCGCCCTGTCCCATCTGTAAATACGTAATTGTCTGTCTGTTCAAGCTTGATTTCACCAGCTTCTTCCGAATATGCATAGAGAGGAGAAGCTCCATTCCTCCACACACTTCCATCGGGGAGTTCGACGATTCCAGACACAGAATACAAATCCTCTGCACTAAGACGGAGAATGTATCCATACTCACTGCTTGGCGGAACATTTATGTTGAATATCGAAGGCCCGCTGAAAGAATCATCAGATGTGCTGTAAAGGCTGAAAGCTGTTCCTCTACCTGTTGAAAGCCCCGTATAAACCGCAGTGCCAAAGATCTGATTCAGAATCTCTGTTCTGGAGTCTCCCGCGGATCCCGCGGAAAGCTCATTGCCTCTCAGAGCGCCATACTGTCTTACAAGAAGGAAATTCTGGGGTATATATTCACCTGCAGCGAACATCCCGTCAGCGAAAACAGTGCTGGTTGAAAGCGAGAAATCTGCGCTTCCATCGCGGAATCCATTATCAGCGTTCGCACCAATTGAAACGCCCACCCACTTGCCTGTGTACGAATAATCAGCAGACCCTCTATATGAATTGAAATTCAATGGATCTGAGGCCTCGATTCCAGCAGAGAATGAATGGTTGTCGGTATAAGCATTAGCAGAAACTGCAATACTGCTGAAATTAGATGAGGCAGAAACAGAACCCTTGCCGAACCGCACAGTCGCATAGACACGGCCGAAAGCTCTTGGAGACTCAAATCCTGTACCACTGAGAGATGCAGATGCCGATATCCAGAAATATCTCGACAGGGAGAAACTAAGCGTGCCTGCAGTACTCCATGAGAATGCATCCAAGGCATCTGAATTGAGAGATGCAGAGGCACTTGTACTCCAATTCATAAATCCAAGACGACCCGAAAGACCACCGGAGAATGAGAACCTATGGCGACCAGCGAGTCTGTTTTCCTCAGGATTAGAATATGCGAAGCTGAGATTCAGCGATGAAATCGGGGTCCACCCAGTCGATACCTGATGGCTGACACGCGCATACAAGCGAGGAAGTTCCATAAAGCCATCATTGCCCATGTACTCACCAATATTGAAGTTGTATCTGGTTGTTCCAAGAATATTGGCATGGGTGAGCTCCGTATTAAGCCTGACTCTAGGATTCCAGCTTCGCCGGCCTTCAGGATAATTCTGCAGGGCAAGTGTTGAATGAATCGTAAGTGAATCAGTCAGGCCTGCCTCGATGTATCCTGAGAGCACGACATTGCGCCAATCATATTCCAGATACTCTCTCCCAAGCGGAATTGAAAGCACTCCAGGCCTGCTGCTCTTCGTTCTTGAAACATTTCTCCCGGATACAAGGGCTGCTCCGTAATACACTTCACCCGGCGCAAGAAGAGAGCTTGAGTACATGATGTCGATTGTCTGTTCAGACGAAGCAGAACCATCAAGAGGAACAACCCTGATGGTTATGGTATTTGCTCCGGTATAGAGCGTGAAGTCACGAAGCCTGTAATTGCCAGGATCAAGAGTGCGTCTGTAGATCTCCCTTCCTTCGTTATAGACAATGACTTCTGACGTCTTATCAATAAGGAGCATCCTTTCAAGATGGCTTCTGCGCTGGGCATTCGGGCCACCATAAGCATAGCTTCTATCAAATCTAACGCCAAAGGTACGGCCAGAAGGGCTTAGAACATCCGAAGATACATTACCCCAGGAGAGGCGTATCATCGAATCTTCAAAATCCTTATAGAACCGATATGATCCCATTCTGAAATTGAAATCATCAGGTGCGAAATCAAGAGAATAATTGAAATCAAAATATACATCATTGATTCTGCCTGTGTTATCAGAAGAAAGAGTGAATCTCAGAGTATCATAAGGACTATCGATGAAAGATCCGATACTACCAGAAAAATCCCATCTTGTTCTAAGGACAAATACAGCAGGATCGAGAGAAATACCATCGGATATTGGCCTGAAGGAATTTCTCCTTGAGCTTCCGCCACCGATGCTCAGAATCTGAAGAGGCATATCAGAAGCGCTGAAAACAATATCTATGGCAAATGTGTTCGGATCAAAAGATGCTCCAACACCAAAAGACGCAATATAATCGAGAGGAAGATAACGGCCTTCGTAATCCATGATATTGTCAACAAGCACATCTTCAACAGAACCATAGATGTAGGAATCGAATTCCGCTTTGCTTATAGCAGCTTCACCATCGACAACCTCTGTCTCAATCGAACCGACATTGTTTCCATTGATTGAGAGATCCATGTAATAGATGCCATCTTCAAGGAGCATGTCATCGCGCCCCTGGATATAAAAATCCGAAAAGAAGTCGGCATAATAGGAATCATAATCGAAACTATCTGCAGATGATTCTTCCGATGTCTTTTCAACAGCTGTTTCCGTTTTCGCGAATCCTTCATTTTCATCGCTTATACCGGTGACAATCTCAGCCTCTGCAATTTCCGATTCCGTCTCGGCCTCGATTGCCTCCACTGTCTCAGCAGCCGCAAGCTGTGGAGATGCACTTTCTTTCTCCATTTCCGCTACTGTTGTTTCTTCTGGTACAGGAGGTGGTTCAAAGATGATCTCCTCTGCCACAGGTTCATCTTCGGTAATATCCGTGATGGTGAAATACATCTCAGGAGCAGCAGGAGTAGATGCTTTTTCCTCACTATCTGCTGCAACGAAGGGGTCAGTACTCTGGAGAGGCCCTTCATCATTGTGATAGTCTTCATCTAAGGAATGCGAGAGCGGCTCTTCTGTCTCTTCAGTGCTGCCAGACGTTTCATGGGGCTCAGTGATAATGGGGGTGATATAAGCCTCATCTTTCTCATCAGCAACCTGAATGCCTGTTTCGTCATCTGCTGTGCCGATAACTTCAGCTGGGTGTTCGGTGATGTGCGCTTCAGCTATCGAAGGTGTTGCAGTGTACTCCGTCTCATCATCTGAGAAGAGAATGTGAATCATCCCGCCAAGGAAGAAGACGAGGATTCCAAGCGAGAAGACAAGAAGAGCCGTTCTCTTTGTCTCATCCGTACTGCCTGCGATGCAGAGATTCATCAGAACGGATGACATAAAGAGAATGACATAACCAAGAAGCACAGAAAGACTCTGCCCTATGCTGTTCCGAAGCAGGGCCAGACAAGCTGTCGTAACAGCTGTCAGGGCAGATAAGATGATGATGAAGATGCGCCGGGAACCACCCCGTCTATCATTCATTGCCATACACCTGTCTTCCTTCTCTGTTCTCTCTTAGGCTGAATACTCGTAGTCGTAGGAAACTGACGCGGTGAAAACATCAGAGCCTGTCAGAACTTCTGGGATTTCGATGACTGTCCTGAGTTTTGAATCTACAAGAAGGTTCTTTCCCGATAACGATTCGGTCTCAGATTCCGTCAACGTATATGTTGTTCCATTATTTCCCGTGAGTACGATGGAAAGACTATTAAGCATCTGATGAACAGATCCTGTATTCTCAAGAATAATCTCGATTTTTCCATCCTCGGTTTTCTCTGCTGTAGCAACAACATTCTCAACCACTCTTGAAGGGCGTACATATGCACTGGTGGAATATACGAAAAGGAATGATATCATCTGGCCGCTATTCTCATCCTGAGCACCACGCGGCATCGGAATCTGCTCAGAGATGATCCTGAATGCCATTTCCTCTGTCACAGTCGATGGTCCGCGATACTGTACACGGACAAGCTGCGTGGAATCCGGCATGATAATCATCTTTGCAGGCTGTATGGAGAAAAACTGAGGAGCTTCCTCGGTGTATTCTTCGCCATTGATATCGATATAACGGCGCATCGCCTTCAGCTCAATTGCAACAGGTGAGCTTGAATCATTGACGATAGTGTAGACCTTGGCGCTGCCTGCACCTGTCGGGTCATACGTTACATTCAGCGGTGACAGCTGATAAGCCATCAAAGAGAATGCACAGAAGAGCAACAGTGCTGAGACTGTCACAATACGTTTAGCGAACATGGCACGTCTCTCCCTTACGAAGCGCCGAAACGCTTCAAAGACATGATCGTATCTCTAAACGCTGTTTTCCTATAATTAGTCACCCCCCCCCCCGTCGGATTTTACGCACTCATGAACCCCTATTTCATGAGCGAACCACCACCCGCGGGACAGAGCCACTGGGAGAGAAGGAAAACATGCTATACTTAACAGCGCTTACCTTCTAGCCATAATACAGGACACCCCTTCCTATCTTCGGCTTTTACCTAATGGCTTGCTATATATCATAAGAAAATCATGTTGTAAAGGTTTTTTCGCTGAAACATACATTTAATGCGATGAATCGGGATTTTTTAACTTTGCGCTGCATTTTTCCGCCATTTCACGCACGATTTCGCCGTATGCTTCCACAAAGCTGTCAGGGGAGACCGGATAGGCATCGCTTCCATAGGATAGAAGCCTGGAGATGACTTCCACAGGGCTTGATGCCGGAATCGAGAGCTCATATTCATTCCCGTCCCAGCGTCCTTTCTGACCACTGTGCCAGATTTCTGAAGAGACCCTGACTGCAGCTGAAGATGAAAAGCGCATTGTATACCATAGCGCGCCCTTAGGATTCTCTCCAATGAACATGCCATATGAGGAATCAAGGATATCATCGACTTCATTCCCGTCATATACAGACGCGTTGCGGAGGGAAACTATTACACTCTCGGCTCTGGACAGACGGAATGTCCTGATACCCTTGCGGCTGAAATCATACCCCAGAAGATACCAGAACCCCTGGTAGTTTATCAGCTTCAGAGGATCGACATCTCGGTTCTCTGTCTCGGAATCAGGTGTTTTCCTATAGCGGATTATAAGGCCCCTGCCTTTTTCGAAAGCCTCAAAGACGGCTGCGAGATGCCGTTCATCATCGCCATAGCTTCTGACTGGAGTCCTGTAGTCGATATGGGAAAGTATTTTCCGCATCGAAAGAGGAAGCGCATTGTCTATCTCAGTCCTGCCAAGCGCGCTTCCCGCCATATCACTCATCACGGCGAATGATATAAGCATGTTCTCCCTCCAGCCTGAGAGCACATCAGCGCCATCACAGAGGCGATATGCATGTTTCTGCCTATCATAAACAAGCATCTCGGGAGATGGCATGATCCTGTAACGCACATATTCGATATCCCGGCCTGCCTGCCGCAAGGAGACTTCATAGCGCTCAGCGATATCTGATAGCCTTATACTCCCATCATCGCGGGAAAGCTGATAAAGGATATCAAGGACACGTTCTGTCTGGCTCATGGGATTATCTTAGCACAAAGGCAATAAAGAAAGCCCTGGACTGATCCAGGGCTACAGAGAATGTCTCTCTATTCAGCTCACTTTGCTGCCTTGAGGTTTGCCTCAAGCGTATCGAGCATGTCGGAAAGCTCCTTCGGGAGGTGCTTGCCGAACTTCGGATAATGATTTGTCCTGATGTCCTCGACCTCTCTCAGCCAGCCCTCTGTATCAACCTTGAGGAGCTCAGCCATATCAGCCTCGGAAACACCTTCCGGCCTGTCGATTGCATCGACTGTCGGCATGATTCCAATCGGAGTGTCGACTGTCTTTGCTGTTCCATCACAGCACTCGAAGATCCACTTGAGGACACGGCTGTTGTCACCATAGCCCGGCCAGATGAAGTGGCCTTCTGCGTCCTTGCGGAACCAGTTGACGTAGAAGATCTTCGGAAGGACATCCTGGCTAGGTGCGGCTGCGCCCACATCAATCCAGTGCTGGAAGTAGTCACCCATGTTGTATCCGCAGAACGGAAGCATAGCGAACGGGTCTCTTCTGATTGTTCCAGCCTTGACGTCGAGTGTAGCTGCTGTAACCTCGGAACCAACGATGGATCCAAGGAACACACCATGATTCCAGTTGCGTGACATGTGCACGAGAGGAATAGTAGAAGGTCTTCTTCCACCGAAGAGGATTGCGGAGATAGGTACTCCAGCAGGATCTTCCCACTCTGGTGCAATGCATGGGCACTGTGCTGCAGGTGCTGTGAATCTTGAATTCGGGTGAGCAGCAGGAGCCTGGGACTTATCTTCCTTGTTCTGTACCCACTCGTTTCCGTGCCAGTCAACAAGCTTGCCAGGAGCATCGTATCCGATTCCCTCCCACCATACGTCCTTGTCCTCTGTAAGAGCGACGTTGGTGAAGATGGTGTTCTTGGATGCTGCCATGAGAGCATTGTAGTTGGACTTTGCGGATGTTCCAGGAGCAACACCGAAGAAACCTGCCTCCGGGTTGATAGCATAGAGCCTGCCATCCTTGCCTGGCTTCATCCATGCGATATCATCGCCGATTGTCTCAACCTTCCAGCCTGGGATGGTCGGGATAAGCATAGCGAGGTTTGTCTTGCCGCATGCTGACGGGAATGCGCCTGTCACATAGCGTACCTTGCCCTCCGGGTTTGTAACCTTGAGGATGAGCATATGCTCTGCGAGCCAGCCCTCATCACGTGCGAGGACAGAAGCAATGCGGAGAGCGAAGCACTTCTTTCCAAGAAGAGCGTTTCCGCCGTATCCAGAGCCATAGGACCAGATTTCTCTTGTCTCTGGGAACTGGGAAATATACTTGTGCTCCATCGGAGCGCATGGCCACTGGCCATTGTCGGACTCACCAGCCTGAAGCGGCTTGCCTACGGAATGGAGACATGGTACGTAGTATCCGTCTGTTCCGAGCTCTTCAAGAACCTTCTTTCCGACTCTTGTCATAATCATCATGTTGCAGACAACATATGCGCTATCTGTAAGCTCAACACCAAGCTTTGACATCGGAGATCCGAGCGGACCCATAGAGAACGGAATGACATACATGGTCCTTCCCTTCATACATCCGCGATAGAGATCCGTCATTGTCTTCTTGAGCTCCTTCGGATCGATCCAGTTGTTTGTAGGGCCAGCGTCCTCCTCCTTCTCTGCTGCGATGAAGGTTCTCTTCTCAACACGTGCTACATCGGAAGGATCCGAGTGGAAAAGCACGCAGCCTGGCTTCTTCTCTGGGTTGAGACGAACACAGAGCTTCTGCTCTACCTGAAGTTCAATAAGCTGGTCATACTGTTCCTTTGAACCATCGCATACAACGATGTTGTCAGGTGTTGTGAGAGCAGCCACCTCATTGACCCACTGGACAAGCTTGGAATGCTTGAGATCATTAACTGTCATAGGTTTCTCCTTATCCTTATTTCATATCTGCGGTAAGGCAGTTATATGCTATCTGAAAGAATAATTACTATCAGGGTGTTTTGCAAGCAAGCAATTGCAATCAGCATGGTCTCAATCATCCAGATACTGCACGGAGGAATCTCAAGATGATGGGGCTGGAAGACTTCACGCCATACAGGTACACTCAGAGCATGATAGAACTAGCTCTTCCTGCAGGAACAATCAAGGAAGCAATCGCCGCTTTCCGGGCAGGAGCCGATGCCGTATATTTCGGAATGAAGGACTTTTCCGCACGCAAAGGTGCCGGGAACTTCTCTGAAGAGGATCTCTCCCGCATACGCAGATACTCCCTTGAGAATGAGAAACGCATATACATAACAGTCAACACCCTGATAGACGACAATGATCTGGAAAGACTTTATGAAACGCTGAAGATCATTGACCGCTATGGCTGCGACGGGCTCATAGTCCAGGATATGGGCGTTGCCAGAATCGTCAGGAATGATTTCCCGTCCATTCCTCTCCATGGCTCCACGCAGCTTGCCGTGCACACGGTATCAGGGGTTAAGGCCCTGCAGAAGCTTGGGTTCGAGAGGGTTGTGTTATCAAGGGAGCTGAATCTCGAGGAAATCGCACGTATCAGGAAGGCCTGTCCAGATGTGGAGCTGAAGGTTTTCATCCATGGTGCCCTCTGCTATGGTTTTTCCGGCCTCTGCATGGCCTCGCACTGCATCACTGGGCGCTCTGCAAATGAAGGAAGCTGTGCCCAGATCTGCCGGTCCTGGTTCCGCGACGAGGAAACAGGAAAAAGGTACTATCCCTTCTCTCTTGAGGATCTCGATGCCGGCATGCTTGTCAGGAAGCTGATGGAAATCGGGATTGACAGCCTGAAGGTGGAAGGAAGGCTGAAAGGACCGGAATATGTCGATGCGGTGACACGTTATTATAGGGCCATCATTGATGGAAAGGATCCCGAACCATACAGACATGCCGTTGCAGTGTCATTCCAGCGCAAGGCAGGCCCTGGGTTCCTGCAGCCTCTCCAGAGAGGACATGAAACAATGACGACAGGCCCGTTCCCTGGACATCGGGGAGAGAGAATCGGACGTGTCCTTGACCAGAGAGGGAGGAAGATTCTTGTCGAATCAGAACGGAAGATCAAGGCATATGACGGCCTTTTGGTGCTGCTGCCGGACAAGGGGCTTCTTGAACCATACAGGTTCTCAGCCAAAGTCGGGGAAACACTCGGCAACAGGTCAATCCTGGTTCTTCCTGATGAGGAGAGAATCCCTGCGGGAACACCGCTTTACATGATTTCGGACAGCGCCCTGAACATGAAGTCAATTTCCTCATCAGAACTGCCGCTGATGAAGAAAAACTTCAGGGCAGCGATTACGGTGACCAGAGAGGCCATCACAGCAGAAGCCGGCGGAATAAGGGAGGAATACAGCATCCAGGCAGAGGATTCGGAAAACAGTCCCGACGAGGCTATCAGGACCATTTTCTCCCAGTCAGGATCTTCTCCTGTCGCGCTTTCCCCTATTGATATCATCAACAGTATAGGCCAATGCTACATAAACCCTTCCATGCTGAAGAAGGCGAGAAGAGATTTCCTTGAGAAGCTTTCTGCTGCGGCGGCGGATGAGAGGCATTACACTGCCCATGCTGACAGCGCTGAATCCATCATGCTTCCGAAGCGAAGCCGCCTTGATGGCGAGAGAACGCCATGGAACATGGAAGGCATTGAGATAGACGGATGCACATATATATCCTTCCCAGCCGTGCGCTATGATGAGGAAATGGTGTTCTGCAGGATGGAGGAAAAACTCAGGACTCTTCATAATCCTGTCATAGGACTTAATAATATCGGAGACATCATCTTTGCTGAAAAGCACCCTGAATACAGGTATTTTGCCGATATATATCTCTATCTTCCCAACAGGGAAGCGGCCAAGCTGCTCAAGGAAATGGTCCCATCACTTATCGGAGGATATCTGTGGATTGAGAGGGAAAGCTTTACAGAGCCATGGCCATTCAGACCAACTGTCGCCAGTGATTACCAGCCGCCGATTTTCATATCGCGTGCATGTTATCGGCATGACGGACTCGGGCTCTCATGCGAAAGCTGTACAAGGCATAATACCTTCCACGCGGAACAGAATGGAAGGAGATATGCTGTCTATGCTGACAACTGCATGACGATTGTAAGAGAAGAAGGGAGAATGCCCAGAAGGTGGACAGCCACTTGATACAAAGCCCGCACTCTCGGCGCGGGCTCTGCGTTTATCTGGAATCTTACCTGATTCCATAGCGGGAAACAAAAGCCTCTGCGTTCTGGATTGAACCGCCGGCAGCTCCCTTTACGATGTTATTCACAAGAAGCACGAATCCGATCTTGCCGTTCTTCTTCTTAAGGCGCCCTGTGTAAACAACCATTCCCTTCGGATTACCCCAGAAGGCGTACTTCGGCTGGGGGAAAGTCGGAGCATCGGAATAGACGACCGGCTGCTCTGGAGACGACGGGAGATCAGAAGCTTCCCTGAACTCAGCCCAGTCCCTGATGATGTCCTCTGGCTCCACATCTTTCTCGAGATCCAGCCAGACTGTCTCAAGATGCCCGAACATGACTGGTACACGTACCGTATATGCATAGACATCAGGATCGATTGAGAGGATTTTCTTCACTTCCTTCTCGATTTTCTCTTCCTCGCCTCCGATGTACGGAATGCAGTTATCTGTGATATCAAATGAGGAAAGACCTGGATAACCTGCACCGGAAACACTCTGATAGCTGTTTATCGTAATCGTCTTGATGCCATATTTCCTGAGCGGGGCAAGCGCCATTGCAAGACCTGTGGTCACACAATTGGCATTGGTCACACAGAAACCTGTCTGCGGGTATCCCTGCTCCCTGATGAGATCAAGCTGCTCAAGATTCGTCTCCGGAATAAGAATAGGAACATCCGAATCATAGCGCATGGCAGCTGCATTGGAGAAAACATAGAAGCCTTCTGCCCTGAGCTGAGGTTCTGCTTCTCTTGCGACAGCAGCAGGAAGAGCGGAGAACACGATGCGGACACCAGCCTTTGTCATTTCAGGAAGATTGAATTCCTTCACCTCGATATCCTTAATGGATTCGGGCATCTCAAAAGGCATGACCCAGTGAGCTGTAGCGCCATATTTCTGGCCTACCCTCGCCGCCGACGCAGTAACATAACTAAGCTCGAACCACGGATGATCGGAAAGCATCCACATGAATACCTGTCCTACAGCTCCCGTAGCCCCGATGACAGCAACCTTGATCTTCTTATCCATCATTGCCCTGCCTTATTTCTGAAATATTGAGAGAAGAATACCGGTGAAATCCCCCTGTTGCAATACATAAGAAAGCCAGAGTTGAAATTATTCTTTCTTCTTGATATAGTCTCTTTCAGTTTTCGGGGATGTAGCTCACTTGGCTAGAGCGATTGAATGGCATTCAATAGGTAGTCGGTTCGATTCCGATCATCTCCACTACTCGCAACTCCCTAACAAACAGGGAGTTGTTTCATTTACAAGGCAAAATCCCATCAGCAATTCGCGTTAGTAATCCTGATATCGTCTGATATTTTGCGGCCACTTCCGATTCAATGGCTCTATACAGAAATATGTGGGGAGAGAGGTAAGCACAGACAATAACATATAGAGACAAGAAAGGGTTTCATCCTGTAATGTTTAATTTGCAAAACCAACATAAACAAGGAAGAAACCCTTCCATTTTACACTCCTATAGCCCCAAACCTTCACTTCAGTCCTTAGGTATCATCCTGCAATCCATCGTTAATCCTCAACATACAGACGGGAATCGAGAAATGATAACGAGAAAGTTGTATATCAAACGCAATGATAACGAGAAAGTTGTCGATTTCAGAGTCAAAATAAACTCTTCCCGTCCTCAAAACCTTCGATTGTAACGAGAAGAGTTGTCGCTCAACACCACAAACATTAAATCATTTGGAGCCGACGAGACTCGAACTCGCCACTTTCAGATTGCGAACCTGACGCTCTACCAGATGAGCTACGGCCCCATTGCTGCATCGGAATATACCAGCATTGGGAAATTAATGCAATTAAGATATTCCGATGCTTGTATTAGAAATGCCAGCCGATAGCCAGTGATGGAAGAGGAATCGTGATAGCCCAGTTCTTTCCATAGTTATCATTGAGAGCGCCAAGATTCAGCAGCATACCGGTTCCAAGTCTGACAAACATATCCTGGGTGACATGGAAGTCAAAGTCAGCTGTCACGAAATAGTTCAGCTCAACAGGATCTTTTATCACGACAGTTGCGCCGGCTCCGAGGATGAAATCACAGGATGAGCTGATGTCTGTCTGATAGGCATATCCGACACTCATGGCAATATCGCTCTTTGTCAGCACAAGGCCAACAAGCATTCCATGTCCGCGATTGAAATCCATATCCAGTTCGGCATCGACCGTGAAATCGAACTGAGTGCTCCTGTCCGATATCTCGATATTGCCGTTGGACTGTCCTCCAAGAGCCAGTTTCAGATCAACGCTCGCGAAAACAGCACCAGCTGCGACCACAGCAACAAGAAGCAAAGCAAGAATACGTTTCATATCAAACCTCCGCTGAGAGGAAAACCCTCTCTGCATTCTTATACCACATTTTATCAAGAACGGATGACTTCATGCCATTTTTCTCAAGCGCATCATGAAGAAGATGGAATCTGTCCGGCGAAGGAATCTCCAGTTTTCCTTTTATCCCATCAAAATCAGTGCCGATGGCAAGTACATCCTCTCCTGCTGTCCTGTACGCGTGAAGAACATGTCTGACCATATCCTCGATCCGGCTCTCTGAATCCTCTTCCCTCTCTGCAGTCTCATCATGAAGGAAGGCGGGGCATAGATTGAGGCCGGCGACACCGCCATGGTCCGCAATACAGCAGAGCATCTCATCGGTGAGATTGCGCGTGACGCCGGTTACGCTTCTGGAGTTTGAATGAGTCGCTACGAATGGCAGCTTTGAGTGAGCCGCGACATCCCAGAACCCTCTATCGCTCAGGTGGGACACATCAACGATAATACCAAGCCTGCTGCACTCCTCTACCGCCTCGATACCTTTTTCCTTAAGGCCTTTTGACATGAGCTCCGGATCCTTTGAATTTGGATACCCCAGCTCATTCTCCCAGTTCCATGTCAGTCCGAAAATCTTAACGCCCCATTCCCTGAGAACGGACAGCCTGGAAATATTCCCTTCGATACACGCCCCTTCCTCAGTTGTGAGGATTGCATGGACATTGCCGTCTGCCAGATCCGAAACCTTCAGCATCTGAGGAATTCCGGCCCTGCTGATCTCGCTAAGGAATGTCCGATGCATATCGCAGATGATATCCCATGGTGTCTTATCCCTGTGTTTTTCCGGAACATAGTTATACATCGGGGTAAAAAGCGCGAAACACTGTCCCCTGACGGAGCCGTCCCTCAGCTTCCTGCTGTCGATGCTGAAGTTGTTCTCTACAAGATTCTTCTCCCCATCGGATTTCCAGATAGAGCAGATTGTATCGCAATGAAGATCTATCATCTCTTCCTCCCTAAAAGAAGCCCAAGTGACTCTCTTCTGATCGGCAGACGTGAATCAGGATAACCATCTGCTGAATAATAGCAGTACCACGTCTCCTCATTCTCCTTGTACCGCAGATCGCATGAAGTGATGTATCCGGACGCCCAGCCTGTATCAGGCGTTGTCTGCATTATCTCAGGCTCATCAAAGGAAAAGCCATCGGCACTGTGTGACAGAAGCATCACTGACCGGGATCTCCTCGCCACCGCATCATAGAACCTTGTGCAGCAGACAGCGGCTATGGCGTCAGAGCATGGAATGATACGCACGGACCCGGCAGCAAGATTCATGTATTTCCCATCGGGATCAGGGCTCATCACAGGGGCAACCGCTATATCATACGGACCTTCGATGTAATATGACTCAGCCACCATGAGAGAAGCAGCTGTCCGCTCGCGGCTATCATACATCACAGCTTCTCCTGCTCCGAAATAAAGCCGATAACGCCCCTCCCACTGTATAAGCTGCGGCCTTGACACCATCTGCCGTCCTCCACGCCATGAAGAGTGAGGTACATCCGCGCTGTCGAGAATCTTTCTCGGCTGGGACCACAGGGCCAAGTCAGATGAGCTTGAGAGCATGATGCGGGAGGAATCAGACGATTCCCCCTTGGAGCGTGACAAACGTGAGTGTGTCTCGAAAAGCATGTAATAGACACTGCCTTCCTTGTAGATGAATGGTGAACTGGCTCTCAGGAACACCAGATGCTCATGCTTCCATTCAAGGCCGGATGTGGATGTGTAATGTTCGATACCCCGCCATGTATGCACGAAAAGATGCCAGAGCGCATCCGGGGATTCATCAGGCAGCAGGAAAGCAGGATCCGACAGCCTTGGCGTTATATATGGGCTACCTGTGGCTATCGGCTCATCATTGAAAGAGTACCAGTAGATGTCATCTAGCGAATGAACCGGAACAAAGCGCAAGGCTCATTCTCCCCTTTCCCTTCTGTTCTTCTTCGGCGTGAAGATAGGATCAAGCTTGTTTTCAAGATCGAATTTCACCGTTGCCCATCTGATAAGCCTGGAATAGACCAGGAATGAAAGGAATATCGCACCGCCAAACCACAGAAGAGGTAGGACAAAGCTCATAGCCGGGATTTCCATCACGGCAGGAACCAGTGTCGGCAGCAAGCCGAAAAGAAATGCGAAAAGCAGCAGGAAGAACACTGCAAGCAGCACGAGATTCAGCAGTGTTGCAATAATCATGAAGACAACTGTTTTACCTTTCTTGTTCAAGATGTTTTCTCCTTCTATCATCAGCAAGTACGGCTATAACAAGGATTATCACAGAAACAACGACAGATGCATCTGCGATATTGTACGTAGGGAACCGCTCCATGCCGAACCATCCATAATTATTGGTCGAAATCCAGTCAACGACTCTCAGCGAGCGGAAAACGCGGTCGATTATATTCCCGATTCCGCCGCCCACGATTCCGGCCATGCACCATCTCTCGGCACTTGTAAGCTCTGCGTCAAAGCGCTTTGAGGCTATGCCGAATGAAAGCAGGACCATCAGCAGAGCCGGGAACGCGATGAAGAGCACGTATTTCACGAACACAGGAAGCCCTGATCCCATGGAGAAAGCCACCGCATCGTTGCGTACATGGCAGATCCACAGGAAGTCACCGAAGAACCTAGCCGCGACCGTACCCTCAGGAATGAAATGAACAACCAGGGCCTTTGAGATCTGGTCTGCCACGATGATGAAAGCCGACAGCAGGAATGGAAGAAATCTCTTGCCTCTCAAAGCCCGGTCTCCGCATCAATGAAGAAGGATTCGATACCCATCTCCCTCTCCGTAAGTCTCATCAGCGCCTTCACCCCGAAGACCTCGCTCCTGTAATGACCTCCCGCAAGCAGGTTTGTGCCATTTTCCTTGACAGTGTGGAATATCTCATGAGGAGCCGTGCCTGTTATGAAGAGATCAAGTCCGTCCCGTATTGCCTGATCAACATCATCCCCCGCCCCTCCGGAAATGATTCCCACGGTGTCAATCATGTCACGGCCGAATTTAACGACCTGCATGCCTGTATCGGAAGAGAACCCCAGAAGTCTTGCGATCTCAGGAATGGTCATCGGGAAGGGAAGATGTCCCTTGAAGCCGATTTTCACCCCTTTGTAATCACCGAAAGGATCGAATTCCGTCATGCCCAGCGTCAGAGCCATCTGCGCATTGTTGCCATACATCGGATGAGCATCGAGGGGAAGATGCACGGCAAAAAGCGTAAGACCGCTGTCCAGCGCCCTCTTGACCCTCCTGTAATGAGGTCCTGTGATGGCAAGCGGACTGCCCCAGAAAAGCCCATGATGCACGACAAGCACGTCAGCTCCGCCTGCCGCAGCCCTGTCGATGGTGTCAAAAGATGCATCGACTGCGAATGCTGCCTTCTTAAGCTCCCTGTCAGGCGCCCCGATCTGCACACCATTGAGAGAATAGTCGAAAGGGAACGAATCTATCATCAGTCTCTTGTAAAGATCATCCGTGTATTCCTTAACGCGCATATGGAAAGTATAATCCGTTTGAAGCCAAAGAATCCACAGGAAGGCAGATGTATGCGGATACACTCTCCGCGATGTCTGCTATAATGCTTGTCAATGACCAGGGAACTGACTACAGACGAATTGCGGCTCAGTACGCCAGAGACATCTTTCGACCGGATCGAGCCCGGTACAGCAATCACAGGACAGGAGAAGGCAATCAGCCTCCTCAGGCTCGGGCTCTCCATAGACCGCGTCGGATACAACATATTCCTCTCGGGAGAAGATGGCTCGGGGCGGCTTACTGCCGTAATGGAGGAGATCAGCAAGCTGCCTGAAAAGGACAGCATGGTCTTCGATGCAGCCTATGCATGGTCTGGAGAGGAGCAGAATATAAGGCTGCTGATGTTCCCTGCAGGGAAAGCCAGGATATTCCAGAAAGACCTCATCGCTTACGGAAATGGAAACATGAGCCGGGAAGAGATTGAGAACAGATGGGCAGATCAGTCAATCAGTCCGTTCATATCCTCCCTTCCACCTTACACAGACTGTCCGGAAGCATATACCCTCAACATCATTCTGGACAGGATTCCCGGCTCTAAACGCACGGCTGTCATCGAAACGCATCCTTCGCATGAATCCCTGTTCGGACTAGCAAGAAGGGATCTGCCGCCCCACCTTTCCATCGAGATAGGATCCTATCAGAGAGCAGCAGGGGGCTTTCTTATAATGAATGCAGAAGAGATAACAGGGGATGAAGCGTTATGGAAAACACTCAGGCGCTATCTTGAGATGACACAGCGATCCCTATCTTCTGGGCTGGTTCCAGGAGAAATGCTGGGAACAATCCGCCCTGCCCCGATACCCGTTCTCACGAAGATCATCCTCATCGGAACAGAAGAGACATACAACCGCCTGATAGAGAAAGATGAGAAATTCACCCGCTATTTCCGCATCGCTCCTGAGTTCGACTACACCATGCCGCGCACGGAGAAGAACATGGAAGGGACAGTACGCTACCTGAAAGCAGCCGGAAAGGATTTCCTGCCTGCTGATGACAGTGCTTATGCGGAACTTCTCAGATACTCCTCCTGGCTTTCAGAAGACAGGGGAAAGCTTACGACAGAGCTCTCGCTTCTCGGAGATATCCTCGAAGAGGCAAATCTCCATGCGATGCACAGCGGGAAGAAGACGATTACCGGCAGGGATGTGGAAGAAGTCCTGTACAAGAGGGACTGGCATGCCTCACTTTCCGAGGAGAACATCAACGAAGAGATACGATGCGGCAATATGGTAATCGCCCTCTCCGGATCGAAAGTCGGTATCGTCAATGGCCTCGCGGTGATGGACAGGGGCGTATCATCTTTCGGAACACCCGCGGTCATATCAGCGACGGTCTCTCCCGGCAACGAGGGCATCGTAAACATAGAGCACGAAGCGGGACTTTCCGGAGGCATCCATGACAAAGGCCTTCTGATTCTTGAAGGATATCTCAGGCATCGCTACGCGCAGACATTCCCCCTGTCTCTTTATGCAGGCATCTGCTTTGAGCAGAGCTATGCTGAAGTCGATGGTGACAGCGCGTCACTTGGAGAACTCTACGCGCTTCTTTCCGCGATATCGGAAATCCCGATCAGGCAGGATGTTGCGGTGACAGGATCGGTAAGCCAGATGGGTGCGCTGCAGGTTGTCGGCGGCATCAACGAAAAAATCCAGGGATTCTTCAACGCATGTTCTGTATCCGGTCTCACCGGCACACAGGGTGTCATGCTCCCCAGGCAGAATACCTCATCTCTTATACTGCCACGCCAGATTGAAGAGGCAATGGACAAAGGGCTTTTCCATATCTGGGCCATATCCGATGTAGATGAAGGAATCGAGCTGCTGACAGGCATGAAGAGCGGCCAGCGTGACAAGAAAGGACTGTTTCCGCCATCCTCATTCAACAGGCGAGTGGAAGACGGCCTGAGGAATCTCTGCCGTTACAGTCAGGACAAAGGCTGAGTGCAGGCATTTTCTGAAAAAAACCTCAGAAGCTGCTGTCCTCAATCCATTTGTAAAGAAGAATCGCTGCCGCTGAGGCGACATTTATCGAACCCTTTGCGCCGAACTGCGGGATTGTGACAATTCCCCCGTCGTTCTCTGCCCGTTCCCGGGCTTCTTTCGTGATGCCCGTTTCTTCTGAGCCTATGATGCACACACCTTTTTCAGGGAAGCGGAATTCCCTTATATCCGTGCCACCTGTCTCAAGCGCAAAGACAACCACGTCACTCCGGAGGCTGCTTATCTCCCCTTCCCTCCATGGAATTGCCTCTACCGTACCCCTTGATGTCCGCTCAGCCCTGGGATGCATAGGAGACGCTGTCCCGGGAGCGAGGATGATCTCATTGACACAGAAAGCCTCAGCATTGCGGAAAATCGCACCGACGTTGTAGGGAGAGCGCAGATGATCAAGGAAAAGCGCATGCTCAAGCGTGTGCCGCATAGACCAGTCCACATCCCCTTCCTCGTTGCGCTTATCCCAGTCGGAAGGGGAATCGCCGAGAATCGCCAGGACATTGTAGTAAATATCCTCATAGCCGACACCCCGTCCCTTGCTGAAATATGAGCGGAGCTTATCCCCGTCAGCCTCACTGACAAGATCAGAGGAAAGGATTATATCAAGGACGGATTCAAGATATCCGTCCTCAGTCTCTTCCATATTCGCTTCATGGAAGACATCAGCCGCCTTCCTCAGCTGCACTCTAGGCTTCAGGCTCCGTATCTTCTTCAGCGTTATCATCATTGACCTCCGGGACCACTATGACGGCAAACTCCCCCTTTACCCTGTCCTTGCTCCTGAGAGACTCGATCACCTCATCCACATGTCCGGAAATGATCTCCTCATATGCTTTCGTAAGTTCCCGTCCCGCAATAACACGACAGGAAGGAATGACCTCCCTCACATCCTCAAGCGTTTTGAGGATTCGGAATGGAGACTCGTAAATCACAAAGGCATTGCCCTGGGCACGGAGAGCTTCAAGACGGGATTTCCTTCTTCCCTTCTTCGGGGAAAGGAATCCCTCGAAAGTGAAGATCTTCCCGATATTCCCCGCAGCAGAAACAAGCGTCACCACAGCAGATGCGCCTGGAATGGGGACAACCCGATGTCTCCTGGTTTCCCTCACAGCCTCCGCAAGGCGTGCGCCTGGATCAGAAACTCCGGGGGTGCCGGCATCGGAGCAGTAAGCGACGCTCATGCCGCTATCCAGGAGATCTATAATCCCCTTCGCGCTCTCGTTCTCATTATGGGCATGACAGGCTATTAGACGCTTTCTGATGCCATAATGGGAAAGAAGCTGCATTGTATGCCTCGTATCCTCGCATGCGATAACATCAACAGAGCCAAGGATTCTGACTGCTCTATATGTAATATCCTCAAGGTTCCCTATCGGGGTAGCAACCATATATAGGTCCATACAGCGATTCTAACTGACGTGAAAACAGTATTCAACCGCAATCATCCGCGAGAGAATAAGGTTAATTCAACCATATACAGGTTAATTAGACCTGTATTTTTGCAAATATCGGCAAGAATAAGGAATTGGCACATTCATTGCATATGCCAAATAAGGAGAAAACAGACATGAACACACTCAAGAGAATAGGAGACATAATCTCCGCGAACATAAGCTCCGCACTGGACAGAGCAGAGGATCCGGAAAAAATGATCAATCTCTCAATAAGGAAACTGGAAGATGCGAGAACGGATATCAGGAAGACGATTGCCGGGAAGGAAACCGAGAAAAATGGCGTGAAGAGAAGACTTTCGGAAGAGAGGAAAGCGGAAAAGCGATGGGAAGAGAGAGCGCAGCTTGCGATTATCCGCGGCCTCGATGAAATGGCGCGTGAAGCGGCGGAAGCAAAGCTGGAAATCGCAAGGAAAGCCGAGCGTGACGAAGAACTCCTCTCCTCCCTTTCATCGGTTATCTCATCACTATGCGAAACACTCGGGGAAATCGATGAGAGGCTTGCGGAAATGAAAAGCAGATCCGGGGAGCTGAAAGCGAGAGCACAGAACGCAAGGAAAAGGATCAGGGCCAATGAGATCATGGAAAAGAACACGGGAGCAGAGTGGGAAGCACGGCTCGAAGAGCTTTCCTCGCGCATAGAGAAATGGGAGGCTGAAGCCGATATAACAGCACCTTCAAGCGGAATCAGGCCATGCTTTGAATCAATCGAAAAAGAAGAGGCTATCGAGAATGAACTGAGGAGAATCAAGGAGAAAATGAAGGAAAATGCGTGAAAGCGAATACAGAAGAAAGCTCCAGCGGGTCCCGAACGGAATCATCTTCTGCGTAGCGGAAGGAATTGCCCGCTATCTGCGGATACCTGTATGGGTGGTACGGGCTCTATGGATTCTGGCGGCAATCACGACAGGACTTCTGCCCGTGGCTGTGGTTTACCTGCTTCTCGCGCTCATTCTTCCTGTGGGACCGGCCTGATCCGGTCCTTCAGCTTCCTGTAGATACCGCGGAACTGATCATAGGTAATACCAAGGCTCTCCGCCGCACGCCGCTGATTGCCACCGCTCCGATCCAGAGCCCTCCTGAAGAAAGCGGCATCGATATCACCATGCACATGGGGATAGTCGGCAAGATCCCAGGTGGAAAGAATATCCGCATCCTCATCCTCCGTCTGCGGCAGCTTCCTGAAAGGACTGCTGAATGGATTGAACTCAATCTCATCTATCACCTGGCTCCGGCTCCTGTAGACGGCTCGCTCAACTGTGTTCTTCAGTTCCCTTATATTCCCGGGCCAGCTGTATTCCATCAGTTTCCGCTCCCCTTCCGGGGAAAAATACGGGACATCTGGAAGATGGCACTCCGTCGCCATCCTTGCCGCGAAATGGTTGGCAAGCAGCATGATATCCCTGCCACGCCCACGTAGCGGAGGGACAAAAAGCACTTCAAACGAAAGCCTGTCCAGCAGGTCTTCCTTGAATTTCCCCTGCTTCGCGAGGAGAGGAAGATCCGCATTCGTGGCGGAGACAATCCGCACATCGGCATGCCTCGTCTCCGAAGAGCCGACACGTTCGTATGTACCATATTCGACCGTACGCAGTATCTTCTCCTGCACGGAGAGAGGAACAAGACCTATCTCATCCAGGAAGAGCGTACCTCCTTCAGCTTCCTCAAAACGCCCCTTTCTTGTACCGCGCGCCCCAGTGAACGCCCCGCTTTCATATCCGAAAAGCTCAGTCTCGATCAGGGACTCCGGAAGGGAGGCAAGATTAACAGTCACAAGAGGTCCCTGCCAGCGCCTTGAAAGGAAATGAAGCCTTCTGGCAGCAAGCTCCTTGCCGCTGCCTCTCTCCCCCACGAGTATCACAGGGCGATCAACCTTCGCGGCGCGGGACACAGATTCTATGAAGTCAAGGTAGACCTCGCTTTCGCCAATACCTTCCCGGATATTCTCTCTTCCCATATGGCGGATTATACCATTTCCAGGCTCAGTTAACCATTCATTAAGAGCAATATACAGATTCATGGGCTTTTGGCATAATCTATGCATGAGGATGAGTATGAATATATTCTCACGATTCATTGACATCATTAACGCAAACATGAATGCCATGCTGGACAAGGCGGAAGATCCGGAGAAGATGCTCAGGATGATGATCCAGGAGATGGAGGACACGCTTATTGAGCTCAAAAGCTCGTGTGCCTCTTCCATGGCAGAAGGCGCCAAGATCGACCGGGACATGAAAGAAGCGGAAGAAGCAGCGGAGCGCTGGGAGAAACGGGCGATGCTTGCCGTCTCGAAAGGCATGGATGATCTTGCCCGTGAAGCTCTTTCCGAGAAGATACAGGCAAAAAAGGACTCTGAGAGACTCCGCAGGATGATGGAAGAGAACAGAAACACAGTCAAGGAAGCCCGCAAGGACATCGCTGAGCTGGAAGACAAACTGTCGGAATCAAAAGCGCGCTTCAGGATCCTCAGGGAAAAGCAGGAACGTGCGCGCAATGAGAAGAAAGCAAGGGAAACCATGCGCCACGACACAGAGGCCCGCTTCCGTGAAATGGAGGAGAAACTTGACATGATGAACGCAGAGAATACGATTGAGAAAGGCTTTTCCGAAATGGAGAAATCCGACGAAATAGAAAAAGAGCTGGCAGAACTGCGGAAGAAGGCAGGAGTCTGAGGGGGCGGAATGAAAACGAGACGATGGACGCGCTCACCGCGCGGAAAGATATTCGGAGTCGTGACAGGGCTTGCGGAATGGAGGGAACTCAATCCGGAAATGACAAGGCTGATTGTGTTCCTGATAGTGCTTTTCACAGGAGTATTCCCCGGCATAGCGATATACCTGATGCTTGCCTTGATTCTTCCCATGCAGACAGAAGATGATATAATCAGAGAGACCCATCACAAAGGCGAGACAATAGACGTCAGTTTCGAAGAAGCGGGAAATGATGGGAAATGGCAGGAGGATGAGGACCTCCGCAGAGACTACGACAAGGAGAAGGACTGGGACGAGCGGTTCCGCAAAGGCGAGTGATGAAAAAGATAACCCGTCTGAGATTACCGATCTGCATCGCCGCGGCTGTGATAATAGCCGCTATTCTCGTCATCAGCCTCCTTATAGCTGATACAGATCCTCAGACAATGATACCTGTTTCCAATCTGACGGAATTGATCATCGAAGCGGAGAACACCTCTGTATTCATATCAGCGGAAGGCCGTTCCGACCTGTTGATCGAACGCCATCCGGCAAGAAATCTCCATATTGAGCAAGACGGCAGCATGATAACCATCAGGACAGGCGGACGCGGCATCCTCCAGCTGTCTCTTCCATCATGGCAGCGCCTCGCATCCATCAAGGTAAATACCTCTTCTGGCGATATCGCAATGGAGAGCTTCATGTCCAAGGATCTCTCGATAAGCACAGAAAGCGGCAGCATGATGCTTACCGGCGTATCATCAGACACAATCAGAACTGATAGCCGCTCAGGCAATATGATACTTACTGACACATTCTCCGAGACAACCTCAATGCAGAATGAATCAGGTTTCATACGCGCGATCGGGATTCTGGGAGACGTTGAAGCAACAACTGAAAACGGCAGTATCTACATCGTCCCTATCGGTGAGAGCACCCTTGCAGCCGAATCCGTATCCGGCGCTATAAGCATCATCGCCGGAGAGCGCAGCATCGGATGGAACACATCAGGGAACGCCACGATATACGGAGAGAAAACCGCGCCTGCAGGTGGCGCGGAAGATGCGGCTGTGAAAGCCATTTCAGAAAAAGGCAGCATAACTATCTCGAAATAATGTTGCAGCTTTGTTGCACAGTGTTGTTTTTGTTTCGAATCCGTTGATAACCTCTTCCGATTCACTGTACTATTCCTTGGAAAAAAAGATGGAAAGACAGGCAATACTAAGACTCAGGGACGGTAAGGAATACACGGGAACCGCATTCGGAGCAGACTGCGGCATCAGCATCGGAGAAGCTGTATTCAATACAGGAATCCCCGGATACCAGGAAATCCTCACCGATCCTTCATATGAAGGACAGATCGTCACGATGACGAGTCCTATGATCGGGAATTATGGAATCACCGCCGAAGATAATGAGAGCAATGGCATCAAAGCCTCTGCGCTTATAATCAGGAAGCTTTATCGCGGTCCTGTGATGGCTGGCCGTATCACGCTGGATGAATTCATGAAGAACCATGGGATAATGGGAATCGAAGGCGTGGATACCCGTTCACTGACACTTCATCTCAGGGACCATGGATCACAGAACGCAGTCATCTTCACGCCGGAGAAACGCAAGGAAGCAGAAGAAAGGCTTGAATCATTCCCTCTCATCACCGAAAGGGACCTCATCGATGGCGTTTCAGTCCGTACCACAATTGCGAACCCCTCTCTCGGAGAAGGTTTCGAAGAAGCCCCGGCCAATCCGGCTGTCCACTTCGCTGTCATTGATTACGGCATCAAGAAGTCTATTATAAGCTGCCTGTATAAAAGAGGTGCTGCTGTAACACTTCTTCCTCATACAGCGACAGCGGAGGATGTACTTGCAGTGCACCCGGATGCGCTCTTCCTGTCAAACGGACCGGGAGACCCCGCTCTCCTTACAGATGCTGTATCTCTCGTGAGAAATCTCCTTGGCAAGATGCCAATCGAAGGAATCTGCCTCGGCCATCAGATCATCACGATCGCAATAGGCGGCAGAACGGAGAAGATGAAGTTCGGTCACCATGGTTCGAACCAGCCTGTACGCGACACTATCACTGGACGTACTTTCGTGACTGCCCAGAATCATGGGTTCATGACTGTCCGCTCTTCCCTTTCCCCAACCGCTTCAATATGGTTCGAGAATGCAAATGATGGAACAGTTGAGGGTCTTTATGATGACACGCTCCGCGTACGCAGCGTGCAGTTCCATCCGGAAGCCTCCCCGGGACCGGAAGAAGCTGAGGCTATTTTCGATGTCTTCATGGAGAAAGCAAGATGAGAAGAGATGATATCCACCATATACTCGTGATCGGGTCAGGCCCGATTGTCATCGGACAGGCATGTGAATTCGACTACTCCGGCAATCAGGCAGTGAGAGCGCTGAAGGAGGAAGGATATGAGGTCTCCCTTATAAACCCGAATCCCGCAACAGTGATGACCACACCGGGGCTGGCAGACCATATCTTCCTCGAACCTCTGAAGAAGGAATACATCGAAAGGATATTCGACCAGGTCGGACCGGATGCGATTCTCTCCACGATGGGAGGCCAGACAGCGCTCAACCTGACAATGGAGCTGCAGAAGGAAGGTATTCTCGACAAATACGGCGTGAAGGTAATCGGAGCCTCCGCGGATGCGATCGAGAAAGCGGAGGACCGCGGACGCTTCAAGGAAATCATAGACAGCCTCGGTTATGAAAGCGCCAGAAGCGGCATAGCCCATACAATAGAAGAAGCGCTGGCAATCAAGAAGGAAATCCCCCTGCCGCTCATCATCAGGCCTTCTTTCACGCTGGGAGGAATGGGTGGCTCAATCGCGGAGAAGGAAGAGGACTTCATTCCTCTCTGCGAGCATGCGCTTTCCATCAGTCCCGTTCATGAGATCCTCATCGAGGAATCCCTCATCGGGTGGAGGGAGTTCGAGATGGAGGTCATGAGAGACCACAAGGACAATGCCATCATCGTCTGTTCAATCGAGAATGTGGATCCGATGGGAGTGCATACAGGAGACAGTATCACTATCGCACCAATCCAGACACTGAACGACAGGGAATACCAGAAGATGAGGACAGCTTCCATCGAGATACTGAGAGCGGTCGGAGTGGACTGCGGCGGCTCCAATGTGCAGTTCGCCCTCTCTCCTGACCACTCGAGGATGATTGTCATAGAGATGAACCCGCGTGTCTCCAGATCCTCCGCGCTGGCAAGCAAGGCCACAGGCTTCCCCATCGCCAGGATATCAGCGAAACTCGCAGTCGGTTACAGCCTTGACGAAGTGCAGAATGAGATCACGGGAGAATCCGTCTCTTGCTTCGAGCCGGCCCTTGACTATGTTGCTGTCAAAGTTCCACGCTTCGAGCTGGAGAAATTCCCGCTGGAGGCATCTGCGCTGGGCACACAGATGAGATCTGTCGGCGAGACGCTGGCGCTTGGCCGCACGGCACTTGAGGCAATGAACAAGGCATTCCGGTCCTCAGAGCAGAAACTCGAAGGAATCATGCCGCTTGACGAGACCCGCTATGATGCCGACCTCCTGCTGCGCTCAGCCCATCCGCTGAGATACCTCGCAGCCTATACAGCGATAAAGAAAGGTGAGACGGACCTTGCAAAGCTCTCCGCTATCACAGGTTTCGATATCTACTTCCTTGATCTGCTGATGGAGCAGAAAGCCCTGGAAGATGAGCTTGAGAAAGGAAATCTCTCGGAAGAGCTCTACCTAAAAGCAAAGAAAGCAGGCCTTTCCGACAAGTACATTGAGAAACTTTCCGGCTGTAAGCCTTCGTGGAAGACTGTATGCGCGCGCCATTATGTCGACACATGCGCAGGAGAGTTCGAAGCGCTCACCCCTTATTGCTACACATCATATGGTGAGGAAGACGAAGGTACAGGCCTCGGGAAAGATGCCGTGATAATCGTCGCATCAGGACCGAACAGGATCGGACAGGGCCTTGAGTTCGACACCTGCTGCACTCTTTCATCCAAAGCCTTCCGGCGGCTAGGAAGGAAAACTGTGATGATCAACAGCAACCCGGAGACAGTCTCGACTGACTACAACACCTCCGACAGGCTCTATATCTCCCCCCTTACTGCTGAAGATGTCCTTGCAATCATGGAAAAAGAAGGGACAAAGGATGTCGTGGTTCAGCTTGGTGGTCAGACACCGCTCAACATGGCAGCTGAGCTGGAAAGGAACGGGGCCCATATAATCGGCACTTCGCTGCGCAGCATCGACGAGACAGAGGACAGAGGCCTTTTCTCCAGCGTCGTGAAGAAGCTTAAGCTCAGACAGCCGGAGAACAGAAGCGCAGCATCTGTTGGTGAAATCAAGGAGAAAGCACATGAGATAGGATTCCCCGTGCTTCTGAGACCATCCTTCGTGCTTGGAGGAAGGGCGATGTTCATCGCCTATGATGACGAAGGGCTTGAGGAGTTCATGAGGAAGCCGGAAGTCACCGTCTCAGCAGACTCCCCTGTACTTGTCGACCAATTCCTCGAGGACGCCTTTGAATATGACCTCGACGCGGTCTCAGATGGCAAGTCCGTGTACATCGGAGGCATTCTGCAGCATATCGAAGCCGCTGGAATACACTCTGGCGACAGCGCAGCTGTGTTCCCTCCTTATAAAAGCAAACCTGAGATACTGCAGGAGATGAAGGAATGGACACTGCGCCTCGCGCAGTACCTCAACGTGCAGGGCTTGATGAATATCCAGTTTGCGGAAAAAGACGGGAAGCTGTACATCATCGAGGTCAATCCAAGAGCAAGCCGCACGGTTCCATTCATCTCCAAATCCAGCGGTGTGGATCTTGTCGATGCCGCCGTACGCGTATGGCAGGGAGAGGATCTGGTTTCACAGGGACTTGTGAAGGAAGAAGGAAGCTATGCGGAAGGACGCTGCATAACAGGCTGGGCAATCAAGGAAGCCGTGTTCTCGTTCGATCGATTCCCGCACGTGGACCCTGCCCTCGGGCCTGAGATGAGAAGTACTGGAGAGGTCGTCGGCTACGGACGCACATTCGGCGAGGCGTATGCGAAGAGCCAGGCCGCAGCATTCAACAAGCTTCCTGTCTCAGGACGGGTCATCATCAGCGTCAACAGCAAGGACAGGAAGACAATTGTCCCCATTGCCAAGGCCCTTGAGGAAATGGGATTCCATATCCTGGCAACAAAGGGAACCGCAAGGGATCTTTATGCTGAAGGGATCCTTGCGGACGTTGTCCTCAAAACCCAGGACGGACATCCGAATATCGTGGATTACATCAGGGAAAGAAAAGCCGACCTGATAATAAACACACCGATGGGTTTCCGCTCCAGACAGAGCGATGATGATATAAGAACAGAAGCTGTGAGGGCACATATCCCATATACCACTACAACAAGCGCTGCAAGGGCTGCGGTGGAGGCAATCCGCTACCTGCAGGAAAACCGCTTCATTGTACGTGAACTGCCTAAAGGAAACAGGTGACGGGAAGGCTCCATCGGAAGGTGGAGCCTGTTTTACGCTGGGTAAAATCAGCCGGCTGAGATAGTCTGACCTGCTAAACAATGGTTTAGTACTTTACATTCGGAAAGCAATATTGAAAAATCGATAAATTTGGTTCAATTGTTCGCAAACCAAACAAAATCATCTTGTTTGATGCTGTTTTTCATAACAGGAGGGAAGAGTTCTGTATCAACAGGATGGATAAATTCAGATCTCATCTCATAAAACAAGTGAAATCTTCACGATTTCTTCATTTTCAAAACCTTATAAAAATGCGATATTACAGTCAGCGAGCATGAACGCAGAAAACCTCAGATCCCCCCACGGACAAACAGCTCATGCTCGCTTTTCTTTTGTCTCCTGAGATGGTAATATCCTCGATATCCGGAGGAATCTATGGAAGAAGCATTCATGCAGCGCACGGCCACATGCGGCAGTCTCAGAGCTGCAGATGAAGGGAAAACGGTAGTACTCAACGGATGGGTGCACAGAAACAGGAATCACGGAGCTCTCCATTTCATCAATCTCCGCGACCGCTATGGCATAACACAGGTCGTCGTAGATGATGATGCGAGCGAGGAGCTGCAGGAAAGCGCAAACGAGCTGAAGCTTGAATACTGCATCGCGGTACGCGGTGTTGTCCGCCGCCGTCCAGACGAGATGATCAACGCGGATATGGCGACCGGAGAGATTGAAGTGAAGGCAGAGAGAATCGAGGTGCTCTCGAAGTGCGATACGCTTCCCTTCATGATTGATGAGGAAAACAACTCGAGAGAGGATCTCAGACTCAAATACAGATATCTCGACCTCAGGTGCTTCGGCATGCAGAAAAGAATCAAGATGCGCCACGAGATCGTAAAGGCGATCAGGGAGTATTTCTACAATACTGATTTCCTTGAGATTGAGACTCCTACGCTCATAAGGAGCACTCCGGAGGGAGCAAGGGACTTCCTTGTGCCTTCTAGAATATATCCCGGAAAATTCTTTGCGCTCCCGCAGTCACCACAGCTCTACAAACAGCTTCTGATGGTTTCCGGATTCGACAAGTATTTCCAGATCGCCCGCTGCTACAGGGATGAGGATCCAAGGGGAGACAGACAGCTCGAATTCACACAGCTGGACATCGAGATGAGCTATGTGAAGCGCGATGATGTGCTTGAGCTCATGGAGGATCTCTTCGGAAGCGTGTTCAGGAAGGTGCTTGGCGTGGAGCTCCCTGTACACTTCCGCCGCCTCGCCTATCACGATGCGATGAACACCTATGGATGCGACAAACCGGATCTGAGATTCGGCGTTGAGATCAAAGATGCATCATCTTTTGCCGCAAAATCATCATTCAAGGCATTCACTGACACTCTGGCAGAAGGCGGATTCGTCAAATATGTCGTAGCACCTAAGACAGAAGGACATGAATACACAAGGAAATACCTCTCGGAACTTGAGAGCGCTGCTAAGATTTACGGTGCTCATGGTCTTGCGTGGATGAAGTGCGAGAATGGCACGATAGCAGGCGGAGTATCAAAATTCTTCCAGGGCATGGAAAACGAAGTCCTTGCGGAGACCGGCGCGAAAGACGGCGATGTCATCCTGCTTGTCGCAGAGAAGGACTGGAAGAAATGCTGCACGTCAATGGGTGCTGTCCGTTCACGCCTCGGCGCGGATCTCGGCCTCATAAGACCCGGCTTCGAATTCTGCTGGATCATTGACTTCCCTCTCTTCGAATACAATGAGGATGAAGGACACTGGGAAGCCGCGCATCACATGTTCTCAATGCCGCAGGTTGAGTATCTGGATACCCTTGAGTCGGATCCAGGCTCCGTCAAGGGAGACCTTTATGACCTCGTTCTCAACGGTTATGAGCTGGCTTCCGGATCGATAAGAATCCATGATGTCGAGCTGCAGAAGAGAATCTTCAGAATCTGCAACATACCAGATGATGTATCAAAGGAGCGCTTCGGCTTCCTGCTTGACGCATTCCGCTTCAGCCCGCCACCGCACGGAGGAATCGCTCCGGGAATCGACAGGCTCTGCATGATTATCGCAAATGAGCAGTCAATCAAGGAAGTCATAGCATTCCCGAAGAATACGGCGGCACTCTCTCCGATGGATGACAGCCCGTCATATGTAGAAGAGAAGCAGCTGGAAGAACTGCACCTTTCAGTGGTTCAGGACGAGAAGTGATAGATACACTGATCATAGGAGGAGGAGCCGCAGGCCTTTATGCCTCATCGCTTCTCCCCCGCTCAGTGATACTTGAGCGCGGCAGCTGCGGCAGGAAACTCCTGCTTACAGGAGGAGGACGCTGCAACTACACCCATAATGGTGATGTCACATCACTGCTGCCGCACTATCATGGGAGCCTTCCTTTCATCAGGAAGGTTCTTTATTCCCATACCCCGGATGATATCATCAGCCGTTTCAGGAAGCTCGGCATCGAGCCAGAAGATGAAAACGGAAAGATCTTCCCGCAGCGTGGAGATGCGCATGACATCCTCCACGCCCTTACATCGCATAATCCGGAAATCATAGAAAGCAAGGCTATCTCGATAAAGAAGGAAGACGGCAGTTTCCAGATTAAGACAGACCATGGCGAGACACTTCTGGCAAAGAAGGTTCTTCTTGCAGCAGGAGGCTCTGCCTATCCGCAGACCGGCTCCGATGGTTCAGGTTTCATCCTAGCTTCCTCACTATGTCATACGGTAATACCGGCGCGCCCTGCCCTTGCCGCCCTCGCGCTCTCTCCCTCCCTGCGCAAAGCCGAGGGAATCACCACAGGAATCACACTCAGGAAGGGGAAGAAAAGCGTAAGCGATACGGCAGTAATCACGGCAAGAGGAATCTCTGGACCTGCGGCAGAGAACTTCTCATACCTCCTGAGCGGTCAGGAAGAGATCACGATATCTTTCTGCCAGATGGATATGAAGGAGATGAGGGCGAGCAAAGGCGCGATGCTGCTGAAAAACGCACTTAAGCTTCCCCCGAGACTTTCCATTGCGATTCTTGGTGACACAGCCGAGAAGAAAGTGGCAAGCATCTCTGCGAAAGAGGAAAGAGAAATACTCGGGAAACTCTCAGCTGGAAGGTACCTTGCATCCCCCATTGCGCAGAGCGCCATGTCAACAGCAGGAGGCGTGGACACCTCCGAGATCAATGCCGCAACGATGGAGTCAAGGCTCGTGCCAGGACTCTTCTTCGCCGGGGATATCATCAACGTTGATGCTGATTGCGGTGGCTACAGCCTCACATGGGCATTCGCGACTGCATATACAGCTTCTCTCGCCCTGTCTGCGATGTGATACAATCATCATATGGGACAGACAAGAGTCATAACAGCACATTTTGATAACAGCAGACGTTTTTTCGAGAACTCAATCGGAAAGGAATTTGATTTCACACAGTCTACAGGACCATACGAGTATCTCCTTGGAGCCCTGTCAGGCTGCTTCTACCTCACCATGCTGTCCATCAAGCACAGCGTGAGATGGGAGAGCGTGGAAATCACAGTGACAGGAGAGAAACGCGAGACGGTTCCGACAACCCTGGAGAAAACAATACTGGCTATAAAAGCCGCAGGCGTTACGGACAAGACGGAATTCGAAGAACTGGCTGCAAAAGCCGCAGCAGAATGCTCTATCTACAATACGATTTCCGCTGTCAGCCAGATGGAAACCAGGATTGAGTATGTCTGAAGCAGCGGTTCTCGATATCTTTGAATCATTCCGCAAGGGAATGGAGGCCTTCTTCATGCTTCCGGAAATACCACGCCCGCTGCATCCGAAGCGCAGCACGGTATCAGCGCGGCTGGTGATGTCTCTGCGGCCATTCTTTCCGCGGCAGGTGGCAGTGGATGCGGATCTCATGGGCGCGGATATCCTCATCTGGGATGATAATGGGCCTCTCCTTGCCCTTTTCTGGTCCTCGTCCTACCTTGCAAAGGAACGGAAAATGAAGGCAATAGCATTCCATGAGGCCGGCAAGGCTCCGCTTACACTCGCCTTCTCGCTTTTCCCGGATAAGGAACGCTTCCTGGTCTACAGGATTGAGAACGGATTCATTGAGTATCTGCACATAGACAAGAACACCTTCTCAGAAGATGTGCTGAGAAGGTGCACGATAGATGAGGGAAAACGCGACCGTGATCAGCTTCTGCTGCCTCTCAGGCAACCCCGGAAGCGTGTCACTTCCTGACAGGATCGATTACCCTTCCCTCTCCGATAAGCTTATAGACAGCCCTTTTCTGCGCATCCTCTGCGCCATTCCAGGGTTTGTCCTTGTTCTCGCTCTTATACTTCTGGGTCATCCACCAGTCATCATGCTGGACTCTGTCAAGATTCTTCTGCAGAAGCTCAGCCATCGACTTGCAGAAGCCCATGAGATCATCTCCGGAAAGCGCTTCGGCGGCTGTATGGATAAGAGCTTCTGTATGATGGAGACAGAAACCCTTTGAGCTCTCAAGAGCTGTCCTGAAATCCTGATCAGTGCTCCAGAGAGAGGCAACCGTATAGCAGTAACGCAACAGGCGCTCATCCATGCGCGAACATATCAGACAGCCCTTCTCCCTTTCATGTGCCGCCTCGAAAAGCCCTTCCGCCGCCTTCATAGCCTTTCTGGCATTGCCCGCCTCAAGTATACGGCTGATATGCGGCTGGAAGACTTTCTTATTCTCATCATAATAAGTGTCCATGGCCAGTGCCAGGGATTGCGGCTTACCGCTCTCTGCGAGCATTGCAGAATGATGTGGGCAGAAACCGTGCTTATTCATCTCGACACGGACCTCAGGAGTCATGACGGCGGAAGAGAGATAGTATCTCACGCCATCCTCTTCCGCTTTCTTCATGAGGGAACAGAGGAAGCACTCACTTCCTTCCTTCACCCCATCCCATACAGGAATCGTTTCCAGCTGGAGCTGCAGTCTCACTTTGCAAGAAGCTCCTTTGCTTTCGCAGCCACATTCTCACCTGTGAATCCGAATGCGGCGGAAAGATACTTGAGGTTTCCGACTTCGCCGAATCGCTCGCCAACATTCACGAATCCCATTCTCACAGGGTTCACAGCTGCAAGGTGACCAGCAATCATCTCTCCGACACCGCCAGCATAACGTCCGTTCTCACATACAAGGACATGACCTGTACGCGCAGCCACTTTCTCGATGAGCTCTGTATCAAGAGGTCTGATCGTATGAAGGTCCACGACTGTAGCCTTAATGCCCTCTGCGGCAAGAAGCTTCTCCGCCTCGACAGCGGCATCAACCATCAGAGCTCCTGTCGCTATGATGGCAACGTCCCCGCCATCTGCAAGCTCAATGCCCTTCCCAAGCTCAATCTTGTCTTCCGGGGAATACCTGAAGCATATGCCTTTTCTCGGCGTTCTGATATATGAGGAATGTCCATTCTCATATACCTGCAGCGTCAGCTCATAAAGAGACTGGGCATCTGACGGTTCGACAATCACCATGCCAGGAATCTGCCTCATCAGGGCAATATCCTCAAACGGCATGTGCGTTCCGCCATTGTACTGTGCGGTGATGCCGGGATCGGACCCGATGACATGAACAGTCTGATGGGTATATCCAACGGAAATGAAGAGCTGATCGTAATCACGGCGGGAAGCGAAGCAGCCGAACGAATGGATGAAAGGAACAAGACCAGTCGAGGCGAGTCCTGCAGCAACACCCGCCATGTTCGCCTCCGCGATTCCACAGTTGAAGAAACGGTCAGGATATGCCTTCTGGAATGTGGTTGAACCAATGCATGACGAGAGATCGGCATCGAGGAAGACAACCTCAGGATGCTCTGCGGCAAGATCAACAACTGCTCCTATGACAGCTTCCTTGTAATGGGAAAACACATGTGCATCCTTCATACTCTTCCCTCCCTTTCCTTCAGTGCCTTGATGGCTTCTTCCGCATTCTCCGGGGTAATCGGCATTGAATGATTGTTCTTGATGCCCTCTCCCGGGATATAACCATAGCTCTTGATTGTATTCATGACTATCATATGCGGCATATCAGGAGTGCGCTTTGCCTCCTCGATCGCCTTTTCGATTTCCTCGAAATCATGGCCATTCACGACATGAACGTCCCATCCGAAAGATGCCCATCTCTCCGGAATGTGCTCCTGCGGGATGATATCCTTTGTATAACCATCAAGCTGCTGTCCGTTCAGGTCAAGGAAAGCGAAGAGATTGCCCAGCTTCCAAGCTCCTGCTGACTCTGCAGCCTCCCAGATCTGTCCTTCCTGGGATTCGCCATCCCCGATGATGGTGAACGTCCTGGCGTCTATCTTCTGGACCTTCTGTCCAAGAGCGATTCCCACAGCAGCAGAGAAGCCCTGACCAAGGGATCCTCCTGTGAAATCAACTCCAGGGGTTTTTGTCATATCGCAATGGGATGGAAGCTTTGTTCCTCCCTGATTGAGAGTCTTCAGCCAATCTGCCGGGAAGAAACCCTTCGAGGCAAGAGTCGCATAGACAGCAGGGCCGGCGTGACCTTTGGAAACAACAAGCCTGTCCCTGTCTTTCTTCTTCGGATCTGCAGGATCTGTCTTCATCTCCTTGTAGTACAGATACGTAAGGATCTCCACTATCGACATGCTTCCGCCGATATGCCCGGACCCGAATGATGATATCTCCCGGATCGTGCTGCACCTTACCTCGAATGCCCTGTCTTTCAGAGCCCCAAGAGTAGCTTTATCCATAACAAATCTCCTATCTCATACAGGCTATCTCAGCCCGTTCTTCACTGTTCAGGCCACGCACACGCACTGCCTTTGAAAGATAAGTCAGCTTAGCTGCCTGTTCCAGGCATTCCATCCTGTCAAAGGCAGAAAGCAGGTCCTTTCCTATAGCAAGCGCACCATGATTCTCCAGAAGAAGAGCATTGGCATGCATGGCAGAACGGGAAACTTCCTCTGCAAGCCTCTCCGTTCCCATTAAAGCATACGATACCTTCTCAACGTTATCCAGCAAAAACCAGCTTTCAGCAATCAGAGAAGTATCTATTGCTTCCTCCGAGGCGGAAAAAAGCGATGCAAAGAGAGGATGACAGTGCACGACAGCCCACGCATCTGACCTTCTGAGGTAGATCAGGCGATGCATCCCGCTCTCGATGCTGAGCTTCTTGTCAGGTGTGAGATTCTTCCCATCAGCGATCCTCACTTCGGCGATATCCTCAGGGGAAAGCGAAGCCTTATCCTTCCCGGAAGGGGTTATCAGCATGATTTCACCGCAGCGCACGCTGATATTCCCGCCAGTCGCGGTTGTCAGGCCTCTTGCATAGCATCTGGCCATGAACAGAGCTACCTGCTGTCTCAGTTCTTCCTTATCCATAATCATGATTCTATCACAAGGACGCAGATCATTCCGGTTTGCGGACGCTGTCACGGAGAATGACATCACATCCTATCAGTATCTTCTCCGAGGCAATACGCTGTTCCTTGGTCATCAGTTTCCTCAGGTACTCAAACGCCCTCTTGCCGATAAGAGAGGCAGGAACCTTCACTGAACTAAGCTCAGGATCCGTCATACGGCACTTCGGGGAATCATCGAATCCGATGACAGAGACTTCTTCCGGTATCTTTATCCCCTTCTCTTTAAGAGCCTTCATGACCCCTATCCCTATCACATCGCTTACGCAGAACAGACCTTCAGGCAGATTGCTGCATGATGATAGATTCTCAAGCATGTCATCGTAGGCTTTATCAAAGGAGGCGCCGACTTCGAATATCCAGTCCCTGTTTATCTCCATCCCGAAATAATGCAGGACTTCATAGAAATATTTGCTGCGGAGAAAGAAATTGCATGTATAGGTCTTCGATTTTACAAGTCCTATCTTCGTCAGTCCCCTGTCCCTGAATCTCTTCACGACCGTATAGACAGCGCTTTCGTTGTCCATGTTGACGAAATCAAAGGAGAAGAGCGGGTAGTTCACATCAATGAACACCTTGGGAATCGACAATTCCTTGAACTTGAGCACATCCTTCTCCAGAAGCTCTGTTGCAAGGATGATGATACCGCTGTAATCCTGCTTGTAGATATCCGAGAGAATCTGCTGGACATCAAATCCGCTGTAGGATCTGATCTCAAGCGGATAGCCATAACGTCGTGCTCTGTTCTCTATTCCATCGATATAATCGGAGATGAATGCCTTATGATCATCATTGACAACCTCTCCATGCGAAGCGATCTTGATGAAGCAGACCGGCCTTGACGCGTTCACCTTGTTATTCGAGGACCGCATCGGATAGTTAAGCCGCATTGCTGCAGAAAGGACAGACTCCCTTGTCTCCTGGCTGATTCCGGAGCGGTTGTTCAGCACAAGCGATACAGTTGCCGGAGAAACTCCTGCAGCCATTGCGACATCTTTCAGAGTACACGCCATGCAAACACTCCCTTTCAATAAGATTTTAGTTTATCCGGCAAGGAATAAACAACAGATGTTTTCCTTTATTCAATGAAAACAGGATATTCATGAATCAGCTTTCAGGAAAGAGGTTTTCTCAGATTCCGAACACTCTGGAGAAAAGAAGGTCCCTCATTCCGCTGGAATCGACATCATCCGCGATGTTCACGACACTGTCAGGATATGGCTCTCTCTGTCTGAATGGTGTCCGGCACACAGCGGTAAGTCCCCTAGTGAATGTACCCTCAAGTTCTATCCTCAGCGGTTCCCTACGCATCGACAGGAGCCCCGGCTTTATAAGATACGCAACAGTCAGAGGATCATGAAGCGTGATCTTCTTTGATTTGCTGGTCTCAAGCCATATAGAGGAAAGACCGGCAAGATAACGTCCTTCTTCCGATTTCTGCTGCGCAATCAGGGCCTCATCTTCCTTGGTCAGGACACACTTTGTCGTGACATCAAGGCCAATCATCGAGATATCAGCACCGGAGTTTATCATGATGTCAGCCGCTTCCGGGTCGCACATGATATTGTACTCAGGATACACTGCAGTGAAAGCACCGCCCATTGCGACAATCCTCGCCTTCCTCATGATATCAGGGGCAAGCTTTACCGCCATGCCGATATTCGTCATGGGTCCTATCGCGACAATGACCGTATCAGGATCATCCGCCACCGACTGGATTATGAAATCCACCGCCTCCCTCGGCTTTCCAGACACACAGGCGTCCTCAGGCAGGTTCCTGCATTGATGCGGGACTATGCTGTCATCCACATGATAGCGGATAGGCTGGGAATAACCAGGCAGCACGGGAATTTTCCCGTAACTGCCGAATACCTTGAGAATGGCACAGGCAAGGGCAGAGCGCATACCGACATTCTTATACACGGTGGTGATCCCGCAGAGCTCAATCTCTGGGGAAACCAATGCGAGGGCAAGAGAGAGCGCATCATCCACATCGTCTCCGATATCCGTATCTATGATTATCCTTGTCCTGTCCATTTTTCCTCCCTTAGCTCAGAGGAACCGTGCTGGTAACACACGGTTCCCGCTTCTCGGCTTATTCGCCAAGAACATCATGGATATACTGTCTTGAAGTCTGAGCGGACTGATAGTTGCAGATAATCGGGTAATCAAGCTCGACGCAGATCGTGCCATCGTAACCGACTTCCTTGAGCTTCTTGTAGACACCTTTGAAATCAACAGTGCCCTGCCCGACAGCCCTGAACCTGTTCATCGGCCTCTCCGGTGTGATGGTCACATCTGGATCGACATCCTTGAAATGCATGTACGCAATGCGATCCTTGTACTGCTCCACGATTTTGATCGGGTCCATGTCCATCAGCTGCGTGTGAGCCGTATCAATGCAGAAGTGCACCAGTTCAGGATCTGTCTTCTCTGCAAACAGCGCTATCTCATGCTCCTTCTCAACCGTGCTTCCCCAGTGAGGATGGAAACAGCACTTCACACCATGGTCATGTGCCATCTTGCCGATTATAGTAGCCTTCTCTACAGTATCCAGAATGTCTTTCTCGGTAGTACCATCCGGCCCATGCTTCGGCCCCTGAAGATTGAGGATATCGCAGCCGATATCATTAAGCAGCTTTATACAGCGTTCGGCCATCTTAACATCCGCATCGAAATCCGTCTTTATATATGTGTAGACAGCCGTGAGATCGAGATTATACTTATTGAGAATCGCCTTAAGCGAATCAATATCATCACCGAACGTATCTGCTATGATGTTGAAGTTCTCGATGCCCTTGTATCCAAGGAATGATATCTCCCTTGCAGCTTTCTCGAACTCGATCTTCTGCACTTCCTTGTCATTGCTTCTCGCGAATTTATTGAAAGGATCCATCTGCCATGTCCAGACTGTGTATGCAATCTTCATTTAGTACCTCCTTGATTGACACTTAAAATCACTTTTTTATGGCGCTACTCTTTCCCAGTCGCTCTCTGTCCAGCTCGTCCACCAGTCATACTGATAGCCTGTTTCCTTCTGAATGCGCTCGAATGCAGCCTGAACAGTCGCTGTGCCTTCTTCTGCCGTCATCTCTCCTG
>CASFLH010000083.1 GCA_949295505.1 uncultured Spirochaetales bacterium | reverse complement strand
CACCCTGCGGTGCTTGCTTGTGTTGACTTCCGGAAGCGTTGTCGGAGTGCTTGTCGTAGTCTCCTGCTTAGGTCTTCCTGTTCTTCCGAAGATGCGTCCGAAGATTCCGCCGATGCTGCCTGTGACAGCTGCCACGGCAGCTCCGATACCAGCCGCCGCAACGCCGATTGACTTTGCGCCCATCATGGTCACGAAATGCGATCCTACGGTCTCCATCGTCGGTGTACCAGTGATGAGTCCAAGAGCGATTGAAGGTGCCTTGATCAGGAGATAGCAGTAAGTGACGACCGTGATTATCGAGAAGACAAGTCCTGTCATGATCTCACCGTAGGGAAGGCTTGTCCCGTTTGTGTCTATAGCAAGGATGAATGAAGAGAGAGTCGGCTCAAGAAGCTCCGGAATGAGGTTCACAAGGTAAACGATCACGAAGAGCTTCAGGCCTTGTCCGAATAGCACTGGCCATACGCCTTTTCCCAGGAACTTCGTAGGTTCAAAGATCTGGAATGGAAGGCAGAAAGTGCCGATTATCAGTAGAAGTCCGAACTCGATGAGCCAGAGGCTGATGTTGATCAGTGCAAACGAGAGGACAACGAGAAGTATGATCTCGACGATGTAGGCACAGATGAGGAAAAAGTAATACGGAATGCATTGCAGGAATGCGATGACCGGGCCGGTGATGCCGCTGAAGAGTCCTCCATCTCCAGCACTGCTCTGAAGATAGAGGATGTAGTTGTTGATTGCCTGTATGACGCTTTCAATAGGTTCAAAGCATGTGAGTGCCGATGACGATATCTCGCTCGGTGTGACGATGTATCCGACACCATATGCTGACGGATCGTTCCTTGATGTCGCATCGGCTGCCGTGTATCCGGCGGTGGAGAAGAGAGTCTTTATCCCGTCAACGAACCAGTCGAGGTTGTTGATGAAGAGGATCGTGATGATGACAAGGAAAAACTTCATGAGGATTTCCGGAAGACTCATGTTCTGTTGCAGGATGCATCTTATGGCCACCCATAGAACCTCGAAGATGAGGAGGAACGAGAGGAGCAGAGGCACGATTCCCCTGTCGTCGATCAGGTTGTCGAATGAGTCCTGGAAACGCAGATTGAATGCCATGTAGAGGGAGTCGAAGAGATATCCGATTCTGAGAAGAAGGCCACGTATCACGCTGCTCATCTTGAGACCTCCTTCTTCTTTCTTGGGCTGAGGTATTCAAGCTGCCCGGGCGTTATGCAGAAATCGACTACGGCATTGCCGTCAGGCTGCATGATGTAGTAGTCCTTCTTCGCTCTCATGATCTCTGGATTGCTCACGATCTGGATGTCGTTCTCTGAGAGTCCGATTCCCGTGTAGAGGGGCTTCAGGACATCGCTTCCGGCTTCTTCGTTTGGAAGGATTATCTTCGTGTAGCAGTTTGTGACTACAGAATCCACAAGAGCCGAGAAGTCGGTAATCTCCTGGGTCGCCATCACGACGAACACGTTGTATTTGCGAAGCGTCTTGAGCCATGTGACGATGAAGTTCTTGAAGACGGGATGCTTCATGAAGACCCAGGCCTCATCGAGGATGAGGAGGGTCGGATCCCTTCTCTCGAAAAGTTCATTGAGCTGCCCGATTATGTATGTCAGAGCTGGGATGATCGCCTCATCTCCCATCTCCATCAGCTCTCCCATCTCGATTGATGTCAGGCGTGGCCATGCAGATGGATTGAGTGTATCCTCATCCGCATCGAAAAGACTGCCCCATGTGCCACCTTCCGTATAGTTTTCGAGTGCAGCCACGAACTCCGAGGCATGATTCCTGCCCTGGAGATGCTCCTTGTAGATCGAGAGGTATTCCATCCCCTCGACAAGATCCATGAGCGACTGGAGCATGTTGTTCCTGTCGGTTGCTGACAGTGTTACATTCTGCACTCCTGCGATGCTGGAGAGGAATCTCATGCAGCGTTCAGGATTGCTTTTTGCATTTCTCAGAGGCTGGAATGTCGTCTCATCAAGTCCAGGATGATAGCAGACACCGCCGTTTGCCTTGACGAAAGGAAAGCTTGTGCAGCCATTGTCAAAATAGATGACACGGGATCCTGGGTATTTTAGCCAGCATGATGCGAGGAAACAGAGAAGCACTGATTTTCCGCTTCCTGTCGGCCCGAGTATGAATGTGTGTCCTGTATCGCCATTCTCAGCCTCCCCATTGAGGTTGAGATAGTAGTAGTCGTTGTTTGAGAGCAGTCCCACGGCATTTGGAAGTCCGCAGCCTGTGAGCTGCTTGAGGAAGTGGTTTGTCCTGCCTCCATGGTAGGGGCTTGAGAGGGACAGCATGCTTGCCACGTTTCCTGTAGAGAGAAATTGCCGTCTTACATTTGATTCGACGGATCCTGGGAGCGATGAAATCCAGGCGGCAAAGAGGTTGGTTTCTTCGTTTACATGTACAAGCCCGTTCTGGGCAAAGATCATCTGCACAGACTGTGAGATCCGCTTCAGTTCATGTTCTGTGTCGGCTTCTATGACAATAAGGCCGGAGTAGTAGCCGAAGTTTACATAGGTTCCGTTGTCATTGAGTGCAAGCTGACATTCATCAAAGTCCTTCACGGCATCCTGATCCAGGAGAGTGATGGATGAATTGAACATGGTGTTTGCGACAAGATCACGAGCCGAGTAGCTTCTCGACTGGAACTGGCGGCGCAGTGTGTCGAGTATCTTCTTGGCGCTTGCAGGGCTCTTTGAGATGAATCTCGTGACCCATCTTATATTGCCATTGATTGTCTGGAGGCTTGTGAGCATCTCCGGAAGCGTCATATCCGGAAAGTCATAGACTGCAACAACAGCAATGTACTTCTCTCCGAGTTTCAGAGGAACAAGTGTCTCATCGATGTCATCGTCTGCAAGCACCCATGAAAGATTCACTGAAGCTCCGCTGGGCTCTTTGATGTCATACTTCTTCGTCGATATCATCGAATGGAGGTAGGTGCAGATCTCATCGTTGCCAAGCTGTCTCACATCCATGTCCACAGCCTGGAATCTTCCCTTGAGGTCGATGATCAACGACCTCAGCTTCTCGATGGATGCTTCCGTGAATCCGTATTTCGTCGTTGCTGGTTTGTAGCAGAGCGTGAGGATGCGCCTTGTCGTGAATTCGATTCCTTTACTCTGGAAGAACTCAGTGCGTAGCCTCTCGATTTCCGAGTCGATTTCAAGTGATGAAGAAGTCACCATCGGCTCGTAGAGAGGCGACAGAGGTTTCATCTTCTGGAATTCATACCAGATGGCGGTATCATCCGGAAGGCTCATGAGGAAGCGGTTGAATGCTCCGGTGAGTGCATCATCGTAGTCCGCAGAATAGTAATCGCCATGGCTTTCGAACTCGAAGAAGGCAAGCAGATACGAGTTCTTCGTCACGACTATGCCTTCATCGTAGAAGTACATCCAGCTGACATATTCCGGGAGAGAAGGCTTTACAGACTTAGGAGTTCTCAGCTGTGTCAGAGATTTCTTCCATGACTTCATCTGATTTCCTCCTTGGCCTTGAAGTCTTCCCCCTGAGTCCCGCCACATCCATCAGAATGGACAGGAAGTACTGATCCTTCCTGTAGAACCTCGCCGCAATGACATGGACTGGGATCACCAGCAGAATGAGCACATAGAGCCTCAATGCGATGAAGATCACCACGGTGATGATTTCTGCGAACAGGAAGAGAAGGGGTACGCCGCCCATGAAGAGCGGCTTGTACAATGATCGGAACACCGGATACTTCGTCATCATCAGGCTCCGGTATCTCCGAGTGATGAACCGAAGATCGTCTCGACAAGGGTTGGTGCGATGAGGAGGACGACTCCTCCCATTGCCATGACGCCGATTGCCTTCCAGTCTTCAGGTGCGATGTTCTTCTTGATGATCGCCTTCACTGCCCATGTGCCGAGCGAAAGGACGAGAAGTCCTGCTCCGATTGCCATGAGGATGGATCGGATTGTGTCGAGATACGCTGTGATTCCAAGGTCATCACCTGCCGCAAAGAGCATCTTCGACATTGATGCCGTGACGGTTACGGTCATGGCCAGGAATCTTCTCGACGTTGGTGATAGAGAGTTCACCGCTCTGTTTTCTTTCTTCATATCAGTACCTCACTGTTTTCATTCGCCCCGGTGCTTTCCTCCGTGGCATTAAGATTCACGTTGTCTCCGTTGATTCCCCGGATCATATGTGGATTGCTTGCCGTCTCCTTCAGGCTTTCGATAAGTAGCTCACGTGCTTCTTCTGCACGCCTCTCAAGCTCATATGATTCAAGTTCTGCTTCCTCTGCTATTGCGGGTTTGTCTCCGAAAGTCTTCTCCTCGCTATGAAGCTCTTCCTCATTGCAGCTGGTGAGAATCAGAAGCGGATAGATGATTGCGGAAAGGATGAGAAGTGAAAGAAATATGTGTTTCATTAAACCTCCTGGTTATTGGTTTGCTGGTTTATGGATTTATTGATTTCAATAAAGCTGTATTTACATGCCCCTTATCCTTGAGGGGTCACGTTCCTCGATGGAGTCTTCGACATCCACGCTTTCAGCCAGCGTCTCGGAATCCTCGTTTACCGTCTCCGCATACTCGTTGTCGGCAATCATCTTTCCGAGCAGTTCCTGTAGAACGGTCATTGATGCAGATAGCGATTCAAGCTGCTCCTGCGACACTTCGGCGTTGTCATCGGTGAGGGCATCGTATGTATCAGCGAGTGCATTCGTGGTCTGTTCGATGGCCTCTGATGCGACAGTCCCTTCGGTCTGGGCAGATGAGCCTCCTGTGAGGATTGTTCCTGCCTGGTCTCCTTTGTTCTCGGCGCTTTCGACCTGTTCTTCACCTTCTTCAGCCCTCTGTTTCTTGTTGTCGATTGTTGCCGCCTTTATGTCTGCATGCAGAGAAATCGTGTCGGTGGAGATGTCGGTGATATCGTCATAGAGCCTTGTGAGGTCTCTTGGGGAGAATTCACCTGATGAGACAAGATCTGCGATGTCGAATCCTGTAT
>CASFLH010000082.1 GCA_949295505.1 uncultured Spirochaetales bacterium | reverse complement strand
GTGTTTGATGGGACTGGATACACAGGCATGGGAAGAAGCGGGCCGAGGCGTTTATCGAGGACAAGATAGTTTCCCTTGCTTCCTATGACCCTGTATCCTGTGATTCCGAGCATGTCCGAGACAGCTTTCGCCCCTTTCCCTGCCGCATTGATCACCCACTTCACCGAGAAATCAGCTGCAGATGTATGCACTTCATAGCGCCCGTCCTTCCACTTTATTGACAGTACGCGATGGGAAAGGAAATATTTCACGCCATTCATAACAGCGTTTTCCGCCAGTCGTATCGTGAAAAGGAACGGATCCATGATACCGGAATTCCGTGACAGCATCGCAAATTCACCGTTAACGGCAGGAACGAGCTCATGCAGACGTTTGCGATCTATAAGCTCAAGTCCCGCAGCGCCATTGTCCAGCCCCTGCTGCAAAGTTCTCTCCAGCTGCCTCATGTCCTCATCGGTATTGCCGACAAGCACCTTGCCGCATCGCATGAATCTGAATCCGAGCTCGGCGGAAAGCTCGTCCATCATGCGGTTGCCTTCGACACACAGGCGCGCCTTAAGGGATCCCCTGTCATATGCGAAACCGCCATGCACGACAGCTGAATTCCTGCCGCTTGCCTCGCAGACTACGTCCGGATTCTCCTCCAGAACCGCTATTGAGAGATCATAGCGCGACAATTCCCTCGCAATCGCGCTTCCAACCACACCCCCTCCTATGATGGCAACTTCAAAATAGTGGAGCATAGAACCTCCTTGAGGACATGAAAACAATGCATTTTCCCTTACTGATCACAACGGTACCAGAGTTCTGCCATGCCATATCTCGCAACATCTCCTTTCCGGAAACCCTTCTCTTCATACGCGCCACAGACAGCCCCTTCCAGTATACCTTCTGCAAGCAGCATGTAATCATGAATGATGCGCTTGTCGATGAAAGGACCATCATGTCCTATTGCAAGAACATCGAACGCCGCTTCCGCCGCCCAGACCTTCCTCAGCGTACGCAGGAACTCCTCGATAAGCGCATTGCCATTGTCCGGCTGCCTCATCAGTATGATGCTCCTGTTTATGGTGTCACCGGAGAAAAGAATCCTGCGGCCCTTGTCGAGGTAACACACCGACCCTGCCGTGTGCCCAGGTGTGTGGATGCATTCCAGCACGCTTCCTCCAAGATCAACCGGTGTCCCGTCATCGGCATTGATGAAAGAAAATGCGCAGTCGGGCTCCGGTTCAGGAATCATCGCGAGAAGATCCTGCTCCATACCGGGACATTTCACAGGCCCTCTTGTCTTTGCATACATCTTCCGGAACTCATTACCAAGTCCCATGCCAAGAAAAGTAAGATTCTCATCCTCAGCATTGAGGTAGATAGGGCAATCACGGAAATGATAAATTCCCCCTGCGTGATCAGGATGCTTATGAGTAAGCAACACAATCAGGGGAGCCGAGGAGGCTGCAGCAGCAACCTTCCGTATATTCCCGTACCCGCATCCGGTGTCAATAAGAGCCGATGCCTTTTCACCCTCCACGAGAAAAGCATTAACAAGGCTGAACTCATTTATGCACCAAACGCCCGATGCAATCCTTGAAATACTCTGTTCCATGACCTTTGATCCGTTTTTCCAATAATAGCATTGCAGGTACGGAAATAAAGACATATTTCCGTTATGGAATCCATTTCATATTTACACAATTAAAAATAAGATTCCATGTTCGGTATTTTAAATATATGTTACTAATTCACTCAGACTCTTTCTGAGCTTTGGAGAAAGCACTGCCCCTTCAGCTTTGTAACCAAGATCAAGCAGCATCAGAATCTCCTCATTCTCAGGCAGTCCAAGCGTCTTCGCGGCCTCGTCAGGATCGAAGCGATTGAGCCAGCAGCTGTTCACACCTTCATTTTCCGCGGCAAGCATCAGGTGGGTCGCGACAATCGACGCATCCTCGCGTCCTGAATCATAATGATCTCCCGGATACAAGAATACGTTTGTCCTGTCATATGCGACCGCAAGCACGACAGGCGCGCCATAGCGGCAGGGAGTGATTGCATCCACTTTCCTCAGTCCCTCCTCAGATGCGATTACATATATGCGCTGCTCCTGAAGATTCTTTGCAGTCGGAGCAAGCCTGCCAGCTTCCAGAATCCTCTGAATGACATCACATGGAACGGCTTGTGCGCTGAATGCCCTGCATGAACGTCTTTTTCTGATCAGATCATTAAATTCCATATTTCCTCCGCTTCTGAGTATCGGGCAGAAAGACACAAGCGGCAAGATGAAAAGGGAAATTATTGACAGTGTGTCAGAAATACAATACATTTATTGACATGGAGTCAGAATAAGGAATACACAATGCCTAGGGTCGCTAATGAAATCGTGGAGAGAAGACCTGAAGAGATAATGGCAGCATGCAAGAAGCTCTACAGGAAGAAAAAACTGAGGGAAATCTCTATAAAGGATATCAGCTCTGAGACAAGCCTTTCCCGCCCTGCAATCTACAACTACTTTGATACGAAGGAAGAGATTTTCCTCGCCATCCTCTCAGAGGAATATTCCCTTTGGAATCAGGCGCTTGAAAAGATTCTCGGAGCACAGGAAGTGCTTGATCTGCCGGCATTTGCGCATGCACTCGCCTCAACGCTGGGGGAGAGGGAACTGCTGCTGAAGATACTATGCATGAATCTTTACGAGATAGAAGAAAACAGCAGTCTTGAGCGCCTTACGGATTTCAAGAAGCAGTATGGCAGGTCAATCGATCTTATAACAGCATGTCTTGAACGGTTCTTTCCATCGCTTTCGGAGGATGAGAGGCTCTCTTTCATCCTTGAATTCTACCCGTTCATGTATGGCTTATATCCATATGCCCATCCAACGGAAAAGCAGCGGACGGCAATGAAGAATGCGGGAGTGAAAACACCAGTATTCTCTCTCTGCGATGTGGCGGAGCGCTGCATATTGAATCTTCTGTATATAGAGAGGAGGTTACCATGAGAAAACTTATTGCCTATTTCTCCGCAAGCGGAGTAACGGAAGGGGCTGCAAAGGAATTGGAAGCCCTGACAGGAGCCGACCTGTATGGGATCAGGCCAGAAAAGCCTTATACGGCAGCGGATCTGGACTGGAGGAACCGGAAAAGCAGGATCTCTCTGGAAATGACAGACAAGGCATCAAGGCCTGCAATCGCGGGAGATATCCCTGACACCGCATGCTACGACGCTGTTTATATCGGTTTCCCCATCTGGTGGGGAGTCGCACCGCGGATTGTAAACACCTTCATCGAAAAAACTCATCTGCAGGGAAAGACTGTCGTGATCTTCGCCACATCTGGCGGCAGCGGGCTGGACTATGCCGTAAAGGATCTCCAGAAGCAATATCCCGATCTCAGAATAAAAGCAGGCAGACTGCTGAAAAGCCCCGTGACAAGCGACATAATGTGAGGACTGAATGAGTATCGTCATGAATCTGCGCTATACCGGAAAAGGCGGGAACGCCAGGGCGTTTGCCGAAGAGATGGAGAAAAGCGGCATAGCAGCGAGAATCAGGAAAGCAGAAGGAAACGAAGGGTATGAATATTTCTATCCTGCCGCTGATTCGGAAACCGTCCTTCTCATCGACAGGTGGCGAAACAAGGAGGCGCTGGACGCGCACCATGCCTCTCCAGAGATGAAGGAAATAGCAAAGCTTAGGGACAAATTTGATCTGCATATGAGAGTGGAACGATTCATACCTGTCGAGGAACAGACAGAGGATGATCCGTTCATACGGAAATGAAACAGGAGAAAAATATGAAACCCAAGGTATATTTCACGCGCAGCCTTACACCGGAGAGTGTTGTCGAGGCTTATCATAAGCTAGGTATCACGCTTCCAGGCAGGGTTGCAGTCAAAGTGCACTCAGGAGAGAAAGGCAACCAGAATTACCTCACGCCTGAATTCTGGAAACCGGTAGTCGATGACGTAAGGGGAACAATCGTCGAATGCAACACAGCATATGGTGATGCTTCCGGCGGCGTAAGGGACAACACTGAATCCCATCTGAGGCTTCTGGAAGAGCATGGATGGACAAAATATTTCCCTGTTGATCTCATGGATGCGGAAGGCCCAGACCTGATCTGGCCCATCAAGGGCGGCAAGGTGCTCAAGGAGAACCATCTGGGAAAGAATATAGCCAATTACGATTCAATGCTTGTCCTCGCACACTTCAAGGGCCACCCGATGGGAGGATATGGCGGGGCGCTGAAGCAGCTCTCAATCGGCTGCGCAAGCCGTGCAGGCAAGGCACTCATCCACTCAGCGGGAAAGACAGATGACCGCTATGAGACATGGAAGGCACATGCAAGCAAGACAGAGTTCCCGGAGGCAATGGCAGATGCCGCAATGAGTGTTGCCGAGCACTTCAAAGGGAGGATTGCGTACATCAGCGTGATGAAGAACCTCTCTGTCGATTGTGACTGCTGCATGGTTGCAGAGGATCCCTGCATGAAGGACATCGGGATACTCTCATCGCTCGATCCTGTAGCTATCGATCAGGCATGCATCGATATCGTGATGAACTCCGATGATCCTGGGAAAGAACACTTCATGGAAAGAGTCAACAGCCGCAATGGACTGCATACCATAGAGGCAGCTGCCGAGCTTGGCTATGGCAGCCGCGAGTACGAACTCGTCGAATTCTGACCGGTCAGAGGCCTGCTCTGACCTTTCCTCTCTTTATCTTTCTTGTTGTTGTCTCTTCCATCGGGGAATCGAGAACCGTTATCTTCTCGATCTTCTGGAAGCTCTCCAGATTCCTGTTCACGGAAGAGACAGTATCCTCAATGCGCTTTCTCACTTCATCGGAAGATAAGTTCTTCGAAGTCTCCGGATCGGGATAGATGACAGCTTCGACAGCTTCGCCAGGCACATTCCGGTCCTTCTGGTATCCTCGCACCATTATCTGCCCGATGATGCTCTCAAGCTGGAACATATCCTCTATCTCCTCGGGGAAGACGTTCTTGCCACCTTCCGTCACGATGACATTCTTCGCTCTTCCCTTGAGGAAAACATACCCATCCCTGTCAACATACCCAAGGTCACCCGTCCTCATATAGCCGTCGTCATCGAAGAGGGCTGCGGTATTTTCCTCATCATGGAAATAACCTTTGCAGACATTCGGGCCCTTGATGCGGATTTCACCGACTCCATAGCTATCCTTGTCCGCGATGATGAGATCAATAAAGGCAAGGGGATGCCCGACTGAGGCCGTCTTGAAGCACTCGGGAGGATTCAGAGTGACAATCGGAG
>CASFLH010000081.1 GCA_949295505.1 uncultured Spirochaetales bacterium | reverse complement strand
TGCTGGGAAAAGGAGAAGGTCTCATGGATGAATGGAGAAAAGGACACATCACGCCATGCGGAGCTCCGACAATAACAGCAGTGTCACGGCTCGGCAGCGGCAGATGGCAGCTTATAGGAATATCTGAGAAGGAGACAAAGGCAGGGCATGCGGCCCTCTTCATGGATTGAGATGGAAGGAATCAGAGAGATTATAGATATCATACGCGATGGACAGGAAAAGACCGCGATCTGGATCGGCAACGATGATATGGGCATTCCGCGTCATCTGCTGCAGGGCGAGAAGAAGAGCGGCATCATATCTGACGGCAGGACAATAAGGCCTTGGTTCTGGGATGGTCTATGCGCTATCGAGGGTGAGCGTTATGTGTACTTCGAGCCATGCCGGATCAGACCGATATATGAGATATCGACCTCAGCGCGCAGAAATGCCATGAAGATAGTGAGGAACATCGCCTTCGCGCTCAGGGATACGAAGAAGGACTTCCTTGACCTGATCACGGGAATCTTTCCCCTTTACAGGATATGGATCTACGGAGAGAGCGATGTCCTCATCCTGCCTCCGGATCTCGGAGATATTTTCGCTGTGATGAGAAGCGATGAGAGGAAGGAAGCAGAGGTCAACTGGATTATCCAGGGCAATGCGGAAAAGCCGTTCCTGCTCATAACAGAGATGGCGGAGCTGCTGTATTTCGCAGCGGCGGGCTGTTTCCCCTTCTCTTCCGAGGCAGCCAGGGAATCTGGATACAAGGAGATGCCGCTCTCTTTCTACGCATCGCTTCCAGAGAAGACAGAAGGCCTCATCAATTTCATATTCCATGCAAAGAGCCGTGAGATGCGCGATATCATGGGGAACCGTGATGGCGGTGAGAACCTCAACTGGTTCCTCATACGTTCCGAGAGCCTTGAATGGGGCCTGGAGAACAGGACCGAGGAAGAGCGCGACCAGGCTATTTTAAAAGCGGAGAGCAGCGAGGAATACAAGGCATACTTCCAAAGCAGGGAAAAGAAGGCAAAGCGCAATGCGTTCTGGCGTGTGAAAGGGACAATCATCATCGTTGCGACAGTCCTGACACTGTCCATCGGAGGCTTTCTCTGGAGCTATATCGGCAACCTCCTCGAACCGCCGCTTACAAAGGATCTTGAGCCGGAAGGCATCATCGAGGCTTTCTATGCGGCTCAGAGCGACTGCAATCCTGACGGGCTCATGACAGCGCTCAAGGGATTCGATGCGCCGCAGCAGATGGAAGTGATGAATCTCTATGTCTCCACGCGCACCAGGATGGCATATGAGAGCTTTGATCCCCTTGTCAACGCTGCTGAATGGGTCAGCGAGGGTAAGCCGGAAGTGCCGGAGACATCGAATATCTACGGCGTCGTGCTGGAAGAGATCGAACAGACTGGTGAGAACACCTACCAGGCACGCGGCATCTGGTACACCCCTTTCCCGTACAATGAGGAAGAGACATTCCAGACGGAGGAAGGCAGCATCCCTGTTTATCTCTACGAGATAACTCAGAGCTTCACCTTCACATGGAATGACCGTGGCTGGTGGAATATAACGGACAGCGAGATAACAGAGAGCTCGTTCCTGGGAGCCGAGTCAGTCGGTACTTATCCCAGACAGCGCCAGATATGATCTGATTGAATCGGTATCATCAGGATGGAAGAACCGGCAGGATTCGAAGGAACGGAAGAATGTCATCTGACGCTTCGCGTACTGCCGTGTCGATCTGATGATGTCATCCCTTATCGTTGACAGCGAAGCTTCCCCCGTTTCCGCGGCTTCGAAGAACTCCCTGTATCCTATCGCATGCATCGCAGGCCACCCAGGTTCAGCGCCTATGGAAGCAAGGCGCCTGACCTCTTCGTACAATCCTTGCGAGAACATCTGGTCCACACGGAGCCTTATGCGTTCATCCAGCTCCTGCTTATCCCGAGTCAGGCATATGAGAATGAAGGCGATATCTGATCGCGGCACAAGGGACACGGGAAAAGACGAAAGTGGCCTGCCCGACGCTCTGTAGACTTCTATCGCCCTTGATATCCTGTATATATCACGCCTCGCAATTCGCGAGTAGGAAACAGGATCAATGGACTGGAGATAGTCATAAGCCCAGTCCTCGCCTTTTTCCGCTATCTCTTCCTGTACGGAGAGGCGGATCAGAGCATCTGAAGGAGGAGCCGCGGATGGGCCATAGACAAGCTGCTTGAGATAATAGGCAGTGCCTCCGGTTATGAGGGGGATTTTCCCTCTTGCCTCTATCTCAGGAATAAGCGATTCGGCATCACGCACGAAATCCCCGGCAGTATACTGCTCCCAGGGATCTCTGATATCAAGAAGATGGTGAGGTATGAGCCCCCTCAGCCCGTCATCAGGCTTTGCCGACCCTATGTCAAGACCACGGTAGACCTGAACGGAATCTGCATTGATGATCTCAGCTGAACGGGAGAAGAGCGCCTCGGTCATCGCAGTCTTGCCGACTGCAGTGGGACCGAAGAGCACGACGGCCTTATTCTTCCCTGCCGTCCTCTTCTGTGTACTCGATTTCATCGTTAAGGGCACGGGACAGAACGACGGAGACAACCTTGTCACCGGCATTCTCAATCTCCTTCTTCTTGTCAGTAGCCGAATAGATGGCCGCTTCCTTGATAGCGACGCAGGTCATCTCGTAGACATTGCCTTCTTTATCGATAAGTTCATCAAGAGGAATCACGTGAATCTCCTTATAAAAGCCTTTTTATTCTAGCGTAACAGAACGCTTTATGCCAATACCCCGCCTTCCCTGCTGCGGACAGCCTTCTCGATAATCGCCACGATATCCTCGGGAGATCTGTCATCAGTTGCGATCACGAGGTCCGCGACCTTCTCGGCAGAAGTGTTGTCGATGCCGTAAATCTTCATATAGCGGGCAGAATCATTGCTGTCACGCTTCACAGTCTCCGCGTAACGCTTCTCGAACGTACCGCCCTCCCTTCTGAGGATACGGCGAGCCCTTGTCTCAGCCGACGCGGTGAGATAAACCTTGAGATCTGCCTCGCTGAGCATCCAGATGGCAAGTCTCGAGCCAAGAACACAGTCAGGAACCGCCATAGCCATCTCGACCTGCCGTCTGTCAAGTTCACGGTCAATGTCGTAATCTGTTTCCGCAAGGCGGCAGAAATCCCAGAAATCCATTCCCCTCTCCTCGGCCATCTGCCGGAATGTGAAATTGATCATAGGATACCCAAGACGCTCTGAGAGCATCTTCGTCACGGTCGTGTTGCCACAGCCGCTTCTGGATGAAATCGCAATTCTCATTCTATATTCCTTATCTGTTCCCTTATATTCTCCACATCGTCCTTCATGCTGACAACAAGGAGATTTATCTCGACAAGCTGGCTCTTGGAGGCGATGGTATTGCATTCGCGCTGCATCTCCTGGCAGAGGAAGTCGAGCTTCTTGCCAACCGGCTCATCGGACGAGATGAGTTTCCTGTATTCCTCGATATGCACACCAAGTCTGGAGACTTCCTCATTGATGGAATAGCGCACCAGTATGGCACCAAGTTCAGAGATGAAATCAGTCTCTCCTGCTTTTCTGCCAGTAAGGTCCTCATACTTCTCCTCAAGAAGCTTCCTGTAGTGTGCCTCAAGCTCCCCCGAGCGCGCCTTGATGCGGTCCAGGGAGGAAGCAAACTGCTCTCCAAGCCTCTCAAGGTCCTTCCTCGTCCCCTCACCTTCGCGGTCCCTGCCCTCTGCAAACGCTGCAAGAGCCTCATCAAGGACTGCCTCGACCCCTTCCCTGTACTGGGATGAGTCATCGGATCCTACTGGGGTAATGATCCCCTCGATTGACGTGAAATCCGAGAGAAGCGGAGATGGGGTGTCCGCGATATCAGAAAGCCTGTGGAATGCCTCCCTGTATGCCGAGGCAAGCCCCTCGTCGACAGTAAGCTCTACTTTGCTTTTCAGCACATGAAGCTTCAGGCTCACCTCAACGCGTCCACGCCTCGCCTTCTCCTTGATTCTCTCATCCACCAGAGCCTCATATTCCTGAAGCGCCTGTGACATATTGTGAACTATATCGAGATAACGGTTATTGTAGCTTTTTATAACGCACTCGATGACGAAATCATCAGAGCGGTAGGTTGAGTGCCCATAACCTGTCATGCTTCTCATCTGATATCCTCCGTTTCATCAGATACTGCTTCTGAACGTATTGTAATCACAGTAGGGAATATGCTGGAAACACCTTCGATGAGGCTCAGCGCCTCCTCTCGCGTACGGACCATGAAAGCCGAAGAGAGACGGCGTGGCACAGGGGAGAAAACAACCCCGTCAATAGCCTTCATCAGTTTCCTGCAATACTTCTCATCGGGATCCCCTATCACGACAAGATACGCCGCTGAGGAAAGCGCGGCTGCCCATCCATGCACATCCGAGAAGACGCACTCATCTGGGACAAGCACCACAGCGCACGGTCTTCTCTCCTCCGCTGCCTTTCTTGCCTCTTTTGGTGAATGGACTCTCACATCCTCCCCGATTGATACGAAAAATGAGGGTACAGCACCCTGTATCCTCACCTTGCTTTTCGTTTTCTTGAAGAATAAAGCCATCTTACTTGGAAAGCTTAGCGTTGCATTCCTTGCAGATCTTGACCTTGTTTCCGTCGATTTCCTTCTCGTAAAGGCACTTGATAGCAGTTCTCTTGCAGACAGGGCAAGTTGCTCTTCCATTGTTGAACTGATCGCGGATACCTGTTCCTCTATGTGCTTTGGACATCTTCTTCTCCTTATTCAGTATCGGTTTCCTGTAGACTATACCCCATCCCCGGCTTCGGGGTCAACAGAGACTACAGCAATACGACAAGAAGCGGCATCAGTACCAGTGAGATGATTATCGAGACAGTGCAGGCGAACCCGACAAGCTCAACATCCCCCTTGAGCTCCGACACGAAAGCAGGGCTTGATGAGCTGATAGGTGCAAACGCTGTAATTGCGATAGCCTTGCGCACTTCATATGAGAATGGCGCGAAACTGAAGAAGATGAAAGCAATCACAGCTGCAAGCAGCAGTCTCAGGATATTCACAATCACGACTTCCTTGAGCGTTGTCCTGTCTGAACTGAACTCAAGCAGCAGACCGATCATGATCATCGCCATCGGTCCGTTCGCAGGGCTTATGAGGGAAGCGAACTCGATGACAGGCTCCGGCAGTGACAGTGAGAACATGCTTAGGATCAACATGACAAAATACACAGTGAAAGAGGGCTTCGAGAAAATCGAAAGCACCGAGCGGAGCATGCTGCGTCCAGGATCCGCGCCAATCACAAGCGCGGTAATCATGAAATTAAGGCCAAGGCTCATCGGAGAGTTGCCCATGTCAAAAAGACAGGTCGCGACAACACCGGTGGCGCCTATGATGCCGGAAACGAAAGGAAGTGTGAAGTTCCCGATATTGTAAGCGGGCAGCTCCATCATGTAGAAGATATGGGCATCGCGGCCTCCCCGCCTCGATATAAGATATCCAGATCCAAGCATCAGCCAGTTAGCCGCGAAAGAGATCAAAGGGATGATCATGTAGCTCCATTCGAACACGAAAGTCCTGAAGCTCACGATAATCGCACAAGGCAGCGTTATATTGAGAACCACACGGGCAATGGCAACTCCGTCCTCCTTGGTAAGCACTCCGATTTTCTTCATCGCATAACCAAGCACGACCATCAGAAGAAAGAAGCAGGCCCTCATGAGAATATCAGACATATTCCCTCCGACCGGAATAATAGCCATATTCCAGCTGAATTAGAAGACGGAAACAGTCACCTCATTGGAAAACAGGTTTTGTCAAACAACTGTCAAACAAATTATTCTTTACAAAGCATGAAATTACCATAAAAGAAGCAGAAAATCATGAATAATCTGCAAGCAAAATGACCTCAAGCCCAATACGGAACATACTGACGCGCCTTTGTGCCGGCTCCCTCATCCCTGATTCTGAGAAGACCGTGGCCAACAACCTCCTTGAGATACCTTGAGACAACCGCGCTGCTGGATCGGTCGAGACCCAATCGTTCCCTGATGACATTATTGGTAACTGTTTCGGACTCAATATATTTCAGACATGCTGTCATATATATTGTTCTTATCCGGTCATCATCATTCCAGAACGTGAATGATGGATACCAGAATAGACGTATTCTGGTGAAATTCTCACCCGTCTCAACCAGAGGAGAAGGAAGTTTCATGCTTGCCATTGCCTCTTCCATCCTATCAAACCCGCTGCCACGTTCCTCGCAGACATGAATTCTCCGCAGGAAGGCTGCCAACGCCTCATTCCTCGCAGTGGGCGGAGCATCGATTATTCTTTCCCGAGGTACAAGAAGCTTTCCGGGATTCGAAGCCTCTATGCGGGTATCGAATATCTCAAGAAGCGGACCCGAACCCATTGCTGAAAGATCCTGATGTATGATGATGTTTCCTAGCATCTCGCGGACCGCCTGCAATGGGAACAGACGCACATCCTCTCTCAGTCCACCTTCTATCACCTCTGCTTTCTTCATCAATTCAGCAGCTGTTTCAGCTGCTTTCTCAAAAGCAATCGCATAGCCTTCCCTCAGCACTATGTCATTTACAGCATTCAGACGTCCATTTCCCTTATAAAGAATTATTCTTATAGGCTTCAAAGCAAGCCGTGGGAAAAGGGACAGGTCCCTTGCAAAGAGAAGAGCACCCAGGACCGATATTGAATATGAATGGTTGTCAGCTTGGGAGACAAATCCTTCTTGTATCAGCCTGCTGACCATTTCCTCACGCGTTGATGGGATTGGTAGATTCTGGATTATGAAATAAGAATCAAAATCCAGCAGACGTGAGACACTCTCCAGATCAAGATCACTTTGAACCACGTGACGTTCCTCAGGAATCATATCAAATCGTTTCCACAAAGCACGCTCATACTCCGGATATCTTTTCAGCTCCCTGAGCTCAGAACCTATTCTGATGAATTCATCGCCTTTGAATCTGACAGGTTCCATAACAGCCGCCGGTACCTCAAGAAGGACAACATGTTTTCCCTCAATCTCCAGTTCGATGAAATCAAGACTGAGCCGCGGTGATGAGTTTACACCAAGCCAGCCAAGAAGTTCCTGGTTGCCAATCTTCTCTGAGGCTGGGTGAAAATCCGTCCCCACGACCTCGTGTGATGCATCATCAATCCCCCATATGATATATCCGAACGGATGGCCAGAAAGACAGGCAGAATTGGCAAGTCCTGAAACATATGCCCCGATACGCTCAGAATTGCTATTCCCGACCTTGAATTCAAACCATTCTTCCTCCGTTTCATAACTACGGAGAATACTGATCAATCTGCTATAGTCAAATCCCTGTACCATATCATGAATATACAGCATGTATCAAACAATTGTCAAACAACAATCAAACAACGGTCAAACAAATTATTCTTTACAAAATATGGAATTATCATGAAACAAACAGAAAATCATGAATAATCTGCAAGCAAAATGACAAGAAAATGGCCGATGCCCAGCACCGGCCTGATTATCCGGGAAGAGGAATCATTCCTCGCCCTTCTCTGTCTCCTCATGAATCTCGGCGTCAACTGCCTCAGCCTTCGCCTTCTTCATGGACTCGAAGTCAGCTTTCTTCTCCTTCTCTGCGATTTTCTTCTCATCCTTGTGGTTAGCTACCTGCAGGATAGCGAACACGACCATCAGTACAAGACCTGAATCAAATGCAAGATGACCGAACGACGTGAGGGCAGTCCCTGAAGAGGGAGATGCCACCATATATCTCATCGAATACTGGAATCCGCCATGGCCATAGTGATACACAGCGCTGTGCGGTGCAGAAAGCCACGCTCCGCCTGTTGTAAGAGCAAGTCCGGCAACCAGAAGTATGATACCGAAAACCAGAGCTATAACTGAACCTTTTCTCATTTCTCTTCCTCCGACTGAAAGATAGCACAAAGAAACAGGAAAGAGTGTGGCTTCACACAAACTTCAGGATAAGCCCACAGGCTCTCCTGAAGTCCATCAGTCTTCCTTGTACCAGAACTGACCGATCTTCCTGAAGGCTTTCTTGCCGGCTGCGATCTTATAGGCGACGATGAAGATAACCGTATAAAGAAGTGTTATGCCAAGCATCGTGTAGAAGAGCGCCGGGTTGTTCTGCGCATAGCTGTATGCAGGAAGATTCACAAACAGAATCAGAGGGAACACGAAGACAAATACCATTCCGGACGCATATGCATAGTCCCTTGCTGCCGGTGTCGTGAAATCCGGATCGACGACACGGAGAAGCGAAAGGCCTGTGGGAAGCGTGCCCGTTGCTGTGCCGAAGAGCACAAGCATGCGGTAGAACTGATGATCAGAGTAGATTCTCGAGGAATACCATGGAAGCACAAAGCATGTGATGAGGATTCCGACCACGATGAGGATAAGCACTGGAATGTAATATGCGGCAAGAGCCGTCAGTGAAATCGCGCCAAGGCAGGCAGCTACCGTGAGATCGACGGAAAGCCCATTGATTCTGTTAAGCGTGCCGTTATCGATAGTGTAATCAATCTTAGCCTTTCTGATGACCATCCTCACCAGTGCGGCTGCGAACATACTGAAGATGAAGTTGACACCCCAGAGCGTGGATGAGATCTCCGCACCCATCGGACCAAGAAGGCCAAGGAGTTTTTCAATCACAGCGAGCATTGCCCAGGAAACAAGGTAGGAAACCATGATAAGAGCCACATGGTAGGAAAGCGTATCGATTGACTCTCCCTCCGATGTGAGCCTTGAGCCCTCCCTTGTCTTCCCTCTTTCAAGGAATCCGGTGAAGAGCTTCCTCTCCTTCAGCTTCTCAGCCTCCTCTCTTGGGATCCATCCGTTCTTCACGCCGAGGTTGATGAGGATGACTCCCCCTATGCTACCCGTTATGAAGCCGGCTGCGGCCATGGCAAGGCCGACAGATGTGGCCCCCTCGAATCCCATGTTCTCCCATGGAAGCGAGATAGAATAAGCCTGTCCCGGTCCAAGCTCAAAGCCAAGCGGAAGCGAAAGGCCGATTGCAGGGAAAAGATCCGGAACAAATGTCACAATCATCAGGAGTGTCGCCAGAAGGCCAAAGAAACACTGCAGGCCATACTGTCCGAAGATCGCGATGACATTCTGAATAAACGAACGGCGTCCGCTCCCGTCCTTCGGATTGTCATCGGAAGGATTGCGGAGCGCCATTGCGATGAATGAGATGTTCAGGAGATGATAGACCAGATCCCCAAGGAATGCTGCCTCAAGCCCGATGCGAGGCGCGACGAAATTATAGAAAATCAGGAGGAAGAATCCTCCAATGATTGCCGAAGGGATCAGGAAACGCTGCAACAGCTTAACCTTAGCCCTCAGAAGCGCCCCGAAAAGAAGACCCGCCCCTACTATTCCCAGATTGATAATCGCATTGAAGTTCATACGTCCTCCACTGAATTCCCCCTGTATGCAAGATACAGCTCCTGATACTTCAGAGGGGATCTATCCAAAGCCGTACGGAATCTGTACTGAACACTGTCAGAATAGAATTCCACGGTCTGTTTAGCATTGATGATCATCGATTCTATCGATGAGAAGGGAAAGAAAAGCTCGCTGAAGCTCTTTCCCTGATGTGAAACAGCGCTGTCAAAGACAAAGCGGATTCCTTCCTTCTCCGCTGAGATTGAAAATGATTTCGACACTGTCACCAGCTTCTTCTTGCCCGGTATCTGGAAAAGAATCCCATGGTCTGAGAAGATCTCTCCCTTTTCTGTCCCCAGGTAAATCTCCTCAAGCCTCTTCCTCTCCCACTCATGCCATTCAGAAAGTCTCGTGTAAGGGATAGCGGGATCATTGGTCCTTATCCTGCCATACTCGTCGAACTCAGCCGAGAATCCGCACTCCGAACAGGTGACCTCATTGCCATGGCTGTGCATGACTGAGAAGCGTCCGCATCGCGGGCATAGATAGAAGAGACGCTCAGATCCTTCCGCAAGCACGTTGGAGCGATATGGTATCCTCGCCTTTTCCTCCCATCCGTCCGTCGAGAATGAGAGGCATTCCTCCGTAAGCGCCGTAATCTCCTGAAGCGTCATTTTCTGGATTTCCTCAGGCGTCAGGACACGCACGATGCGTACTGACACCGGTCCCCTCCTGACTTTATCCGTCCACCTCGGCTTATTGAGAAAGCCTCCCTCGATATGGGTGAAGATAATGGGTACCTTGAAAATACGTACCAGCTTCGCTGTAGCCGCGGTGATATCCATCATCTCTCCATCCCAGCTTCTCGTGCCTTCGGGAAAGAGCCCTACGATGTCACCATCCTTGAGCGCCCTTGAGATATTGCGGATAGTCTCCAGATCGCTTCTGCCCTGCACCTTCGGTATGGCTCGCACAAGATGCCGCAGAAGGAAACCGACGCCCTTCATCTTGAAAAGATAGCTTCCCGCCACCCACCTGATCGTGTAAGGGTACATAGCGGAGATGAAGAACGGGTCATTCGTATGCGTATGATTGCCGAAGACCACGGCCGGTCCCTTGAATGGAAGCACGGCCTCAATACCCTCGGCACTCATCATGTATCGATGTCTAAGATATGTCCCATATGTCAGCTTCAGGAATCTGAATGCTGGCGTTAAATCCTTCTTACCCACAATTATAGGATTCTAAATTATATGCGCGTACTAATACAACGCTCACGAAAGTGTATTCACCGCAATTGCGATGATTGTCCCGGCAAGCCGCTCAATTGTCTCATCCTCAAGGAATGAAATCCCTTCCGCATCCAGTCCAGCTGCCCAATTTATCGAATAAGCGACAGCTGCATTGCGTATCCCTGCCTCCTTGATAAGCGCTGCCTCTGTACCGAGTGTCATGCCGACGACATCCGCACCCATATTGCGGTAAGCCATGATCTCCGCGGGCGTCTCGAGACGCGGACCGTTTGTCGTGATGTACACACAGTCCAAGGCAAGCGTGGATCCCGAAGTGATGGCGTTCTTAGCGAATTTTGCTCCCAGGACTCTGTCAAAAGGCTCTACGAATGGCGTGCACCTGAACTCCCTGGTGCTGCCATCGAAGAACGTATTCTCCCTTGAATACGCAAGGTCAATGAAATCACGCACAAGCCCGAAGCGTCCAGGAGAGAGACGCCGGGTTATCGAACCGACGGCATAGATGGAAATGACTTCCTCCACTCCCAGATCCACCAGCGCCTGGATATTCGCCTTGTAATTTATCATGTGAGGAGGCACTGAATGGCCGGGGCGATGCCTCGGAAGGAAGAGAATCCCGTCAATGACTGAATAATATGCATCACCATATTTGGTGACGATGCGCTCTATGTTCTCCTGGAACCTTCTGTCCTTATCGATTCCCGTTCCCCCGATTATTGCCTTCAAATGATACCTCCCTCTGTTATGATGCCGGTAACCAGCTCCGGCCTTATTATATCAAAGCATGGATAGAGTGCCTCCGCCTCTTCCGCGGCTGTTCTGGCACCAGCAATGCTCTTGATACTGCTTCCATCCCTGTATTCGATAATTATGTCATCGCACGAGCGTTCCCTGTCGGGACTGACGGAGAATGCGTAATACGGTATTCCATAATAATGCGCGGCGATTGCGTTAGCAAGAGTACCTGTCTTGTTCACGACAGTCCTGTCAGATAGCGCCCGATCAGAAGCTGTCATATACTTCCGGATCCGCCCTTCCCTCATGAAATGCGCCCCCATGCCATCCGTGATGAGAAAGCATGGTATTCCCATCTCCCTAAGGCATGGCTCCGTCAGATGAGCGCCCTGAAGATAAGGACGGGTCTCAGGGACAAAGACCTCGACACGCTTGCCTCTGAGCACAGCCTTTTTCACCGAAAGCATGAACGTATGCTCAGGAAAGCATGTTGTGAGTATCCCATCCCCGTCTTCTATCACACCTTCCCCTATGTCTGACAGCCTATCATAAAGCTCATCATAATGACTGAAGACAGAAGGGATGATATCCTCCATCTCATCGCCTGAGGCATAGCGCCTCATGACACCTTCCAGCTCCCTCCTCATCGTAGTGTTCGTCGGTCTCGCCTCTGAAAGAAGGCGGACAGCATCATCAAGGCTTTCTCTGTCCTTCCTGTATGTGAAGAGAACAGTATTCAAAGCAGCCTCAAGCGGTCCTCCACCCTGTGTCACCATGCTGCGGATAGCCTCAGCGCTTTCATGATAATCACGGCACAGCACTTCCACATGTTCAAACGGCAGGCGCCGCCTGTCTGTGATACAAACACCATCGGCGGTGACCCTTGAGATGTTCTCATGCCGGAGAAAGGAAGGAAGAAGGCTTTCGATCACTTCCAGAACCCTATATGATCATGAAGGATCGCGGCAGCGAGCTCCTCATCATCAGTCGGACCTTCTATCACGATATCCTTCTGACCTCTTGCTGCAACCTCCCTTGAGGAAAGCGCGAATGTCGGATTCTCCTCGTTGTCGCCTGTGCATTTCAGGAGATCCTTTTCCGTAACACCGAAGACCAGACGCCCGACATTGGTCCAGTAAAGTGCGCCCGTGCACATGCAGCATGGCTCGAAATTCGAATAGAGCGTGCACTCCCTGAGGAATTCCGGCGAATACTTCTTCGCAGCCCTCAGCAGCAGCAGAGTCTCTGCATGATAGGCGCTTCCTCCTTCCGTAAAAGCGTTTCCCTGTTCATCGAGTATGTTTCCATCTTTATCAGCAAGCAGAGCCCCAAATGGATGATTGCCTTTCTCCATTGCCTCATGCGCAATTTCGATTGTCCGCCTGAGCAGTTCCTTGTCTTTATCGTTCATGCCTGCATTGTAGCACATCTGGCATTTCCACAGAAACTCCACATCGTTACGTTGACCCATGGGATACATATGACTAAATTTGAAGAAGACTCCAAGAAAAAGAGGTTTTTATGAGAAGAATTCTTGCATCTATTGCCGTTCTGCTGTTCTCCGGGACATTCCTGTTCGCTCAGGGCGTGCAGGATATCCAGAGTGACGAGACACTGGTCAAGGTCACATCCGTCCGTGTGGATGAGCAGGGCAATTACATGATTGACACACTTCGCCAGGATGGTGAAAGAGTCATATATATCGCAGCAGATGGATCCACATCCTCGGACAGAGCGCTTTCTGAAATCAGCGATGGGGACTTCATTGCTGTCAAGGATACAGGCATCATGACAATGTCCCTGCCGCCTCAGATGCCGGCAGCGGCCATCAGGGATGTCACAGACGCCGTTGAGGCAGGACTTATCGAATACAATGCCTCCTCTCCTTCCGATCTTCCTGCGATTGAGATAAATATCGGGAACGTGACAGCGGACGATCTCGATTCAGCTTTTGCCTATTCATATGGCTATCTTTCCATGAAAGGCCTCATCACACAGAACCTCTATCCGAGAGGGGGCTATTTCGCACGCGGTCTTCTTGATGCTGCGGAAATCGGCACAGTGACACCGCTGATCACGACACAGGAGATGTCACAGGTTCTCGACCAGTTCATGACAGAGGTATACAATGCCGGTCTTCCGACGGACTATGGTGACATCATAGCCGATGAGGAGGCCATCAGGGCTCTGGAAGCTCCTGTATCCCTGGAAGATAAGTTCGGTTATGCCTATGGCTATTTCACGATCCTCAATCTCATCTATGGCGGAGTGGAAGTAAAAGCCCCTGAATTCACAGCTGGTGTGCTGACAGCCCTGTATGGCGCTGATCCACTCTTCTCGGATGATGAGATGAATGGATACATCGAGGCATATATCCAGAAACTCAATGATGAGTACAGAGCATGGCTTGAATCACTGGCTGCAGAGAATCTCAGCGAAGCAGAGACTTTCCTTGCTGACAACGCACAGAGGCCTGAGGTAACTGTACTGCCATCAGGAGTGCAGATTGAATTCACATACGAAGATCCGGAAGAAGGCGCTGTACCTACAGATACAGACACTGTAACCGTTGATTACACTCTCACGCTCATTGATGGCACCATCATGGATCAGGGAACGGATGTGACATTCTCGCTGCAGTCCCTCATCCCAGGATTCACGGAAGCTGTAAAGGCCATGTCCGTCGGCGACAGCGTCAGAGCCTACATTCCACCAGAGCTTGGATATGGCGTGAATGGCACACAGACAATTGAACCTAATTCACTCCTCATCTTCGATATAACCCTTGATGGAATCGAAGCTCCGGCAGAGAACTGACAAAAGGTATTCATATCAGAGGGCGCTGCTTAGGGTGGCGCCATTTTCTGTTGACACCTTTTTCCATTGATGGGATATTATGGACAGAGGCACTGCCGATAGACGGCTGGCTTCTGAGTCCGCTATTTCAAGACGGACGCTTTAATAGTAGAATCCGCCCTCAATGCTTGCCAGAGCCGGGGCGGTTATTTTTAAACAGGAGAATCGCTGTTAAAAAGGAGAGAACCTTGGAGGCTATCTCAATCAATGCCAGTATGATTTCCAAAACCATATAAGCTCCTTTCATCACAAAGATTCCATGAAGCCTATACAGGCTCCAGTGTTTTACGACTGGAAGCCAACCGCCTACCGTGAATATTCCATCTCAAGAGCACCGGAAAACCGCACTTGAGCACCACCGATGGATGGAAGAGCACCGGCCTGAATCTACGCAAGAGCACCACAAGAATATCTATCAGCACCGCTGCATGTTCATGGGCCTCAAAATGAGA
>CASFLH010000080.1 GCA_949295505.1 uncultured Spirochaetales bacterium | reverse complement strand
ATACGATCATACCGCGCCTCTGGTTGATTGAGCCGAAGATATTGCCTTGGAACTCAGACGGCCCCTCTACCTCGACCTTCATGATAGGCTCGAGAATAACAGGCTTGGCCTTCTCGAAAGCCTCCCTGAAAGCGCCTATGGCAGCGGTCTGGAATGCCATATCAGAGGAGTCGACAGGATGCCACTGACCATCGTTAACGACACAGCGCACGCCGATGACAGGGAAGCCAACCTGAGTTCCCTTCTTCATAGCAGTCTGGAAACCCTTGTCACAGGATGGGATATATTCTGTAGGAATAGCGCCACCCTTGACCTCGTTCACAAACTCGTAATCCTTTGCCGGCTCATCCGGATCTGTCTGCACAATCGGCTCGATGTAGCCTGCAACACGTGCATACTGGCCGGAACCACCTGTCTGCTTCTTATGGGTGAAGTTGAACTCTGCCTTCTGGCTGATAGCCTCTCTGTAAGCAACCTCAGGCTTACCTACCTCAACCTCTGCCTTATACTCTCTCTTCATTCTCTCGATGTAGACGTCAAGATGAAGCTCACCCATTCCTCTGATGATAGTCTGGTTGGACTCCGGATCAACATATGTCTGGAATGTAGGATCTTCCTTCGTGAAGCGGTTGAGAGCCTTTGCCATGTTGTCCGCAGCCTTCTTATCAACAGGCTTGATCGCCAGAGAGATAACAGGATTCGGAACAAACATACTCGTCATTGAGAAGTTGAGCGAAGGATCACAGAATGTATCACCGGAAGCACAGTCAATTCCGAAGAGTGCGGCAATCTCACCGCATCCGGCCTCGGAGATATCCTCCATTGTGGAAGCGTGCATCTTGACGAGTCTTCCGACATTGAACTTCTTCTTCGTTCTTGTGTTGAGAAGAGTATCACCCTTCTTGATCTTGCCCTGATAGATTCTGATATATGTCAGCTGTCCGAACTGGCCATCCTCAAGCTTGAATGCAAGGATGACAGGCTTTGCATCTTCCTTGGACTCAAGAACGACTTCCTTCTCGTTGTTATCAAGGTCGAGAGCAACGTTCTCAACTTCCGTCGGATTCGGCAGATATGAAATGACACCATCGAGAAGCGGCTGGATGCCCTTGTTCTTATATGCAGAACCCATGAAAACCGGGCAGAGCTGGAGACCGATTGTTCCCTTTCTTACAGCAGCCCTGATCATGTCAGGAGTTACAGTGTCCTCGAGAATTGCTTCCATAAGCTCATCAGAGAACATCGAAGCCGCATCAAGAAGTTCCTCTCTCTTGGCCTTCGCCTCTTCCATGAGCTCCTCTGGGATCTCCTCGATTCTCTCCTGCAGGCCATCATCGCCAGCATCGAAGTAATATGCCTTCATCTCGACGAGATCGACAACACCCTGGAGTCTGTCCTCAAGTCCGATAGGAATCTGCATGAGAACAGCATTGAGACCGAGCTTCTCGATAAGCTGGTCCTTGACCCTGTATGGATTAGCACCTGTTCTGTCGCACTTGTTGACAAATGCGATGCGGGGAACATGGTATCTCTTCATCTGGCGGTCAACTGTAATAGACTGGGACTGAACACCACCGACGGAGCAGAGAACAAGAATAGCTCCATCAAGAACACGAAGAGATCTCTCAACCTCGATTGTGAAGTCAACGTGGCCCGGAGTATCGATGATGTTGATCTCGTGCCCCTTCCACTCTACGTTCGTAGCGGCGGAAGCGATGGTGATTCCTCTCTCCCTCTCAAGCTCCATTGAGTCCATGGTAGCGCCGACTCCATCCTTTCCGCGGACCTCATGAATTGCATGGATCTTATTGCAGAAATAGAGGATACGTTCGGAGAGCGTCGTCTTTCCCGAGTCGATATGAGCACTGATTCCGATATTCCTCATGCCCAGTAAGTCATGTGCCATATAATTAACCTCTCAGTAATAAAATTCATTAAATCTGACGTGGCCGAAAGCCACCAGATTGGCATAATATTGATTTTCTCCGTCTTATGCAAGATGCCGCAGAAAACATTGTTCCAGCATTCCCTTGCCTTAAAAGGAAAAGAGAAAGCAGATAGCGACAAAAGACTCAGCAGATGCTAGTATTCTGTTATGGCAACTGTATTCGAAATGATCATAAACGGTGAAATACCGTCAACACGTCTTTACGAGGATGATCTCTGCATCGTCATCCTTGATATCAATCCGATCT
>CASFLH010000079.1 GCA_949295505.1 uncultured Spirochaetales bacterium | reverse complement strand
CTTCCCGGCTATCGGACTTGGCATGGAACAGGGAGAGGCAGATATCATGCAGCGTCCTCCACGCTCCTCGAAGGAAGGGCTTTTCGCAGGCGGTCTTGGCGTCAACTGCGTCATCCAGGGCACAGCTCTTGCCATCATAACGCTTGTCTCATATATCATCGGAGAGATCTTCGAGAATGGTGCTTTCCATTTCGGGGCCTCAAGCGAGGATGGAATGACAATGGCGTTCCTTACACTCTCGATGGCAGAGCTTTTCCATTCATTCAACATGAGATCGCTCGACAAATCGCTCCTCAGGACCAAGGGACACAATAAGATCCTTTACTGGACGCTTGCTGGCGCTCTTGTCCTTACTCTTGCAGTTCTCTACATTCCATTCCTGAGCAACGCTTTCGGCTTTGCCCACATCTCGCTCGCGGAATTCTTGATCGCGCTCGTCATCGCCATCATGATCATCCCGATCGTCGAGATCCAGAAGGCTGTGCAGAGATCACTCAGCAAGAAGAAGTGATTATATTCATCAATTCTCCGGAGGCCTCTTGCGGGGCCTCTTTTTCGTAGCTATAATCGCCGCGTTATGAACAGAGATCTGACAGAAGGGAATATCAGGAGCCTTATATGGAGATTCACACTCCCGCTTCTGGGATCCATGCTTTTCCAGCAGCTGTACAATATCGCGGACAGCCTAGTAGCAGGCAAGTTCATCGGCTCGGATGCGCTTGCTGCTGTCGGCAACTCATATGAGATCACGCTGATCTACATCGCTTTTGCCTTCGGTTCGAACATGGGATCATCAGTTGTTGTCTCCCAGTATTTCGGCGCGGGAAAAAGAAAGGAGATGAAGACCGCTATCACGACAACGTTCATCGCGACTGCTGTGCTTGCACTCTTCCTGACCGTGCTGGGAATCGCATTCACGGATGTGCTGCTGGAAGCGATCAACACTCCTCCTGAACTGATGGAAATGAGCGCTGAGTATCTGGATATCTATATCTACGGTGTCATTTTTCTCTTCTTCTACAATATCTCCACAGGAATATTCACTGCCATGGGTGACAGCAGGACGCCGTTCCTGTTCCTCGCCTTCTCCTCGACTGCGAATATCGCCATGGACATTTTCTTCGTAACTGTGCTCGGTATGGGAGTCGATGGCGTTGCCTGGGCTACATTTATCTGTCAAGGGGTCAGCAGCATCCTTGCCGTCTCCGCGCTCGTGAAGAGAATGAGGAAAACTGGTGAGAGCAAGGAGAAAGCTCCCCTCTTCTCATTCAGGATACTTAAGCAGATTGTCATCATCGCTGTCCCTTCCATTCTGCAGCAGTCATTCGTTTCAGTTGGCAACATACTCATACAGAGTGTAGTGAACAGCTTTGGAGCTGCGGTCATGGCAGGATATGCGGCGGCAATAAAACTCAACAATATGATCATCACCTCCGTCACCACGATCGGAAACGGGATATCGAGCTTCGGCGCGCAGAATTTCGGTGCTGGCAGAATCGATAGAGTGAAAAAAGGACGGAAAGAAGGTCTTATCCTTGCCGGCGTGTTCGCCATTGCATCTTCCGTTATCTTCATCACGCTTGGACGCTATCTGCTGCTGCTCTTCATGAATGGCAGCGAGATCGCGGCTCTTTCAGAGGGAATGGATTTCCTTTTCATCGTCGCGCCGTTCTATATCATCGTAACTTTCAAGATCATCACGGATTCTGTTCTCCGCGCTGCCGGGGATATGACTCCGTTCATGGTCGCCACTTTCTCCGATCTGATCCTGCGCGTTGTTCTGGCCTTCATATTCTCATCATTCCTAGGGTCGACAGGAATATGGCTTTCCTGGCCGATTGGCTGGGCTGTGGGCACGCTTATCTCAATTGCGTTCTACAGAAGCGGGCACTGGGAAAAACGAAAAGTCATCAGCTAGGCTTTCTAAGCGGTAGATGATAAGCTCTCAGCGTGAAGATTTTCGTTGCTAGACATGGACAGACTGAATGGAACAAGGAACATCGTATCTGCGGTGTTCTGGAGTCAGACCTTTCGGAAGAAGGAAGAAGGCAGGCTGTTGAACTTGCAGAGCGTCTGAAACGTGAGCAGCCCGAAAACAAAATCGAAGCCATCCTTGTCTCCCCTCTCCGCAGAGCAAGGGAAACGGCAAGACCTATTGAGGAGGCACTCGGGCTCAAGGCAGTAGTGATTGATGACCTGCACGAGAGGGATTTCGGCATCTATGAGGGTAAGGACATCTCCGATCCAGGCCTCATGGCTGTCAGGGATGAGCCTTTCTTCCGTCTCCCCGGAGGCGAGTCCCCTGCAGATACCGCCAGACGTGCATACAACCTTCTTGACAGGATCCGCAGGGAATACAGCTCAAATGTCCTCCTTGTCTGCCATGGCGCTCTCATGCGCGTGATCAACACATACTTCAAAAGCATGACAATCGAGGAATACAGATCATTCACCGTCTCGAACTGCGAGGTGCTGGAATACGAGACTGAAAGCCTCAGTAATTGAGGATGATTACCTCGTCTGATTCCGCCTCACGGTCACGGATGTGGTAATTCGAGTTTGAATAGCTGCGATCAACATGGATGACTCTGTACTCGGGATGCCGATCAAGCCAGGAAGTGAGGAAGGTATTCTCCCTTCCCCTGCTCCTGAGCGTATTTGAAAGCGCGAACCTGATGCCGCGCTCTGTCAGGCACTCAAGTATTTCATGCAGTGAAGTCTCATCGTTTTCCGTCCAGCCATGCCGCTCATTGTATGTCGCGGTCGTGATCAGATATGGAGGATCAGCATAAACAAAAGAATCAGAAGGTATCTCCACGGTGCGGAAATCCGAATCAAGGAAAACAGCATCCAGCTCCTTGATCCTGTCAATGAACGCTGAGAGCTTTTCCTGCATCCTGCTGTTGAAATCCCTCTTCCCGACAGGCAGGTTGAAAGCACCATCATCATTGAACCTGATCTGATTATTGAATCCGTAGATGATGAGGACATAAAGCATCACCGCACGCCTATGCTCATCCAGAGACATCGTGTTGAAATCATTGCGAAGCGCAAGATAGGCTTCCTTGTTTACGCTTCCAAGCCCTTTGGATGAGTCAGCACCATAGTAATCATATCCGTGGATATCACTGCGGGAAAGGCCGTACTCGCCGATCACGGAGAAGATATCTGCAATGAATGACTCTTTATCAGCTTTTCTCATCTCTCGCAGAAGGGAGACAAGACGGGGATCGGAATCATTGAATATGACACGCCGGCAGGGCGCATTCACGCCGACAGTGCAGCCCCCAGCGAAGAGATCGACAAAAGTATCGATCCTGGAAGGAAAAGCCGAGAGCAGGTCTGATATTATCCTGCCTTTCCCCCCCACATAGTTCAGTGGAGATTCAATGAATCCTTCCTTTCTGCGCTTTTCTTTCCGTACCGTGCACAGGAAAAGCCGCTCCTCATTGTCCTCAATGTGGCTCTTGCCCGCGGAAAAAGGCTTGTGGGATGTCGAGAACACAGCAACATCACCTTTCCTGGAAAGTGCCTCCATGATGACAGTATCGGAGATCTTCGCATTTGAACGGCTGTCCCCTTTATCATGCATATTGTTGTAGGAAAGAACGATGTATCTGGCATCCAGAGCCCCGATGAGACTTCTGAACGCTTCCTCTGCCTGTGAAGTGGAATACCTGCTCTTGATTGTTTTGCGATCCATCTTACGGGCTTTGCCGCTCACCTCCGGCTTTTCCCATCTGGCTACATTCTCCAGGAGATGATAAGCATCTGAATACTGCCGGGAATTATATGGCGGATCGATATAGACGACATCAGCCTTGATCGATGAGGCAAGAATGTTAGCATCCTCCGAGAAGATCTCATTGCCAGGATCATTCATCTCATCGGCATCCAGCATGCGCATCTCAATCGGGGATGAGAGATCAGCTCCTTCCCTGTAGGCATCGTAGTGACCGCAGGTTGCGGCGATCCTGTCCATCGCGTACAGGAGGGAGACGACAAGAATAGCCTTCTCTCGCATATTCAGCTCCCCCTTCCTGTATCTTCTTTCGATATCCTCGCGAATTGCCCCGATCCTCATGCAGTTCTCATGAGAGAAATATGTCCCGGAGAAATTCTCGGACATGTAGTTCTCCTCACATGTATCCATTGCATTGTATTCATCGATGAGGGATACAAGCTTTCCCTCATCAAAATGCTCGGGAGAGAACCAAGCCAGGTTGGCAAGATAGTTCGAATACAGGAAATCATTGAGAATGAGCTTCTTGTCCCTGAACGCGTAGGAAACACTGCCCGTGCCGGAGAAGATGTCAGCGAATGACGAGACATCGCGGCAATGCTCATCAACAACCTCCCTGATGAAGCGGGTGATGCGGAATTTATTCCCCAGATATCGTCTGTTATTGATGGAAAAAAGCTTCCTGCGGGAGTTCTTTTCCTCATCCGCCTTCCAGTGGAAATCCGAGATATGCGGATAAGCTCCGAAAAGGCCTTCCTCATATCCTTTCATGAGCCTTGCATCCTTGCGCACGCTCTGGCCATCTTCATCCCTGATATCAGCAAGGCGGTACAGGGATGACAAGCCCTCCTCTTTCTCAGCGAAGTAGATCTCATCGCGCCGCAGGATACTGGTATCAAGAAGCGTTATATCCTGCGTTGAAAAGAGAAGAGAGGCTCCGCGTCTGTTCATTTCAGGGGATGTGAAGAGCCTTACAATAAACCGTCGGAGCGCGGGATGAAGTGATGGCGCAAGGTTATCGGCGACGAGAAGCTTGCCATTCATCGCGGCATCGATGAGAGATGGAAGCAGATACTGTAGATCTGAAAGGCCATCCCCCCTGTCGTCCGCAGTGAATCCCATTGCGCTGAGAAGTGAATGATACATGGCCTTCTCGGTCTCCCCAAGGCTGGCAACAGGTTTTCCAGGAAAAACAAAACCTTCATTGATCCCAGAGAAAGCATCTTCGATTATCCCCAGATCCGGCTGCTCTGAATGAAGCAGTGTCAGGAGCGGCATATCCGATGGAATGTCCCCTGGACCATGAAGCGAACTATGGTACCTTGCTTCATTGCCGATGCGGCTGAAAAGCACCTGGAATCTCCTATCCTCTCCTTCAGCTCTCTCAAGCTTCTCTTCATGCACATTTCCATCAGAAAAAGAAAGAGAGTACCTGTAAAGATAAGAAGGAGATGTATATGTCATCGCAAAAGACGGGGAAGAATCTGTCAGCGTCATGCATTTGGAGGAAAGAAGAGGCAACGACAGATATTCCACGAAATTCCTCAGCGCTTCAAGCAGTGTGCTCTTACCGCTGCCATTGGGTCCAAAGAGAGCGACAACAGGAAGATATCCTCCTACAATAGTCTCCTGATTCTCTGTCAGAGGCAGAGCACGCATGGAGATGACAACAGATTCTGAAAATGTCCTATATCCTTTAACGGAAAAGCTTGAGAGCATCAGATTCCTCCATAAAAGCATGGATCATGAGAATTTTTCTCATATAATAACGGAATCAGGCTTATCCGAAAAGACCATCAAGAATCATCATGATTGCGAAACCGAATGCAGCCCCGACAGTCCCTATATTGGAGTGCTCGCCCTCTGAGGCCTCCGGAATCAGCTCTTCGACAACAACATAGAACATCGCTCCAGCTGCAAAAGAAAGCAGGAAAGGAAGCACAGATGAGAACAATGACACAAAAATCAGGGCCAGAACCGCCCCCGCAGGCTCAACAACTCCTGATATGAATCCCTGAAGAAATGCTTTTCCCCTCGTCCGTCCTTCTTTGTACAGCGGCATGGAGACGACAAGCCCTTCCGGAAGGTTCTGAAGCGCGATACCAACTGAAAGAGCAAGGGCTGAAGCGAAACTGAACGAGCTTCCAGCAGCAGCGGCGGCTGCACCTACAGCCATTCCTTCCGGTATATTATGAAGCGTGACAGCAAGCATTAAAAGCGCAGACCTGGAAAGGCCTGAAGCCCTGCCCTCCGCCTTCTCTGCTGTGGCATGAATATGAGGGACGACCTGGTCAAGAATGAGGAGGAATGCTATTCCAGAGAGGAAACCGGCGCTGGCTGTGAAGTATGAGGAGCTGTCAATTGCCGGCAGCAGCAATGACCAGACAGAGGCGGCAATCATGACGCCTCCCGCAAAACCGGTAATGGCTTTTCCCGTTTTCTCTCCGATACCGGATGGAAAGAAGAACACCGACGCCGCACCAAGCACTGTACCGATGAATGGGATAATAAGAAGTATGAGGATAGACATAATCAGACAATACTACCAATGCCTGTTTTTGTCTTGAAGAATCGAAGTTTTGAGGATACTCTTCATCGCAGGGGACGGAAATGGAATTTGCGCTTATTGATATCGGCGGCGGCATGAGGGATGCTTTCGGTGCGGGGGTTCTTGATTATCTCATGGATGAGGGAATCCATATAAGAAACTGCATCGGCGTGTCGGCAGGAGCTTCGAATTTATCAAACTACATCTCTGGACAGAGAGGAAGAGTCCTCCGTTTCTATGACACATATCCGCAGCGCCGGCAATACATGGGACTCTGGCAGCTCCTGAGGCATGGTTCACTGCTGAACATGAAATACATATACGAAGGCATCTCCTTCCCAGACAGGGAGGATCCCTTTGATATCGAAGCATACGGGAAATCCGAAAAGGACCTTATAATAGTCGCGACCAATGCCCTCACAGGGAAACCGGTCTATTTCCCTAAAGATTCTCTCAGACCATATGAGATGAGATCGATTGAGGCCTCCGGCACCATCCCAGTGCTATGCAAACCCACATTCATTGACGATATCCCTTATTACGACGGCGGTATTTCGGATCCGATTCCATACAGGAAGGCTCTGGAGCTGGGAGCAGACAGGATCATCCTCATCATCACCAAACGCCGTGATGATTTCAGGGATCCGGAAAAAGACAGAAGAGCCGCCTCGATCCTTTCCAGGAAATATCCGGAAAGCGGCAAAGCGCTTTCCGCCAGAGCGGAGACTTATAACAGGGAACTCAGAGAAATGCTTGATCTTGAGAAGGAAGGGAAAGCAATAATCATAGCGCCTGATGATACCTGCGGCGTGACTACGACAAAACATCGCAAGGAAGATATAACAAAGCTTTACAGGAAGGGCTATGAAAACGGATTCCTCATCAAGGATTTCATCAGACAGCAGATTGCCCCATAAATAAACCACGAGTATAATCCGTGGCTATGAACATGCTGATGGAAAGATACGCAGACATAATCCTCCGCAAGGCTCTGCGCCTTCAGGAAGGGGATGTGCTCTCAATCAACACAGAGGAAGAAAACAGTGAATTCGCCCATATGATCGCCACCAAGGCAAGGGCAATCACCGGAAATGGAAGCTATATACAGATTATCGAGAACGGCAAGGTGACGGATACGGAAGAGGCCGCTACAGATTATCCGATCAGCAAGCGTCCTTCTGCCCTCCTCTACATTCCGGTATACAGAAGCTATATGGCCGCCGAAGATGGAAAGCTCTTCACTGCTCCGGAAATCCAGCGTTTCAGGCACCTTTCTGAACCGCTTGACAATACAGCTCCGGTGCTGCCTTTCGTCAGTGCTCCGGTACCATCGGATGAATGGGGACAGGTGCTTGATGAGGAAGGAAGCCTCTCTCTTGCAGCTGCGCTGATCTCAGATCTGCTTGGCCTCGGAGAGGATGACTATCTTGAAAAAGATGATGCGGATCTTATTCTTTATGAATGTGACAGGCTCAATGAAATGAATCTGGTGAAAGGCAGGGTTGCGGACGAAGAAGGGACTGATCTTGAATTCTCCTTTCTTCCAGGATCTGAATTCGCTTCAGGTGTTGTGTCCTTAGCAAATGGCAGAAAGTGCATACCTACGGTCTTTGCTTCAGATATATTCAGAACGCTTGAAAGGACATCCGCATGCGGGTATTTCACAGCTACACGACCCTTCATGCTTTTCGGCCATATCGTGCACTCCTTTGCAGCAAGGGTTGAGAATGGCAGAATCACAGATTTCTCCACAGATGAGGAATCCGCAAGACTTTTCAGGTTATTCCTTGATCAGGACCAGATGGCTGGGAATATTTCAGAGATTTCTCTGGCAGAGGAAAGCACCGCTGCCGCGAATATCGAGTATTTCGCCCTGCCCGAATGGGACAGGATGAGAGGAGCCGCGATTACAATCGGTGGTCCGAGGCCGGACGGGCTTAGAACCGATGCCGCGCGGCAGAGCGCGAACGACTCACTCATGACTCTTTCCATCCCCATCGGTTCTGATTCAGCCGTGATCACAGCAGAAGATGAGGAAGAAAACGAATACACCATCATGGAGGATGGCTTCATAAGAGAGGACTGACTATCTGTTCATCTCCGCAATGAGGCTGAGTCCCTTGAGGGTGTGAAGGCTGTCAACTGCATCAAGCCTTGGAATCAGGGGAGAGATCGTCTGTGAGAGACCGCCTGTTGCGATAACCCAGAGCTTCTCCCCTATTTCTTCCTCCGTGCGCCTGATCAGAAAATCGACAAGTCCTGCATAACCCAGCATGATACCGCCCCTTATGGACTGCTGTGAGTCCCTTCCCATCGGAGTATCAGGGAGCTTAAGCTCAACCTGGGGAAGCTGGGCGGTGCTGCCGAAAAGCGCATTGACTGCCGTCACAAGACCAGGCGCGATCGAACAGCCCAGAACCTCACCATTCCTGTTTACGGCAGAAAGCGTTAAAGCCGTGCCGAAATCAACAACCATAACTGCCTTGTCCGGCTCCGCATGATGGGCATACACGAGGTTTGAAAGAATATCCGTGCCCAGTTCTCCCGGTATGGATGATCTCACAAGCCCAGTCTTCACATCATGCGTCACAATCAGAGGCCTGATATGGAAGAGACGCTGGATATTCTTCTCGACCGATCTCGTCATATTCGGCACAACGGATGAAATGATAGCGCTGTCAATCATGTCTGCTCTGACACCGCCTTCCCGGAAGAGCGCGTTGAATATGACGAAGTACTCATCGCTGGTCTTCTTCGTGTCAGTATAGACACGCCATGAATCAATGAAGCGCCCTTCATCGAAGAGCGCCATGACAATATTGGTATTTCCGATATCGCAAGCTACAAGCATCAGAGAAGAACAACTCCCTTAACATCCTCATAGGCAGAAGCCCTGAGTGCCTTGATATTCTCATCATTGATATAATCATCGAACTTCATCAGACGGTCGATAACTCCCTTCGGCGTGAACTCGATGATACGGTTAGCAATAGAATCAACAAACTGATGGTCATGGGAATTGAAGAGGACAACACCCTTGAAGTCGATAATTCCATTGTTGAGTGCCTGAATGGCCTCGAGGTCAAGGTGGGATGTCGGCTCATCAAAGATCATGCAGTTTGCTCCTTCAAGCATCATGCGCGCAAGAACGACACGGACTCTCTCTCCACCGGAGAGGACATTGCAAGGCTTGAGAGCCTCATCTCCGGTGAACAGCATCCTGCCGAGGAATGAGCGGACATAGGTGTCATCGTCCTCCTTGGAGAACTGCTGGAGATAATCAGCGATGGATTCATTCTCCTTGAACATGTTCGTATTATCCTTGGGGAAGTATGACAGCGAAGTGGTCACCCCCCATGTGAACGACCCCTCATCCGGCTCCAGCTCACCGGCAAGAATCTGGAAAAGAACTGTCTTCTCATAGTGGTTCGGGCCAACGAACGCAACCTTGTCTCCAGGATTGATTGTCAGAGTGAGGTTATCTATGACCTTCTCCCCTTCAATTGTCTTTGAAAGATTCTTTATCTCCAGCACATTCTTTCCAATCTCACGGTTCGGCTTGAATGCAACATACGGGAACCTCCTTGAAGAAGGCTTGATGTCATCAATCGTAAGCTTGTCAATGAGCTTCTTGCGGCTGGTTGCCTGCTTTGCCTTCGCGACATTTGAGGAGAAGCGCTGGATGAATTCCTTGAGTTCGGCAATCTTATCCTCCCTTCTCTTCTTTTCGTCCTTCATCTGCTTTGCGGCAAGCTGTGATGACATATACCAGAAATCGTAGTTGCCGACATAAAGCTGGATCTTGCCATAGTCGATATCACAGATATGAGTACATACTGTGTTGAGGAAGTGACGGTCATGAGACACGACGATAACCGTGTTGTTGAATGTCTCAAGATAATCCTCAAGCCAGTGGATGGATTCGAGATCAAGGTGGTTGGTAGGCTCATCAAGCAGGAGGATATCCGGATTTCCGAAAAGTGCCTGGGCAAGAAGAACGCGGACCTTAAGATTATCCTCGATCTCGGACATCTTCTTCTCATGCATGTCCTGAGGGATTCCGAGTCCATCGAGCATCTGACCTGCTGTCGCCTCAGCTTCCCAGCCACCAAGCTCAGCAAACTCACTCTCCAGCTCTGCAGCCCTGATACCATCCTCTTCCGTGAATTCAGCCTTCTCATAGATGGCATCACGCTCTTTCATCACATCATAAAGCTTCTGATACCCCATGATGACAGTATCAATGACACGATACTCATTGAAAGCGAAGTGATCCTGCCTGAGAACTGTCATTCTCTCTCCCGGAGTAATGATGACCTCTCCTGTATCAGGCTCGATCTCACCGGAGAGAATCTTCAGGAATGTTGATTTCCCCGCTCCGTTGGCTCCGATGATGCCATAGCAGTTTCCTGGCGTGAATTTTATGTTTACTTCCTTGAAAAGTACCTGTGTTCCGTATGACAGCGAAATATTCGATGCAGTGATCATTGCTTCAATCTACCTCATGTTCCTGTTGTTGAAATACGCTAAAGGCCGGAGCTATGTTAGCAATTGCTCCTTTTAGTGTCAATAATTACATATTATGGACAAAGCTCCGTATTAATCCGAGAATGCACACATGTACAGAAGTTGCATAATATATGTTTTCTCCGGTACGGGAAACACGATGAGAGTAGCGGAGAAATACGCAGAAGCTCTGAAAATGGAAACAAGAATCGTGGAAATCACCGCATCCTATGCAAACCTTCCTTTGCCGGATGATTTCTCTCTTGTCGGTATCGGATATCCTGTCCACGCGTTCAATGCGCCCCATATTGTCCATTGTTTCGCAAAACATCTTTCCTGCAAGGAGAAAAAGAACCTCTTCATCTTCCACACAGGCGGAGAAGGACTGCCTTTTAATGACTCATCATCTGCTGGACTTAGAATCATTCTCAGAAAACATTTCACAATTCTTTCTGAGCGTCATTATGTCATGCCGTACAATATGATCTTCCGCCATAGCGATGCGATGGTCAGGCACATGGTCACATACATGGAAAGACTCGTGAGAGTTCATGCCGTATCCCTCATGACGAGTAGAGCTGAAAATCACATTCCGATGCCACTCAGGCATCTGATCTCAATACTCTTCCGCATAGAGTGGATTTATCCAGTCTGTCAGGCAAGGATGATGAAAGCTGGCAGCAGCTGTACCGGCTGTGGCCTCTGCGCCAGAATGTGTCCGATGGGGAACATCACGATGAAAGACGGGAAACCGGTGTTCTCATCATCATGTTCCCTATGCGTACGATGCTCGTTCTCCTGTCCTATGAATGCAATATCCATCGGGCTTCTTGATGGATGGAAAGTTAATGGCAAGTATCAATTCGAGAGAATAATGCAAGATAGCAGCCTCAGGGACACAATACCGGTCAAGGAACTTCCGTTCCTCTATCGCGGGTACTACAGAAGATGCGAGAAGATGCTGAATCAATCGTGAAAGAAAAAGCACGATCCAAATGAACCGTGCCTTTAGTCCCTAGCGGAATCGAACCGCTATTTAGAGACTGAGAATCTCCCGTCCTAACCGTTAGACGAAGGGACCATTTTTACTCCTGGGATGGAGGGACTCGAACCCCCAAAGGCAGAACCAGAATCTGCAGTGTTACCGTTACACCACATCCCAATTTTCCGAATCCTTCGACATACTAAAGGAACTCGGAGATAGTGTCAATAGAATCCGTAAATTTTATTCAAAAATTTGTCTCTCAACTCTTTTTGAATGCAGTAACTCTTGCAGAAGCAGAGAGATAAGAATTGCTTGTGATACCATCTTCAAGATACCGGAATCCAAGACCTGCAACCATTGCACCGTTGTCAGTACAGAGCTTAAGCGAGGGGAATGTCACGGTATAGCCGGATTTCTCCAGTGCCTTGAGCTCAGCGCGAAGCAGTGAGTTGGCAGCAACTCCCCCTCCTGCGGAAACTCTCTTAAGCCCCGTATCCTTCAGGGCAAGCCTGACACGCTTCATCAGAATCCCAACAGCCTGCCGCTGGAAGGAAGCCGCTATATTCTCAGGAGTATCAGCAGCACCTTCCTTCCGGAAATGATCCTTTTGGTTTATCACAGCGGTCTTGAGACCTGAATAACTCATATCATAGCGATGCTCTTCACCATCGAGTGATGGACCAGGGAAAAGGAACGCTGTCGGATCACCATTCTGTGAAAGACGATCGATTACAACGCCGCCGGGGAATCCGAGATCATAGAATTTCGCAACTTTATCGAATGCCTCACCTATCGCATCATCGATTGT
>CASFLH010000078.1 GCA_949295505.1 uncultured Spirochaetales bacterium | reverse complement strand
CGTATCGTGATACAGTCGTTCATGGGTTTCTTCCTTGTTTATGTTGGTTTTGCAAGTTAAACATTACAGGATGAAACCCTTTCCTGTCTTTAGATGCTATTGATCATGGTTGAGGCATCCCACACTTTTATGTATAGAGCCGAAAAAAGGCTATGCTCTCATGCTCTGAAGCATAGCCCGAGGGAATAGCAGACTCCTGCTGGAAAAAAGAAGGGGGGATCGGAACCAGCAGGGCCTTTTGTCCTTTCATGCTGAAGTGGTCAGCATGCGTCAGACCAGTCATTGTTCTCCCGTTTGACAGTTATACTCTATCCATCCGCGTTGGATAATATAATGCAAAAAAACGATTTGCTATATGCAGAAAACTGAGGAAAACAACTGGATATTGGTGTATGCTCTGATTAGAAGGGGTGATTCAGGTGGTGATACAGCGTAGATTCAGCAGGAAATCTTGGATTATTCTGGCTCTTGTCTTTAGCACTTTCTTTTCTTCGTGTGTGACTGTGACTGAGCCTGATGTGTATCATGAGCCTGAAGCTGTAGTGTCAGAGAACACCAGCGTGGAATCGGGTGATGATGCGGCAATTGATTTTGTCATGCCTGAAGGACCTGAGGAAAAATGCATTGAGCCAGAGAAAGAACTGATGGAGCCCCTGATTCCCTCAGAATCTCCTGTCAGTGCATCCGAGCCCTTGCCGTTAGATGAATACGAAGAAGATCTGCCTGCTGAATTCGGGGGAAGCGGGCTGCTGGGGACCGTACCCATTGATGAGGGCGAGGCTGATGGGATAACCCTGTATGTCTCCCTGTGGGAGAACGGCAGGCAGAAAGAGCTGTTTGAGAAAGCCGCGGCATTGTATGAGAAATCGCATCCAGGCGTTGATATTGTAGCTGAATATGTTGATTACGCCAGTTATTGGGGAAATTTAGCAGCGGATGCCGCAGGCGGACGGCTTGGTGATATCCTGGAGATGGACAGAAATCACATCGCTCAGTTCACAGAGCGTGGCCTGCTGCGTGATTTCTCCCATTATGTTCCCCATCTCGCAGGTTATGCGCTTCCTATCGGCATGACTGTGGATGTCATGCAGTATGATTCTGCGCTTCTTGAAAGCATAGGCATCGGTTTCCCTGATGTATTCACGCTCTCCTCATTCATTGATACCGGACGTTATGTCTACGAACATACAGGGATAATGACAGAATCCTCGCTTTCTCTCGATCTGATGGAGGCTGTGGTGGCATTTCATGGCAACGATCTCTATAGTGAAATCATTGAAGGCCGTACAGATAACCTGATAAGGTATTTCTCCCTTGTGGAGGCGGTAAGGGACAATCCGTTCTTCACGTCCCGCGGTTCTCACTGCTGGAATGTATTTACTGATACTACCGAGGTGGATCCATCAAGAGGTATTGTCTCTGTCTCCTCTTCCGGAATGGAACCATATGCGCTTTTCTCCATCACATCTGCTTCAGAATATCCAGAGGAAGCTGCTGATTTCATCCTCTATCTTGTCTCATCTGAGGAACTGGCAGATGTTCTGCGCCTTGAATTCGGCGTTCCTGCATTCCGTGATATAGGAGGGCTGGAGCTCTCTGAGGCTGAACAGTTCATCATGGATTTCATAATGTCTCTTGACGGCAGGTTCACGCTTTCTGTTCCGCCTGCCGGAAATGCCGAAATCTCCCGTGTCCTTTCTGCTGTATCGGCTTCTGTCATTGAAGGGGAGATGGATGCAGAGGAGGCTGCGGCACGGTTTGTTGAGGAGTCTGCGGTGATTCTGGGTAAGGCGAAGGCGGCTGTGCAGAGATGAGACTTCCTCTGACGCTTGAGAGAAAACTTACATTGATTCTCGTGACGTTCTTCGTCGCCATGCTCCTTGTCGTCATTCTTCTGCTTGGCAGCCTCAGAATGGAATATGATAGCCGGGTTTATTCAATCAACAGCGAGAATACACGCAGCATGCTTTCCGGAGCTGATGCGGCTTTTTCCGAGACGATGCTTCTGGGAGAGCTTTTCGTCGCAGATGATTTCTTCCAGGAGAACCTTGCCGCTATAAAGGACAGTCCTGATAGCGTGCTCCGTGAGGAGATTGAAGGTGACATCGTCACAAGACTGAGCAATATGTTCGATACATCTGAGTTCATGGACGACATCACGCTGCTGTCTGGGAATTCCATAATGCATTTCGGCTGCGGCATCGGACTGTCTTCGGGAGCAATGAATGAGGCTGCGGAGATTGCCAGAGAAGCAGAAGGTGCCGCTGTATGGCTTGGCAGTGATGATGGGAGCGTCTATCTTGTTCGCAGCATCCGGCGTCTTGAATTCCTGTCATTGGATGAACTCGCAGTGCTTTTCATACGTATTGACGTTTCTTCTCTCACAGACAGCCTCCGTAGTTATATCGCCAATGATGGTCTTCTTCTCCGTCTCATGAAGGATGGCAGGCTTCTGTATTCAGAGTTTGAGAATGAGAATGATATTCCACCGGAGGATGAGATTCTCACCAAGATAGAAGGTGTGCCTTTCTTTGTTTATCGCGGCACCCTGCAGAGAAGCGGCTTTTCGTACATCGCAGCGCTCCCTCGTGATGTGCTTTATGGGGGCATGATAGAGAGAGTGGTAACTGCTTTCGTGATATTCCTCATCGTGCTTGTTGCATTCCTCCTGCTTCTGCATCACATCGTCAAACGCATGATTGAGAGAATAAATGCGCTCAAGGAGAAGATGGATGCTTTCGAGCGTGGACGTAATTTCTCCGATATAAATGCGCTTCCCGGAAGTGATGAGATTGCGGAGCTCAATAACCGCTTTGACAGCATGGTGCGTGTCTATAAGGAGGTTATCGAGGACAATTACCAGAGAGAGCTTATGATGAAGGACAGCGAGATAAGGATGCTGACACAGCAGATCAATCCACACTTCCTGTATAATGTCCTTGATTCGATTTACTGGCTCAGTCAGAAATATGACGCCGATGACATTGCCTCGATGAGCTATTCGCTTGCAGCACTGTTTCGTGCCGCCGTGTCGGCAGAGGATCTCGTCCCGATCAGCAAGGAACTGGAAATGCTCGAGCGGTTCCTTGATATCCAGAGAAGCCGTTTCCCCGATAGGATTTCCTATTCAGTGGAGGCTGATAGTGGTGTCATGGGTGTAATGCTGCCGAAATTCTCGCTGCAGCCGCTGGTTGAGAATGCCGTCAAGCATTCAGTGGAGGAGTGCGGCGTGCGGACAGAGATTGTGGTAGGATGCCATGAGATAGCGGATGGAGTGTTGCTTTCCGTAGCGAATACTGGATCGGCTTTCCCCGATGATATCGGTGTGAAGCTGAAGGAGGGTCGTGTGTCATCCTCTACGGAGCGCATTGGCCTGCAGAATATAGATGAACGGTTACATCTTCTTTTCGGGGAAGAATATGGATTGCAGTTCAGGAACGAGAACGGATGGGCAATTGTCTTATTCGTAGTTCCGGGGAGGAAGGATGCTCACGGCAATTCTGGCAGATGATGAAGAAATCGTCCGCAGCTCAATGGAGAAGTGGATACCATGGAAAGAGCTTGGTATCAAGCTGGCAGGCATTGCATCTGATGGGGCAGAGGCTCTTGATCTGATCAAGCGCTTGCGCCCTGATATCGTAATCACGGATATCAGGATGCCGCGGCTTGATGGGCTTGAGCTCATAAAGCAGGTACATGACAGGCTCAAAGATACAGAGTTCATCATTCTTTCCGGTTTCAGTGAGTTTGAGTATGCGCAGAAGGCAATGGGGTATGGCGTTAAGCATTATCTTCTGAAACCCGCGCGCAAAGAGGATCTGAAAGAGCATCTGCTCTCAGTCAAGGCCGAGATAACGGCGAAGTATCAATCAAAGTATTCGATAAGTACGGAAGCAAGAGAGAAGTATGATTTCTATCTTCAACGCGGCATGATGATGGAAGTCCTCTCCGACACCTCTTCCACCGAAGCTATCATCGACCGGAGCAGGAGACTTTCTCCATTTGATCCTGATGAGATGCTGACAATGGTCATTGTCCGTGTCGTTGATATCGATAGATTCATATCATTGCTGCTTCCTGTGATCAGAACATCCCGCATCAGGATGCCGATACATCCTGTGGCTGTCGGCAGCAAGGTGTTCATCATCCTGGACCTGCCTTCGATTTCTCTGCTTGATAGTATTAAAAGTGAAATCTCCTTGCGGCGGGGTGTTATCCATGATGTGCTCAGTGGTACTCCGGCAGAACTCATCAGACACTTCATACGCGAAGCGGGATCCGTGAAGGAAGCCGCCATCTATGATGATGAAGGGCACAGGGAGATAGTGAAGATACTCCCTCGAATCCATAATGATGAAGGTGATATCGTCACAAGATACAGAAAAGTCCTCTCGGGAGGTTCTGATCCTTCCCTGATGGATGATGTTGAAAGGATATTCCGCGGAAAGGATCTGGATGAGGCGGAAGCTCTTTTTGTGCTCATGGCGATGCGAAGCACTGACTATGGTCTTCTCTTCAAGGAGCTTGGCAAAGTCGGAAGCCTTGAGGATCTTCTGTCCGTTGCCAGGTCGTTCATCGATCACAGGGTGCCACGTGATCGCGATCCATTCCCCGTTGATACGATACGGCGCTATATTGCGGAGAATTTCTCCAATCCTGAGATATCATTGAAGTGGATTTCCGAGAATATCGTTTATATGAACCCTGAGTACCTTTCCCGTCTCTTCCAGCGTGAGATGGGCCAGCGGTTCACGGATTATCTGAACACGACGAGAGTCAATGAGGCGAGAAAGCTGATGTCGGTGTATCATCAGAGCACTGTCAGCGAGATAGCGGAGAAAGTTGGTTATAGCAATCCAGGATATTTCTTCCATATCTTCCGCCGTTATACTGGCATGACTCCCGGGGAATATATGGAGAAAACCCGGAGGGGTGAAGGAGAGAAGGGCAATGGATGAGAATCTGCGGGAGACGCTTCTTGGAGGGCAGTCGTTCAGCTGGCGTGATAACGGGGATGGCAGCTACAGTGCTGTGCTTGACGAGCGTGTGTGCACCATCCGCTCTCTCAGCGATGCAGCCTCTGACCCGTTCCTTTATGATTATTTCGATCTTGGTTATGACTATGAAGCTGCCAGGGAAGCGATAGCTGCAAAGGATGCTATACTCCGTTCTGCTGTCGAGAGCACTGGTATGATAAGGCTGTTGAAGCAGGATCATTGGACAGCCACGATTTCGTTCATTCTCTCGCAGAACAACAACATCAAACGCATTACCGGGCTTTATAACAGGCTTTCTGAACGATATGGTCATGAGGTTGAGCCGGGATGGTACACTTTCCCTACGCCGGAAGAGATGAGGAATGCCTCAGAAGAAGAGCTAAGAGCTATCGGAACGGGCTTCCGTGCGCCATTTATCATGGATGCTGTTGCCAAAGCCTCTCTTCTCGATGAGATTGAAGCTCTTTCCTTCGATGAGGCGATGTCAAAGCTTCAGACTATAAAGGGCGTAGGCCCTAAAGTCGCTTCCTGCATTCTCATATTCTCCTACCAGAGGAGGGAAGGCTTCCCTCTCGATGTCTGGATGAAGAAAGTGATGAAAGAGTATTATCCCGGCAAGGATCCATCGTACTTCCATCCATATGAAGCGCTTTCCCAGCAGTATCTTTTCTCATGGATACGCAACAAAGCTGACTGAAGAAAACAGGATTCTTCCATTGGGAGTCCGTTCCTGCGATTTTATCTGATGCTTTCAGGGAACTGAAGCTGATAGAAAATCTGCTCAAGCTCCAGTGCGATGTTTATATTGTGTATCACGGCAGGAGTCTCTCCCTGGACAGGCGGATGAGGCTTGAGTGTGATAGGCGAGAAGTTGAGAATGCCCTTCACCCCGGCTTCCAGCAGTTTCTCTGCAGTGTCTGCTGCAGCTGATTCCGGTACTGTGATGATGGCAACCTTCACTTCGAGCGCTTCGACCATTTCCTCCAGTCTTGACATCGGATAGACAGGAACCGGATGCGACGCATCTGAGTAGACGATGGGGTCCGAGTCGAATCCTGCCACGATCCTGATGCCATCGGGCTCAAATCCTGAATAGTGCATCAGGGCTTTCCCGATTCTTCCGCAGCCGACGACAATGACATCCTGCGGGTCTCCTTTCCCCAGTATCCTTGAAATCCTGTCAATGAGGTCTGTTATCTCATATCCCCCGCGTTTCTGACCGTGGATTTCGAGAATTGAGAAATCCTTTCGCACGACAGCGGCTGAAACGCCTGCCGCATCGGCAAGGTTGTGTGCGAAGACTTTCTCTAAACCGATGGCTCTCAGACGATTAATAGCCCTGAAATAACGTGTAATCCTGACAAGCATGTCACTGTTCATTCTTTTTGCTTCCATTTATGTGAATAAAGTTATATTAACTGCAAATCCATGTCAATAAACGCAAAGTGATGTCTTCATTGTGTATTTCAAAGTGACATTTCTTGCAAAAAAACATATCTCTAAGTAGAATCATTCTGGTGACTTTTTAAGGAGGAGTTATGGCTCAGAGCATATTCTCTGATGAGCTTAACGCTTACATTTCTGAATGGAAGGATAAGCCGGGTAATCTCATCATGATTCTCCATAGGGTCCAGGAGGAATTCGGATATGTTTCCAGAGAGGCTGCAGAAGGCGTCTCAAGGGAGACCGGTGTTCCGCTTGCGACGATATGGGGCGTTCTCACTTTCTATCATTTCTTCAAGCTCAACAAACCTGGCAAGTACAACATCCAGGTATGCCTTGGTACCGCGTGCTATCTCAAGGGTGGTGACATGATTGTTGAGGAACTTGGGAAGGAACTTGGACTTGAGGTAGGAGGACTGACCGAGGATGGCAGGTTCTCCCTTGAGGCTGTCCGTTGTGTAGGCTGCTGCGGACTGGCGCCCGTTATGACGATATCCGGGGAGGTCTTTGGTAAGGTCTCCAAGAACCAGATATCCGGAATTCTGGATAAGTTCGCCTGATGCATGATGCGGCCGATCTGGTTCTGGAAGCTGTTGTGAACAGCGTAGAGGCCGGAGCTGAAAGCATATCGGTTCTGATCAGACTGGAAGATGGCCAGGTGCATGCAAGGATTGAGGATGATGGCAGCTATAGCCTCGTCGGAGATCCGTTCGGGGAAGGAATCACCACCAAGGGCGAAGGGCGTGGCCGCGGGCTTCATATAATAAAGGAGCAGAGCGAGGGCAGATGCCGCTTAACACGAGGAAAAGGGATTACGGTGCTTGAGTTCTCCACGGCAGATGATGGGAGTTTCCGCAGTCTGGATACTGCGCTTCTTCCGCTTCTGAATATGGAGAAGAGCATAACGGTTAAGATATGGAAGGATGGCCGGGCGTTCGGATTGTCCCGGAACCTTCTGGAGCAAAGGGACGCAGTCCCTGATGGGGCCGAGGGAATAAGAAGATTCAGAGAGATTCTCAATGGCCTTGAGAAAGGAGATATCTATGGCTAAGCTTTCGCTTTCCGATCTTCATGAGATACGTTCCCGTGAGGAGAAGAATCTGAAGAAGCGCGACATCCATGGGCGTACTGTTCATGTGGTAGTCGCAATGGGCACCTCGGGAATTGATGCCGGTGCCAAGCTCACGCTTAATACACTTGCAGATGATGTGGAGAAGCTTGGGCTCGATAATGTCATCATCACACAGATGGGGAGCGCCGCTCCTAATCCGGAGCCTGTTGTTGAGGTATATTCGCCGGATAAAGGTCTTGTGATTTATGGCTCAGTAGACAAGGAAGCGGCTCACCGCATTGTCGAAGAGCATCTTAAAGGCGGTCGCGTCCTCGATGATCTGAGGATCGAGCTGAAGGATAAGGAGCAGTAAGATGGGTTTCAAGAACTATATTCTCGTCTGCGGAGGTACGGGCTGTGAGTCATCCCGCTCCGATCAGATTTATCATGCACTCATCGATGAGGCTGCGGCACAGGGTGTTGCAGATCAGGTTCAGGTCATCAAGACAGGCTGCTTCGGTTTCTGTGAGCAGGGTCCGATCGTAAAGATCCTTCCTGAGGATTCATTCTATGTACAGGTCAAGCCGGAGGATGCGAAGGAACTCATCGCTGAGCATGTCATCAAGGGACGTGAGGTGACGAGGCTTCTTTACAACAAGGCTCCTCACAAGGCGTATGAAGAAGTTGAGGACATCCAGTTCTATCAGAAGCAGATGAGAATTGTTCTCCGCAACTGTGGTTCAATCGATCCAGAGAATATCGACGAGTATATTGCGGCTGGCGGATACAAGGCGCTTGAGAAGGTTCTCTTCGATATGACTCCGGATGATGTCATCAGCGAGCTTAAGACCGCAGGACTCCGTGGACGTGGCGGTGCGGGCTTCCCGACATGGATGAAGTGGAATTTCACAAAGCAGGAAAAAGATCCTGTCAAGTACGTGGTCTGCAACGCTGATGAAGGCGACCCGGGTGCATATATGGACCGTTCCACGCTTGAAGGCGATCCGCATGCTGTTCTCGAGGCTATGACAATCTGCGGCCATACAGTAGGCGCGCATCAGGGCTTCATCTACATCCGTGCAGAGTATCCTCTTGCCATCCATCGTCTTGAGGTCGCAATGCAGCAGGCTAGGGAGTATGGACTTCTTGGAAAGGACATTCTCGGTTCCGGCTTTGATTATGATATTGAGATAAGGCTTGGTGCTGGTGCGTTCGTCTGCGGTGAGGAGACTGCGCTTCTTCAGTCCATTGAAGGTCACAGAGGCATGCCTAAGCCGAGACCGCCATTCCCGGCTTCAAAAGGTCTTTGGGGAAAGCCGACTGTCATCAACAATGTTGAGACATGGGCAAATATCGCACAGATCATCAACAACGGTGGTGAATGGTTCGCTTCAATCGGTACTCCGGATAGCCATGGAACAAAGGTCTTCGCTCTTACAGGCAAGATCTGCAACTCCGGTCTTGTAGAGGTTCCGATGGGAACAACACTCCGTGAGATTGTCTACGATATCGGTGGTGGAATCGCGCATGGGAAGAAGTTCAAGGCTGTGCAGACAGGCGGCCCGTCCGGCGGTGTCATAACAGAGGAGAATCTCGATACACCTATCGACTTCGGAGGCCTCCAGAAGATTGGCTCAATGATGGGTTCCGGCGGTATGATTGTCATGGACGAGGATGATTGTATCGTTGATGTCGCCAAGTTCTATCTCAACTTCACCGTCGATGAATCATGTGGTAAGTGTGCTCCATGCCGTATCGGCGGAAAGAGCCTCTGCAATATACTTGAGAAGATTACACAGGGCAAGGGCGAGGAGAATGATATCAAACAGATTGAGCAGATTGCCCACGCCATGAAAATCGGTTCTCTCTGTGCGCTTGGCCAGACAGCACCGAACCCGGTTCTCTCGACGCTGCATTACTTCCCAGAGGAGTACAAGGCGCACATTGTCGACAAGAAGTGCCCATCCGGAAAGTGCAAGAAGCTCATCAGCTATGAGATCAACCCGGATAAGTGCATCGGATGTACGGCATGTGCCAGGAAGTGTCCTGTAGGTGCCATTTCCGGAGAGGTCAAGAAACCTCACAAGATCAACGGAAATGTCTGTATCAAGTGCGGTGTCTGTAAGGATACCTGCAAGTTCTCGGCCATCGAGATTCATTAATGGAGGTTAACGATGATTCATCTTACTATACAGGGAATCGAGGTTGAGGTGGCTGAGGGGACAACCGTCCTTGAAGCAGCCAGGAAGGCTGGGATAAGAATCCCTACCTTGTGCTATCATCCTGATCTCAGGCCATTCGGCTCCTGCGGCCTCTGTGTCTGCAAGCAGGAAGGCTCTGCGAAGATTATCCGTGCGTGCTCCACACCGGCAGCAGAGGGCATGAAAATCATTACGCATGACCAGGATCTTTATAACGTGCGGCGTACTATCCTTGAACTGACGATGTCTACGCATCCATCTTCATGTCTTCTCTGTACACGCAATAACAAGTGCGAGCTCCAGAAGCTTGCGATTGAGTATGGTGTCAGGGAGCAGCCATTCGAGGTAAGGCTCGCGGAAGACAAGAAGGACCGTTCGACAGGTGCTATCGTTCTTGATCCGGAGAAGTGCATCAAGTGCGGCCGCTGTATCCAGGTCTGCCAGGAACTTCAGGGAGTTTATGCTCTTGAATTCATCGGCAGGGGCGATCATACGACGATGAGTCCTGCTGCCCGGCTGCCGCTCAATGACAGCCCTTGTATCAAGTGCGGTCAGTGTGTGACACATTGTCCGGTAGGCGCCATCTACGAGCAGGATCAGACCAATGACCTCATGAAAGCCATTGCCGATCCTGAGAAAGTGGTTGCCGTGCAGATGGCTCCGGCTGTCCGTGTCGCAATCGGCGAGGAGTTCGGCCTTAAGCCGGGAGAGATTTCCACAAAGAAGCTTTATACAGCTCTCCGCCGTCTCGGCATCGATTATGTCTTCGATACGAACTTCGGCGCTGATCTCACGATTATGGAAGAGGGATATGAGCTTATCGGCAGGATAAAGAACAATGGTGTAATGCCTCAGCTCACTTCCTGCTGCCCTGGCTGGATCTCATATGTTGAGGAGTACTATCCGGATCTTCTTGAGAACCTCTCTTCCGCAAAGAGCCCGATGATGATGCAGGGTGCCATAACGAAGACCTACTGGGCAGAGAAGGCAGGTATCGATAAGAAGAATGTATACTCTGTCGCTATAATGCCATGTACAGCGAAGAAAACGGAGATCAGGAGGGATGGCGATCATGCGGCATCCAGCGGTGAATGGGATGTTGATCTTGTTCTTACCACCCGTGAGATTGCACGTCTTATCGCTTCTCGTGGTCTTGATTTCAAGAATCTGCCGGAGAGCGAGGCTGACAGCCCGATTGGTGAGTACACAGGTGCCGGTACAATCTTCGGTGTAACCGGAGGCGTGATGGAAGCTGCTATCAGAACAGCTTACTATGGCATCACGGGAAAGGAGCTTGCTGATCCAGAGATCAAGCTTGTCCGCGGCCTTGATGAAATCAAGCGCGGTGAGGTTGACGTTGATGGCAAGAAGGTCCGCGTTGCTGTCGTGCATGGTATGGCTAATGCGAAGCCTCTTCTTGACCAGATCAGGGAAGACAAGAAAGCCGGAAGACCTTCGGATGTTGATTTTGTCGAGATCATGGCATGCCGTGGTGGTTGTATCGCCGGTGGTGGACAGCCATATGGTACGGATGATGAGGTCCGTGAGGAAAGAACCGGTGGCCTTTATGAGGACGATGAGAAGAGTGTGAAGAGATGCTCGCATCAGAATCCTTCGATCCAGAAGCTCTATTCTGATTTCCTTGGTCAGCCGCTTTCGGAAAAGGCTCATCACCTTCTCCATACCGAGTATAAGGAAATACCGCTTTACAAGCAGTGATCTGTTAAATCCCCCTGAACCTTCCGGAACAGGGGGATTCTCTTGTCTTCTTATCTTGTTGTCCTGAATATCATCAGCGAATCCGTGTTATCCGCGTCATATGCGATAAGATTGATTCCGCTATCTGATATCGCAAGTTCATCAATTCCCGGATCTTCAAGTCCTGTCCGCCCGATTTCCGTCACTTCGGTACTGTTTGGTGAAATTTCCAGCGTGACAATCTCATCGGTACTCCTGTCAATGTAGTAAGCATATTTATAATCTTTGCTCGCTATCGCGCCCACAGCTTCGTGATCCATTGGCGTTATTCCATGTATCCTGAAGCCGAAATCATCCGAATACTTCATATCGTATTCAAGAATGATTTTATTCTCTCCCAGAAGAAGCATGATATCCTGGCCAATCATCGCTGTTGTTGTCAGAGATGTGAAATCAGATGCATTTTCAGGGAATATCGAATCCGGATAGAAATATGAAGCACGTTTCAGTATATCCACCTCGGCTGTTTTCTTTAACAGAAGTCCTTTACCGTTTGTCTGTATCTGGAAGAAGCTTGTATCAGTGGTCAGCATCCTTCCTGCGATAGGTTCCGCGCCGGTCATTGTCAGGAATGAGCCCTTGCGGAAGTAATCATCCGCACCAGTTTTCTCCGTAAGGGAAACATAGTTGTTCTGCCAGTAACCCGTCGCATCGTCATGTTTTACAGAGATCATTCCCACACTGCAGCCATCTACCTTCAGGTCTCCAATGATTCCAACGCTGTTGATTTCCGCAACACCGATTTCACTCTGGTACCCGTAGCCGACAGGGGTGCCACTGGAGTAGTGGGTGAGCGTCGCTGTCTGCGGGTTATAGTTGAATACGATAGCGAGAACAGGGGTTTCTTGAGCCAATAGGACTTTTGTAAGTGTACTGCTGATTTCCTCAGAAGCGAAATCAACGACCTCCCCGGTAATACCGAGATCGGTGAATGTATACTCCATCTCGATATTGAGCAGGCTCCTGATCATCGAGGCGATATATACTTTCTCTTCCGCATTCGAGACAATCATCGCATTGCCATCTGGAAGGAACCTGACGACAGCGCTGCCTGAAAGCGTGATATCCTCATTGCTCTCGACAAGTTTGCCAAGTACTGGAACGCCTGGTTCTGTTGCCGACACGGCCTCGAAATTGATTGAGGTGGACCCGGATGTGCCAAGCCGTGATGTTGATGCGACTACATCCAGCCTGTGCGTGCCGGCTTCGGGTTTGAGGCTGATTTCCGCGCCTTCACCCAGATAGTTCCCATCCAGATACCAGATTATGGCAAAGCTGTCCACTTCATCTGTTTCCGACGTTATACTGACTGTTATCTCTTTGCCTGCTTCGACGGAATCCTGAAGACCTTCAATAGTGCATGATACGGGAACACCTGTTTTGTTTACGAGTTCAAGCGTTCCCGGTTCAATAGGGTATTTATCCAGATCGAATTCGATTTCCCCTTTCGAAACCTGATCACCAGCGATTCTTACTGCTTCCACAAACCCTGCTACCTGAACATTCCCATCGTATAGACGCGCAGAGAGCACATACGATCCAGCCGGGTAACCGGAGCCAGTATACTCAGCACTCCCCGAATTCTCATCAAAAGATGTCAGGACAAGGGTCTCTGTCTCACGTTCCCCATATTGTGGGGTAAGCTCAAGCTCAATTGATGCCTCTCCTGATATCCTCTCAGGATCCCAGTTCAGGGATACCTCCAGCGATCCTGTTCCTACAAGATCCTCGAGAATGATCGTACAGCTTCCGTTCGCCGCGGAGAGTCTGTGCGTAGTGCTTCCTGTGACAAGCACGTCATTGTTCTCATTCAGACCTTCTGCTTCGATAGTCCATTCACCAATCACGAGCCCTTCAAGCGATATTGTCTCCTTGCTTGTTTCCACATTGAATGATTCCGAGCCAGGACCATCTCCAATGATTCTGTATGACTCGATTTCCAGCGGGAAATCCGTAGGAACGATTGACCTGTCCTGACGCAGGTTGACTCTGAGCGTCGCATGATCCGCTTCCTGCTCGCATGAGCAGAATAAAAGTGCGGACAGGACTGCAGCCATGACAATAAAAACGAATCTTGCTTTCATATCGTTTTCTCCTTTGCCTTCTTATTCGCTCTGAGTGGATTGTTTGGTTAACTTTTGTTGCCGCTTTTTCATTGATTCTGATTCCGGATTGGCATGACCACCTTCGCATCTCGTCCTTCAGGAGTTATCCAGTATGCTGTGTCTCTGTTGCGCTGCCGCATTTAAGAGCTATAAGCTGATAATCTCTGCAGAAGCGCGAATGGGAATGAGCCTGGACCTTCTTCCAGCTCGTGCCACAATAGGGTAGACTCAGAGATATGAATGGAAGAGTTGTCTTTTCGGTGCTGCCGGAATCTGTCCCCTCTACATGGCAGGATGCACTTCGTGTGCTTGTTGAAGCTCTGCCTGTTCCGGATAAGGCGGCAGCTCTCGAAGCCGTCCTGAAAAGGGAAGCTGAAGGATCCACGGCTATTGGCGATGGTGTCGCTGTGCCGCACGCGAAGATCAGCGGGATTGAGAATATCGAGGCAGTCATAGGGCGGTCTGCGGATGGCGTTGAGATGGGGAATGAGATTGTCCATATTTTCCTGCTTCTTCTCATTCCAGCGGAGGCTGGGGCGAGTCATGTTGATTTTCTTGCGCATGCCATGCGTATGCTTTCATCTGCCGCCAACCGTGAAAGGATATTGAATGCCTCCTCTTCTGATGAGATTCTGGAGGTTTTCGCATGAAGCGTGTTGTTCTGCTGCTTATCCTGGCCTTTTTCGGTGTGTTTGTTTACTATGCTGCGGTCAAAAGCACAGTGATATGGCCTCTTATAGCCCCGATGCTGGCGCTTGTCGTGGTTTATTATGTGATCACCTCGGTAGTAACGCGCGCTATGATTGAGAAAGTACGCGGTGATGATTCTTTTTTCTGTCAGCGCTGTTCAATGATTGTCAAAGAAGGGACTGAGCTTCTGGGAGGATCTCTCGCAGTTACCGAGAGCGAGGTGGTTTTCTACGCGAGGAAGTCTGAGGCGGGCGGAGTCAAGCCATCCTGGTCTTGTTTCACTAATCAGATTGAAGGATATACAATCAGAAAAGTCGACGATCATCATCTAGGGCTTGCGCTTTCTGTCTCAGGGGAATCAAAAGAAGTCCGCTTCACGTCTCGCAGCTTCCAGAAGAATGAGAAAGAGTTCAGGAAGGCTCTTGGCTGGCCTGAAGAGTAACTGTCCGCATCTGCCCCTTATTTTATCCAGCAAAGCTGTCTAGCCTGAGTGCATGAGACAGCTTTTTCTTTCTGCCATCATATTGCTTTCCGCGCTTCCTGTTCCTGCTGCATGGCAGGTGGGCATCGATATGCGCTCAGCTGATTCAGCGTTCATGGGAGCCGTAAGGCTTGATGCGGAAATCTCGTACAGGATGGACAGTATCCGTCTCTCCCTCCCTCTGCGTTTCTCTTGTTCCCTTACACATGAGGTTTGCTTCGCAGAGACTAGTATTCTGATATCTGTCTATCCGCTTGACGGAAGAGGTCTCTTCATAGGTGCTTCAATGGTGCGTGCCGGATATTTCTGGGGGCTCGAGGCACCATCTGAACGTTTCATCCTCTTCTCTGAGATTGTTGCCGGATGGACATTCTCGTTTTCATGGTTCTTCCTGGAACCCCGTCTATCCATTCTTGATGCATTCTCAGCAGAGGAGGGAAGGCTTAGCAAGCTAGAGGAGGCGGTCCCGCAGTATTCAAAGCTGCGCATTTCTCTGCTTGCTGGTCTCTATTTCGATTGAGCACGTGTCCGTTGGACGCGAGAAGAAAAAAAGACGGAGGAAGCAGTGGATATTCACTGCAGCTAGGCTTATGAAGAAAGCACTGATGGTTCTTGACAGAGGGGTTGCGATGATTCTCATCATTGCAATACTGGTTGTTTCATGCTCGATTCCGAATTCGGGTCCTGGGGCTATATCTGAGTCCGCTCTGATTTCAGCTTCCGGCAGGGCGATTGATATGTATCTCGATGACATACGTCATTTTGTCGAGGATGATCTGCCGGTACGTGGTTTTCTTGATGATTCTGATGGCTATGATGTGGCGACCAGGACATTGGAGGAGGAGAATGGCCGCGAATACCTTGAGTTTACATTGGAGACATCAAGATATAAGAGCGCGGAGGATGTATTCGCGGCTGCGGAAGGGCTCGTTCCTGCAGAGGAACTGGATGAGATCAGAGAGCAGGTAAAGGAGGCGGAGACCAGGCTTTTCCATTCTTCCGAGCGCATTATGCGTGTGCTCTCTCCGAGCCAGCAGGAAGAATTCTACAATGATCTCACGGTTCTTGTAATCAAGAGTTCCGTGCTGCTGACAGCTTCTGCGGTTTATGCGATGGTTCCTGCCGCGGTTCTGTGGGGCAAGGTAACAGCGGCTTCTGCGGTGGCTATAGCGGCTGGAGTGCTGTCAGCTACCATAATGGCAATTGTCGAGCATTATAAAAGCGATGTTGATCTGGAGGAGACATTCATTGAATGGCTTGAGGACGTGGCAAAAGAACCTGCGGTGTACTGGGGAATCGCCTCTTCTGTGATAAGCATCAGCAAGTCAATGAGCATGGGGCCGGTAGTTACAGCCGTGATTCTTGCAGTATTCACCCTCTTCGGTGTTGTAGATGACGCAAAGGCAATGCTTGAGAAATATAATTTCAAGGCATAGCTTTATGCACCTTGTTTCACAATGGCGGCAAATGTGGGATAATCCCTCGTATGGATGTATCAGGAAAGCCCGGATATGAGGAGGCTGAGCGATGAGACGATTACTGCTTGTTCTGATGATTGCAGCTGTTCTGCTTCCGCTTTCTGCTTCGCGTGTCGTTTCCGATGGAACGCTTCCGGATGATGTGCTCTCCGTGCTTGCCGCTACCGCGGGAAAGGAGACATATGGACGCGCTGATCTGCTTTTCAGCGCGGCAGATTATTCAGAGACTGTATTTGATGATGGTGCTGTGAAGGCTATGTTCATGTTCTCTTTCGGGGATAAGCAGATAGCAGTGGAATTCTTTGGTATGGACCGTGAGGAGCTTATGGATTCTCTCAGGAACAGCATCCATGGAATCCTGTTCTATGAGGAGATGCTCTACAGTGGCTCCGAGCTTTCTCTCGGGTACATCATAGATGGCAATTACTCTCTGATGACTGATGAGGTGTTCCGAAGAGGAGAGAGATTGCAGGCTGTTGATAGCTTCAATGATGTGAGGGGTCTTTTCGAGGTCGGTGAGACATATAATGGAGCTATATCCCTCGACCCGGTATTCGTTGATGATCCCTTCCCTGGAATGAGGCTGGAGAGGGCTGGCGCGTGGAAGCTGATGGGAACTGTCTCTTCTGGTCTCCGCTTCTCTTCGCCAGAGATCTTTTCCATGATCTCCCTTGGCCGCACCGATTTGATATATCCTTTCGTTCCCACTGTATCGCTTGCGTATAGGTTCTCTTCCGGCCGGAGTTTTGTATATGGCGGTGTCGGCATTGAGGCATATATGAATTTGTCAAGGATATTCCCTTCCGTGTCATTCACGCTGGTGCAGGAGGGACGGATAGGGGCCTCTGCTTCCGTTCTGGCTGGTGGCGGGGAGAGTGGTTTTGACTGGAGTGCCGTTTTCTCCATTTTCTATGAGCATCGGGCGCTACCTTCGTTTTTCTGGCGATTTGGTTATCAGAATCTGCAAGGCTCCCATATGCTGGTTCTTGGTTTTGG
>CASFLH010000077.1 GCA_949295505.1 uncultured Spirochaetales bacterium | reverse complement strand
CTGAATATCCTGAAGGCAGGAGTAAGGATTCTGCTTGAGGAAATAGAGAACCGTGGGACACCCGGGGTTCGCCTGGCTGAGGAAATCTCGGCAGGAAGCTCCATCTTCTTATGCGTAGCGTAAGATGGAGAGCATGTCACTTATATTATTTCACTTGATTTGTAAGAGGTTTCCCTTCTTCGAATTCCCTGATATTGTCAAGCGTCGTTCTGCTTATTGCGCTCAGGGCTTCCTTCGTCAGATATCCCTGATGGGATGTGATGATCACGTTCGGCATGCTTATAAGGCGCGCAAGCGTGTCATCCTCGATTCCCGTGTCGCTCTGGTCGGTGTAGAAGATGCCGGCTTCCTCCTCATATACATCAAGTGCTGCTCCTCCCAGCTTCCGTTCCTTCAGCGCATCAAGAAGCGCCTCGGAGTCTATCAGAGCGCCCCTGGATGTGTTGATGAGGTAGGCTGTATCCTTCATTGCGTCAATTGTCGCTTTGTTTATCAGATGGCGGTTCTCATTTGTCAGCGGGCAGTACAGGCTGACTACATCGGACTGTGAAAGCAGCGTGTCGAGATCTGTGTATTCAACGCCCTCGATAGCAGCTGGATAGGGATCGTAGGCAAGGACTTTCATGCCGAATCCTTTTGCGATATCAATAGCGGCCCTGCCGATTCTGCCTGTGCCGATGACTCCCATGGTCTTCTCATAAAGATCAATACCGGCAAGCCCCGAAAGCGAGAAATTGAATTCCCTGGTACGCACATATGCGTGGGTCAGCTTCCTCACCAGAGCCAGAAGCAGGGCGAAAGAGTGCTCCGCTACTGCATGGGGGCTGTATGCGGGGACCCTAACAACCGGAATCCCAACAGATGCCGCGTAGTTGTAATCCGTGTTGTTGAATCCCGCAGAGCGCAGTGCGATCAGCTTGACGCCGTTTTCCTTCAGTGAGTCAATTGCCGCCCGGTCAACGGTACAGTTGACGAAAGGACATACGACATCAGCACCTTTGGCCAGGACCGCGGTATGGCTGTTGAGCTCAGGGGTGAGATACTCTATGTCATAGCCATATCCCTTATTGACCGCTTCAAAGTGTTCTTTGTCGTAAGACTTTGTATCAAAAAGAGCTATTTTCATTTTATGTTCTCCTTGACCTGAATATAAGACGGCAGCGGCGGCTGGTCAAATCATATTGATTGGCTTTCTCCTGAAGTGTAGAATCATTGACATGGGAAGGACTCTGGCAATCATTTTTTCTCTTCTATTCCTGCTTACCTCATGCCTGACGCGTTCGGGAGAGGAGATCTTCACGGATGAGGAAAGAATGGAAGCTCTCTCAATCCTTGCCAATGATATGATAGAGGGAGCTGAAGCTGAGGGGGAGATCGGAGAGGAGATGTTCCAGTCCGTGCTGCCTTCCTCCTTCACCGTGTATAGGGAGTATTCTCCCATCTATTCCAGGCTTGAAAGCGGGTATACATCAGTGCTATCAGATCTCATTTCCCCGTATCTTGATGAAGTCTATCTGCTCCTGGAAGAGTGCATCGGGGAAGCTGTCAGCGGTGGGGATATCGATTCGATGGTGAACAGCCCTGAGGGAATGACGGACAGGATTCAGGAACTGATGGCGCTTGAGATTTACTCATTCCTGCAGGAAAGGATTGAGGAGATTGTTCCCGAATCTGAGCAGGCGTTCGAGGAAGCCTATGGGATTTTCATATCCATACGCAGGGCTTATACCAATCTTGCGACCATAGGAGTCTCCATAGCTCTGCCAGAGCCTAAGCCGCTTACGGTGAGCGAGATGGCATTCGCTGCGGAAGCGGAGATTTTCACGCGCCTCGGGGAGAATGAAAGACGTCTGAAGAGCATGATTCCGGAATCACCGGAATCACCTTATGCTGTTTTCTGGGAGGATACGCTTTGAATCTCTTTGAAGCCGCTGCAGACAATTCAGGTGAGCCTCTTGCCGCAAGGATGAGGCCAAGAACGCTGGAGGAGTATATCGGCCAGGAGCATATACTTGGCAAAGGACGGCTTCTCAGAAGGGCAATACAGGCTGATCAGCTCTCATCTGTCATATTCTATGGTCCGCCAGGGACTGGTAAGACAACGCTTGCCCGCGTCATCGCAAATACGACCAGAAGCCACTTCTCAACGCTCAATGCGGTGCTTTCCGGCGTCAAGGAACTGAGGACGGAGATTGAAGAGGCCAAGACCCGCCGAGAGATGTACGGTATGCGTACGATACTCTTCATCGATGAGGTCCACCGATGGAACAAAAGCCAGCAGGATGCGCTTCTGCCATGGGTGGAGAACGGGACATTCATACTCATAGGTGCAACGACGGAGAATCCTTATTTCGAGGTCAATGCAGCCCTTGTGTCCCGTTCGAGAGTCTTCCAGCTCAAGAAGCTCAGCGATGAGAATCTACACGATATCGCGATGCAGGCTGTGAATGACAAAGAGCGGGGATATGGCAGGTTCCATGTTGTTTTCGAGGATGGGGCGCTGGAGCATCTTGTCTCCGTGGCAAACGGGGATGCCCGCTCTCTTCTGAACGCGCTTGAGCTCGCTGTTGAGACGACTCCGGATTCCTTCCCGCCGCCCGATGGTACCGAGATATATATTTCCAAGGAGACTGCTGAGGAATCGATCCAGCGCAAGGCGGTACTGTACGATAAGGAAGGGGACTATCACTTTGATGTGATATCGGCTTTCATCAAGTCGCTGAGGGGCTCCGATCCCGATGCTTCGCTCTACTGGCTCGCGAGGATGGTCGCTGCTGGTGAGGATCCTCGTTTTATCTTCAGGCGCATGGAAATACTTGCCGCGGAGGATGTCGGTATGGCGGATCCATATGCAGTTGCGGTTGTTGAGGCTGATGCTTCTGCCTTTGACCGTATAGGACTTCCTGAGGGGCGGTTCCATCTGGCACATAGCGCGATCTACCTCTCTACAGCGCCGAAGAGCAACAGCGCCCTTGGTTTTTTCGACGCGCTTTCAGATGTCGAGAAGGAAAAGGCTGAGGAAGTGCCGAATCACCTTCGCGATCCCAGCCGTGACAGCAAGGGATTCGGACATGGTGAGGGATATATGTATCCCCATTCATATAAGGATCACTGGGTTGCCCAGCAGTATCTTCCGACAGGTCTGCAGGGGAAGATGTATTACAAACCCGGGGATATCGGGTATGAGGCTACGATACGTGATCAGGTGCAGCTTAGGAGGGAAGCACAGCTTGAGTCGGTCACCGAGGATCTGTATAAGGAGAATCTTACATTCTCACCCGGGGATAAAGCCCGTGACAAATGGGTTGAGAGAGCCTTGTCCGGACGCTCTGAAAGCCTTCTGAAGCTGATGGGGAAGCTCTATGCCGGTCTTGATATCCCACGTTATGCCAATGTGCTTGTCCTCAATGCATCCCATGGCCTCCTTCTATGGCCTCTGATGCGAAAGAACCCGGAAGGACTTTCGGTAGCTGCCGTGAAGAATGAGGAGCAGAAGGAGATCATTGAGCATTTCTCTTCTGAGCTTGATAGGCTTCTGCGTCCTCTTGTCATTATCTCTGAACCCTGTTCTGTTTTCTCAAAGCTTGAGGATGGTCTCTCGTTTTCCGTCATAAGCGGACGCAATGTGCTTTCGCGTCTTGACAGCGACAAGAAGCTGCTGCCGGTACTGAAGGCTCATATGGAGAAGGGCGGTATGCTGGCTCTTCTGGAATCGGTTCCTGCTCTCTCTTCTCGTCTTTCATCCTATTCCATAAAAGGCGATGTCCTGAAGGAAGCAGAGAAAGAGATATACTCGGATCACAATCCTCTCACTTCATGGGGGAAGGCAGAGCTTGAGAAGGTGGTAAGGGGTGTGTTCCCTGATGCTGAGATAGAATATAGTGCAGAAACGGAGGATAGAGTGCTCTCGGATGCCGCGCTTCATGGGTTCTACCAGAGCTATTCTCATTCAGGACTTACGGAAGATGAGTTCATCTCCTCTTTTCCCAAGCGTACTGTACGCTGGTCCAATACAGTTGCCGTTGTACGCGCAGGTTTTCATGAAAGCAAAGCATCATCCCCGGAATGGGCAGAGGTAATGCAGAAAACAGGTATCTGAGTCCTGCTTTCCACTCTGACCATAATCGTGAAGCATTGCGTATTCCTTCATAGGAGCTTGTGAAAGAAGCTCCGAAGGAGGTTCCCATGCACTTGGACAAGGCAGAGACACTGAGGGCGCTGGACGACATGTGCCTTATGGATGATGTTTTCTTCTCAAAATGCTTCTCGGAAAGCAAGGAGTGCACGGCTCTGCTGCTCAGGATTATCCTCGGACGGAATGATATCGAAGTGAGAACGGTTCAGGTGCAGAGATGGATACAGAGCATCACGGGCCATTCTGTGCGTCTTGACATATGTGCCGTTGATGCAGATGGAAACATGTTTGACATAGAGGTTCAGAAGACTGGAAGCGGTGCGGGAAGCCGGAGGGCAAGATACTACAGCGCCATGATGGATGCAGACAGGCTCGGAAAAGGTGATGATTACAGTGTTCTGCCTGAGTCCTATGTGATTTTCATAACTCTGGATGATGTGTTCGGGCAAGGCAGAGCCGTATATGAGATAGAACGCTTTGAGAAAGAATCGATGATGCCTTTTGTTGATGGCGCGCATATAATCTATGTAAATGCTTCATCTGCCGATAAAAATACAGAATTGGGAATGCTCATGCATGACCTTTCTTGTACAAATCCTGACAAGATGCACTATACTGTGCTCAGAAGAGTGGCAAGGTACTATAAAATGACAGAGGAGGGAGTCGCGAATATGGGAAGTGAATTTGATAGGATAATGAGAACTGCAATTGACAAAGCTTTGCGCGAGAGCGCCGAAAGGGGTTTGAAGACTGGTATTGAAGAAGGCCTCAGAGAAGGTATGGAAAAAGGCAGTGACATGCTCTCCATCTTACGCTACGCATAAGAAGATGGAGCTTCCTGCCGAGATTTCCTCAGCCAGGCGAACCCCGGGTGTCCCACGGTTCTCTATTTCCTCAAGCAGAATCCTTACTCCTGCCTTCAGGATATTCAG
>CASFLH010000076.1 GCA_949295505.1 uncultured Spirochaetales bacterium | reverse complement strand
GAGGGTGTGAACAACCTGATTAAGACAATAAGAAGGAAAGCCTATGGCTACAGGGATACCGAATACTTCTTCCTCAAGATCATATTCGCTTCAATGAGAGGTCCTTACAGGTATAAATCCCACACTATTTTGTAAAGACCCCTTTTTTCATTGCAGGCAAAGTCTTACCGTGACAGGGAAATGATCGGAATATCCGAATCCTGTCGAAGCATCATAAGGCATGGGACGTCCACCATGGTCCTTCATAGCCGGGTTCGTCCTTATAACCGCGTCATAAAACTCCCATCCTTCCCCATCCCAGGATTCCTCGGAAAGATAGATTGCGTCATAGCAATACCATATACCATCATGAAAATACGTCCCCTTTTCCTCCAATACGGCATCAGGATCATGCACTGGAGAGAAATAAAGTTCCGGACCGCAGCCGGATGGATCACCTGTAATGTGGAATGCATTCTCAGAATCATAATGCTCAGGGAAAAGAGCAAAAGGACCATCTTCAGAAAGAATGGGATCCGTATTGAAATCCCCTGCCGCAACTGCAAGACTGCCGCTGCAACGTTCCATCAAGGACACGAGATGCTCAGCCTGCCCCGTCCTCTCTTCCCTGCCATCATCAATGCGGCTCCTGAAATGAACACCGAAAATATGTATTATCTCACCTCTGGCAAGAAATACGAGCTCAAGAATAGGACGGCAATCAGGGAAACCATGCAATGCCGCGCGAAGAGGCTTTGAACGGGAAATGAAACCAGTGAAAAGAGTTCCTTCGCTGCCTTCTGCCAGACCATAGTGGACAAACCCCTTTTCCTTCAGCCCTGCCTCAAGAAGGTCCTCGAGGACGGCTGTGCTCTCTATCTCCTGCAGCAGGATGACATCTGATGAAGCGAAGCTGCGACCTAGCAGGACAGCCAGCTCTTTCACACGGAGGAAGTATGCCTCACCATTGTATCCGTCACGATGGCTGAACCCATCATACTCATCTCCGTCCTCATAATCGTCGAAGAAGGCATAGGCATTGTATGACGTTATCTCAAAAAGGTCCTTCCGCGGCGATGGGGCACAGGAGAAAAGCACAAAAACAAAAAGGGACAAAGCTATGTATCTCATACCTTAGATACGCAGCATGTCCCCTTCCTGGTCAGTTTTCAGATCAGATTTCTTCCTTTGTTCTCACGATGCGGGAAAGAATGCCATATGAAAGCGCTTCATCCGCTGTCATCCAGCAGTCACGCTCGGTATCTTTCTGAACCTCCGACACTTCCTTGCCTGTCGCATCGGCGATTACCTTGTCGAGCTTGTGACGCAGGGCTTCCATCTTCTCCGCGTAGATAGCGACATCAATGGCAACACCCTTGAGCTGCGAAAGCGGCTGATGGATAAGATATGTCGAATTAGGGAAACCGACTCTCCTCTCAACAGGCACGGCAAGGAAAATCAATGCCGCTGCGGAAGCAACAAGTCCCATTCCCACGACCGTGACGGGTGATGAGACGAATCTGATCATATCATAGATGGCGAAACCGGAGTCCACATCACCGCCGGGACTGTTGATATACACCTTGATAGGATCAGAGGACTCGCTGTCAAGGACAAGCATCTGGCGTGCGAACTCATCAGCCCTATCCTTGTTTATCTCTCCCGATATAATGACTGTGCGTGTCTTGAGCAGTCTGTCATTCAGACCAGAATCCGGTCTGTATTCATTCTTTTCATTTTCCATGCCATAAATAATAGCTGCAACAAATCGCAGGGTCTAGTCACAGCTGGCGAACATCGTCCTTTCCGCTATAATGAACGCATGAAATCAGCAACAGTATCCGTAATCGGAAGGCCATCCGCCGGCAAATCGACACTCGTGAACACGATAACGGGAATGAAGGTGTCAATCACATCCCCGACCCCACAGACAACAAGGAACAAGATAAGGGGTATCTATACAGACAGCCGTGGCCAGCTGATATTCACAGATACGCCAGGCTTCCATCTCTCTGAAAAGGAAATCAACAAGCGCATGCAGGAGGTGACAATCTCATCGCTGCAGGATTCGGATATGATTCTCTACCTTCTGGACGGCAAAAGAAAACCGGGCAAGGAAGAAGAGACAATAGCGTCGCTTGCTGTCAAAGCCGGCGTCCCGATTGTAGCTGTGCTGAACAAGGCAGATATCCTTACCGAAAGGGAGAAAGAAGAAGGCATGAGCTTCCTTTCTTCCTGCTTTCCTTCATCCCCCATCCTTGCCGCCTCTGGCAAAAATGATGAAGGAGTCGATGAAATACTCATAGAGCTCTTCCGCATTGCACCGGAGGGCGAGCTCCTTTATGACGAGAGCGCGTACACGGATCAGGATCTTGAATTCAGGATATCCGAAATCATCAGGGAAAAAACCATAGAGAACCTCTCCGACGAGATGCCTCACGTCATCTTCGTTGAGATTGAGGACCTGGAGTATGATGAGAAAGAAGGCCACGTCTGGATCAGAGCTGCCATCAACACGGAAAGGGATGGGCAGAAAGGAATCATTGTCGGACGCGGAGGAGAAAATATAAAACGCATCAGGAAGGAATCCTTCAAGGAAATCAGGCGCATCTTCCCAGGATCGGGACTCACGCTTGATTTACGCGTGAAATCCCAGCCCGGTTGGAGAAAGAACGGGAAGACTCTAGACAGGATTTTCAGGAACTGAACTGGCTTCTGTACATTGATGCATAGAAGCCTCCTTTCTCCATAAGGCTCCTGTGGTTTCCGGATTCAATCACATCACCATCCTTTATAACAAGAATGAGATCCGCGGTACGTATCGTTGAGAGCCTATGTGCCACGATGAAGGACGTTCTGCCCTTCATAAGGCGCATGAATGCCTCCTGTATCATCAGCTCCGTTCTCGTATCAATAGATGATGTGGCTTCATCAAGGATGAGCATCTCCGGTTCGGATAGCATGATTCTCGATATCGAAATCAACTGCTTCTGCCCAGCAGATATGCCATCGCTGTCATCTGAGACTATCTCATCGTATCCATTCGGAAGGGATGAGATAAACGTATCGATATGTGAGAGCCTTGCAGCCTCCGCAATCTCATCATCAGTAGCATCAGGCCTGCCGAGTGCGATATTCTCCCTGATGGTCCCATTCTTGAGCCACGTATCCTGAAGCACCATTCCAAAACTCTTTCTCAGGCTCTCCCTCTTTACAGTAGCAATGTTCTGGCCATCAATCGAAATACTGCCGCTCTGTGGATCATAGAAGCGCATGAGGAGGTTGATAAGCGTTGTCTTGCCTGATCCTGTAGGACCTACGATTGCTATCCTCATGCCGGGCTCCACGGAAAGCGAGAAATCCCTGATGAACTCACGCTCAGGTGTGTACGAGAAGCGAAGATGACTGATTCCTACACTGCCCTGGGTTACTGAAAGCTCAGGGGAATCCTCATCAGTGCTTTCCTCAGGCTCTGAGAGAAAATCAAAGATCCTGGAGGCGGAAGCAAGCGCATTCTGCAGTTCCGTGACAACTCCTGATATCTCATTGAAAGGTTTAGTATACTGCGAGGCATAGCTGAGGATGGAGGTAAGCCCGCCGATACTCATCATGCCAAAGAGCGCAGAGAGGCCTCCCGAAAGTGCGACTCCTGTATACACAAGGCTATTCACAAACCGTGTCACGGGATTCGTCAGCGAGGAATAGAATGTCGCGAGAAGGGAGAACTTCGCCCAGCGTTCATTGATACGGTCGAATTCTTCCTGATTGGCCTTTTCCCTGCCATATGCCGATACAACGGATGAGCCAGTGATCATCTCATCAATGAAAGATGTCTGCACACCTCGCGCCTCGCTCTGCTTGTAGAAAAGAGAGAATGTCCTGCGGGCAATGAATGAGGCCGTGAAAAGCGAAACCGGCGTGACAATAAGGACAACCAGCGCCACGATCCAATTGACCAGGAACATGGATATGAGCGTACCGATAATAGTTATCACTCCCGTGAAAAGCTGCGTAAAGCCCATCAGAAGCCCATCAGAGACCTGGTCGGCGTCGGTTATTATCCTGGAGACGATGTCCCCGTGCGGATGGCTGTCGATATACGAGAGAGGCAGACGCTGCAGGTGGGAGAACGCTTCTTTCCTGATATCACAGGAGATTCCATATGCCATGGAATTATTGACCCTATTCATCAGATACTGCATGAGAGCAGTGAGAAGCGCAGAGAGGGCCATCGCCAGCACCATCGCTGCAAATATCTTCGCATCTCCTGATACGATTGCATCTATCGCTTTTCCCGTAAGCAACGGAAATATGATCGTGAATGCTACTGAGGCGAAAGCGAAGAACAAGGAAAGCCACAGCTTCGCTTTATAAGGCCTGATGTACTCCATAACCTGCCTGATGACAGAGCTGTCGACTTTCTTCATGCCTCACCTCCGAACTGTGAATCATAAATCTCCTTATAGACACTGCAGCGCTCGAGCAGCTCGTCATGTGTTCCTATATCGACAATGCGGCCTTTATCAAGCACGATGATCCTGTCCATCGACATCAGCGAGCCTGTACGCTGTGAAACAGTGAAAATCGTCATATCCTTCAACAGGGAGAGATTATGGCGAAGCCTTGCCTCGGTAGCATAATCAAGGGCTGAGGAGGAATCATCAAGAATAAGTATTTCAGGCTTTCTGACAAGCGCCCTTGCGATGGACAGCCTCTGCCGCTGCCCTCCTGAGAGATTCTTGCCACCCTCTTCCACGCGTGTTTCAAGGCCATCCTTCTTCTCCATCACGAAATCATATGCTTCGGCAGCCTTGAGGGCCTCCGTAATCTCTTCATCCGTCGCCTCAGGCTTTCCCCATGCGACATTGGAACGGATTGTGCCTTTGAAAAGCAGTGACTTCTGCTGGACATATCCAATAAGGCTTCTAAGCGCGCTGCGCTGCCACTCATCCGTCCTATGTCCGAGAACAGAAACCAATCCTGTGCTTGTGTCATAGAAACGAGGTATAAGGGAAACAAGAGTGGTTTTTCCCGAGCCTGTTCCTCCGATAATACCTACACGCTCTCCTTTCCGGATTGTAAAAGAGGCATCCCGCAGCGAGGGTTCTCCACCCTTCCGGTATACGAGAGAGACATCGCTGAAAGAGACCGCCTCATCCCCTTCACCATCACTGGTAAAGCCATCTGTGGGATCGCTCATTGACGGCTGGCGGTCGAACACGGCATCGATACGCTTCCATGAGGCCATAGCCCTTGAAATCGTTATAATGAGATTCGCAAGCTTTATGAGCTCTGTAAGAATCTGGCTCATGTAATTGACCAAGGCAACAATCGAGCCAGCTTCTATAAGATCAAGGCCATAACGCTTCCTGCCTTCACTGATAAGAACAGCAATCGCCAGATTGATGATTGCATATGTAAGCGGATTCAGCAGAGCGGAGATTTTACCTGATGAAAGCTGCAGGGAAAGCAGGGAAGAAAGATCTGCCGAGAAATCATGCTCCTCATCCTTTTCCTTCCCGAATGCACGCAATACCCTTATGCCGGAGAGGTTTTCCCGCACGCGGGACAGTATCCTGTCCAAAGCGCTCTGCACACTGCGGTACATGGGAACCGTCCTCCGCATTATCAGGCAGACGACAAGACCGAGAACCGGGATGACAAGCGCGAAGAGCATGGCAAGAGAGCTGTCCACAGTAAACGCCATTACAGCAGCACCGAAAACCACGAACGGAGATCGCATGAAAAGCCTGAGGAACATATTGATTCCGTTCTGCACCAGATTGGAATCACTTGTAAGCCTTGTGATCAGCGTCGGGTTCCCAATCTCATCCCTATCGCTTTCAGAGAGTTCTGTGATATGACGGTAGAGCGCGCTTTTCATCTTCACAGCAAAGCCTGTCGCGGCCTTAGCGGCGAAATACTGGGCAGTGACAGATGAAAGAAGCCCGATAATACCCAGCGCAACCATAAGAAGGGCCATCATCAGGATATGATGGCCATCACCTTTTGCGATGCCGTTGTCAATAAGAGAAGCAACGGCAAGAGGAACACAGAGCTCAAACACCGCCTCAAGGAGCTTAAAAAGCGGTGCAAGCACTGTTTCCTTACGGTAATCTTTCAGGAATGAAAAGAATCTCAAGGTCGTTTACCTGATGAAATTGGTCTTCACGGCCTTCTCCATCTCGGGGAGAGGAAGACCGGCTGTTCTGAGCGACTTGATGACATATGCCATATTCTCACCAAGGATTCTCATCGTCTGCATTCCCTCCTCATCTCTCCTGACCTCGTCCGGCGTATTGCCATGGACCATGTTCCAGTAATTGGACGAGACCACCAGCATCTGGGAATACATGAAGTATTTGTTGATCACATCAAAAGACGATGATGCGCCTCCTCTGCGGCATGAGACAACCGCAGCTCCCGCTTTCATCCGCATCCTGCCAGAAATCCTGTTGAAAAGCTCGTCCAGAAAGCTGACTGCAAGACCGGAAGGAGATGCGTAGTAAACAGGAGAGCCTACAACAAGACCGTCAGCCTCCGTGATCTTGCGCGCAGCTTCCTCAATTGCCTCACGTTCCAGACTGGCATGTATTATTTCAGTTTCAACACCATTTTTCTCCAGAGAAGCAGAGACTTCCTGCAATGCAGTATATGTGCACATCTCCTCCCTGGGCGATCCATTCACAAGAATGACCCTCATTCAATACCTCCTGAGAATATCAACGACACGCTCGCTGCCGCATGCCTTCAGGAAGGAGGCAAGCTTGGGACCTTTGTCCTTGCCGATCAGCGCCTGATAGATAAGACGGAAGAAATCTGCATTCTCCATATCATTATCCTTCGCAGTCTGATAGATGTATTCGGAAAACTCTTTTTCAGAAAGTGAATCAAGATGCTTCTCGGCCGCATCCGCCAGCTCCCTGATTGCCTTGCGTTCTGCCTCGCTTGCCTCATACAGCTCCGAATCCCTGAGAGAAAAACGGAACTCCTCGGGAGCATATTTCTGCAGCCATGCCCACGCGCATTTCATGCGCACGCGGAGCCTTTCCTTCTGGCTCTCACTGGCATCACTGAATCTTGCAAGCACCTTCTCAACATCGCCGGAATAAATCTGCAGGTAATTGCACAGATGCCTGAATGGAATCTGATAACCAGGCTCGGCTGGGATTTTCTGACCATCGACCTGTGAAAGCTCGTAAATCCTTTTCTCCTTCTCTGCTTTCTTCTCATTGACCTGCATGAGCCCGAAATAAATACGCTCCGTGTTATCATAATCCTCATAGATCTTGAGAACATCGAGATCAAATGAGATAGCGAACTCGGCGGAGGGCCTTGTGCCGACAAAAAGATATCTGACTATCTCTGGAGGATAGACCTCAAGAACATCATAGAGGTCCACGACATCACCGCTCGATGAGGAGATCTTACCACCATGGCCTTTAATCTGCACAAAGTCATAGCGCATCGTGACAGGAGCCTCCCCTCCGAAGACTTTCACGACATTCTTTGAAGTGTCATAAGAACCGCCCTCTGTGAGATGATCTTTCCCGCCTGGTTCGAAATCAACACCTTCCTTGACCCATCTCATCGGCCAGTCTATACGCCATGGCAGCTTTGTATTAGGCGTTGTGCGGATATCGATTGTCTCGGTTTTATCCAGCTCATCATCACGGTATGTAAGGCCATATTCACCATCCCAGTCCAGAACGGTGGTCGTATCCTTATTTGTGAATGATGAGAAGACCGCAACTGGCCACCACGATTCAGGAAGCGGCTCTGTCCTATATTCATTGAGGATTGCCCTGATCTCGCTGCGATGCTCCAGCGCATGCTTTATATCCTCTGCATAATATCCCGCTCTATATCTCTCTGCCTGATACAGATACTCAGGATGGACACCGACTGCAGGAAGGATATCCTCCACGGCCTTCTCATTCGCTCTTGCGTAGTTCTCAGCTCTGCCTGTCGTATCGGGAACAAGAGTAATCGGGAAGCGGAGATATGTCTCAAGCTTCTCCTGTTCCGGCATATTCTTAGGAACCTTGCGGAAGACATCATAATCATCCCAGCTGTAGATGAACCTTACATTCTTTCCCTTCTCGCGAAGTGCTCTTACCACAAGCTCAACGGTGATGATCTCCCTGAAATTGCCGATATGCACTGTTCCCGAAGGAGTTATGCCGGAAGCACATGTATAGAGGGGCTTGTCGCCTTTCTCACGGATTATCTTATCAGCGGTTATATCCGCCCAATGAGTACTCTGATTCTGTATCTCGTTCATAATATTAAGGATTATGCACAGAAGAGACATGCCATTGCAACACGCCATGCGATGGACGGCTGAGCCTCGGAGGCTTATAATGGAAACATGAGAAAAATGCTTCTTCTGATTGTCGCCTCCATTGCTGTATTGCCGCTCGGAGCTACGGCCGCATCCTGGTTCACGGCAATGGAACCCGGATATTTCACAGAAAGCGGAACCCTCTTCACTGATTCGCAGAGCGGTGTAGGAAGCAATGACCTGCCAATGGGAACCGTTATCGAGCTATCAAACCCCGCTACCGGCAGAAGCACTGTCACAACCGTCATAGATACATTGCCGGAACTGCCTGAAGGAAGAGATCTGGCAGTAACCGGAGCAACAGCAGATCTTCTTGGCATGCTCGACACAGGGTTGGCAGACCTCAAGATTTCGGTCATCAGGGAAGGAACAATCAGAAAATCGAAACCAGAGAACACAGGATGGTATTTCTTTGATCTCGGCGTCTATGAGGACACTGACAGCCTCGCTCTATTCTACGGCAGGCTGCGTGATAACGGGTTGAGACCATATATTGAGATTGAGGAAGATGGTGTGCATCTCTATGTCAGGCATGTGATGGCATACCAGCTTGAAAGCGCAGATAACCGCATAGCACTGTCGGGGCTAGAACCACCCGAGCCGCAGTCGGAACCGAATCCTTACCTATGAACGGAATACGCACGCTACTTGAAAGTCTTTTTCCTCTTTCCGGCTGGAAAGCCGGTGTTGTCGTGATTCTCTCACAGGTTCTTGCCTCAGTCCTTGTGAACAGCATGAGCTACAGCACGCTGGAAAAATTCCGCCACCATCTGAAACCGATGGCATGGGAAAAGAATGGAAAAACATATGAGAAGCTATTCCGCGTAAGGGAATGGAAGGATTATGTGCCATCTATCAGCGCCTTTGACAAGAAAAACCTTTCCAGCACACCAGATGCCAGCTATCTTTCCCGTTTCATACTTGAAAGCGTAAGAGCAGAGCTGTGCCACTCTTTCGCGGTCGTATTCGGTCTTCTGATCCTGCTCCTGACACCTCATCAGACAGCAAGGAGAGTGCTGCTCTGGACAATAGTGATGAATGTGCCATGCATCATTATCCAGCGTTACAACAGACCACGCTTCGAAAGAATAATAAACCGCCCACGCCAGGATGGCACGAGCGGCATCGTATGCTTCTGGGCAGATGAGATGGAAAAGCTCAGAAATCCAGGAAGAATGTGAACGATCCCACAAGACGCTGATCGCCCTTGGCAAAATTGTATGTATCCCCGGGAATAAGATACGCTAGCTGATACCCAAGATCTATTATATCGAAAATAGAAAGGGTGAACTGGGCACCTGTGGATGCCAGCAGATTCGATCCCGGACGATCTGTATTGAAATATCTTCCCGCTCCATAGCCGATATCGAAGAAGAGGTTGATTCTCGGAGAGATTCCGTCCACTCCCATATCAGGACCCGTGAATCTGATATCGAAATTATTCACAACATAGAATTCCGTGCCATAAGTATAGCTGCTATACCCCCTGACCTGCCGGCCAAGTGATCCCAGTTTCTGCACAAACGTTGGCACAAGCTCTCCGGAGAGCCAGTTGGCACGCAGCCTGTCAATGATAACTATTGAGAACCAGCTCATGCGCTCTGTCTTATAATGATAAAGAGTCTTCGCACCTACCGCCTCAAGCATGAACTGGTAATAATCCCCCTTACCATCAAGCGCAGCATTGAGTCCATACGGAGCCCAGTCTGCCTGAAATTCCAGCGTGTAGCCATCATTGGTAGTAAGAGTGTCCTCCATGGCATCAAGGAAGAAGTTGAAGAAGAGACTGGAGGCAAGGTACTGATGATCTCCTCTGAGATCAGGATAAAGCCTTGTATTTTTCCAGGCGTGCTCTGCAAAGAATTCATCGATAGTAGGCACAGTCCTATCCTCACCCCATGCGGCTTTATTCTTCTTGCCGGCGACCATGGAATTCATGGCATCCTCATACCGTCCCTTATATCCAATGGAAAGAGTGATGAGATCCTTATCCCCCACCGGTGAATCAAGAAATCCCTGGTTGAACCTGAGTCCCCAGCCCACTTGCAGGACATCAAATGTGAGAGGAGTCATTTTCATCTTTTCCTTACTATCTGAAGGGTCCATCCAGAAGCGTCTCTCAACATAGCCTGCTCCAACTGTCAGCTGGATCTCAGTCCTGTTGCCTTCCATCAGCTGCAACCCTGTATACCCTGCAGTGACCTCGCCGTATGTGGGGATGAAGCCGATAAGGATCTCCGGATGCTGATCAATTGTCCCATTTATAGTCCAATCCCCTCCGATATCAAAAGCACTGAGTCCGGCAACAGCAGTCATCAGCACTAGAAGAAGGGCAATAAGTTTTCTCTTCACAATTAATCCTCCCGCAAGAAATATTGTCTTTTCAGGCTTATTATTCAGTAAGGCATGGTCAGTAAGCAATAGAACACAGTGTTAATTCGCCGCAATGAAGCAAACATGATAATATTGTCAGCATGGAAGAGAGAACCATCAGAATCATCACTACAGGCGGTACATTCGACAAGCAATATGATGCAGTAAAAGGTGAGCTGACATTCCGGGAAAGCCACCTGCCCCGTATCCTCAGCCAGGCGAGGGTGACACTCCCAATACATCTTGATGCCCTTTTTGCTGTAGACAGTCTTGTAATGACTGAGGAACAGAGAAACAGCGTAATCGAGAATGCTATAGCTTCAGTTGAGGAGCTAGTCGTGATCATCCACGGTACTGACACCATGGTGAATACTGCAAAGCTCCTTGAATCCAGACTTCCGGAAAATGACCGGCATGTATTCATGTTCACTGGAGCAATGATTCCATATGCGCTTGAAGAAAGCGATGCGGTATTCAATCTTGGCTGTGCCATGGCCTCGGTACAGCTTCTTCCTCCTGGTGTATACATTACGATGGGAGGAAAAGTCTACCAGGCAGACGCTGTCAGGAAGAACCGAGAGAAAGGAATCTTCGAGTCTGTCTGATGTGCCTTGAATGATTTTCAGATTTTGTGTTATCATCACCGAGCGCGGGCCTTTAGCTCAGCGGTTAGAGCAAAGGACTCATAATCCTTGGGTCGTGAGTTCAAACCTCACAGGGCCCATCAACAAACGTAAAAGGTGATACAAAGCCTTTACTTAGCAAACGAGGAGCGGTAATCCAAGGAGCCGCTCCTTATTTTATGGCAATAGCAGCTCTGATAATCTGGAAACCAATGAAATAATGCTGAAAGTTTCAAACGGATAATTTATACTTCAATAGACCAATGGAGCTTATATGAGGCTAATCAAGTATCAAGAGGATAGTGAAGACAATGTAAAAAAGCGATTATTGCATTGGAAAATATGGCTTGGCCTTGCAATCAGGAAGATGGGATATTCCCATCCGCTCCAAATACATACGTGACATCATTCGTATTAATGGAAAATGATATGGCAATCTGCCACGTGGGAATAAGAAAGAGCATATTACACCACAAAATGGAAACATATTCGGCATATGGTATAAGCTAAGTCGTGATGCATCCACTTTACAGAAAGCAAGGACTGGCTACAAGAACAATACAGAAAGCTAAGGGGTTTATTATTTCCCAACGACCTGATATCAGTATCTTCACTTGTGCCAAAGATAAGATTCACATGTATTCAAGATGCGGATGGACGCCTCTATCCAACTCGTATCTTGTAGGCGGATCTGCAGAGAAAACATTCCGCAGTGACAGCCTCGAACTCACAACAATGATTATGCTCATTTCATCTAAGGCAAAGCTGCACAGTGAAGATTTTGAATGTACAGATATTATCATCAACCTAGGAGAAGGTAATCTCTGGTAAAGGGCCTTCAGCATATTCTACTTCAGCAGAAGTTCATACTGTTCGCCATCATAATATTTGCCATCAATGCAGAACAGCATTCTGAGTACACCTGAAAGTTCAAAGCCATTTCTTTTGTAGAATGCTACAGCTCTTTTGTTAGGCTCTATACATAAAAGTGTGGGATGCCTCAACCATGATCAATAGCATCTAAAGACAGGAAAGGGTTTCATCCTGTAATGTTTAACTTGCAAAACCAACATAAACAAGGAAGAAACCCATGAACGACTGTATCACGATACG
>CASFLH010000075.1 GCA_949295505.1 uncultured Spirochaetales bacterium | reverse complement strand
TTCCTTCCCTCATGGTCCTCGACTGAATACGTGTCGTATCCGCCTCTGCCTTCATGCCATGCGCCGGTACCAAAGAAACCTGCAAGCGTGTCCGCCGCGTCTTCCCTCGTTATCCCGGTCATCTCAATCTCAACTCCGAATCTTGTCTCGAGCATTGTGTATCTCCTTCTGAACATATACACGCTCTTATTCGAAACTATAGCAAGTCCATGTATTGAAATAAGATACACTATTTTAGGCGGTATTGGATCATGCCGAGAGAGAAAGACCGCCGGTGTCTCTCCGGCGGTGATGGATGGTCATCTGCTGTTGCTTATATAGCTTGCGACCTGTCCTGCCATCATCACGTCGTATGCTGTTTCCATTGATGGTGGGAGGAGTATCACGTCCTTTCCATCCCTGAGCGGAATCCAGAATCTTCCTCTCGCGTCTGCGGCTGCGCAGGTTCCTCTTTCCGATGTGATGTAAACGTGGTCCGTTCCGAAGAAATCCGCGATAAGCTCCGCCGCCTTCCTGCTTGTTATCTTATCTATTCTGATTCCGTCTCTCTTCATTGTGTATCTCCTCGTACACATATACACGCTCTTTTACTGACTAATAGCAAGTCTATACAAGTAAATAAAATACATTTCTAAGTGCTTTTTCTGCCAATGTGATTTATCATTAGTGAGAGAACTCCTTGAAGACGTAATAGCCCCTAAGGAGCTGCTACAAGGAGGCATTATGACAAAGTGCAAAATTACGGTGCTTAAGCGTGAATTCTATCCTGATTTGGCTGCTGAATATATCCCAATACCGGATTTTGGTCCCTGTGGAATGATGAAGGAAGGAGATGTCTTCATCACCGGTGGTCCATTTGGAAATGAAATGCCATCGGGATTCTGCGCTATGGCGTGGCAGTCAATTTCGCTTCAGGCGACAACACTTGCAGGAGGTGGCAAGGTATTCGGGCATGATCTTGTCCATATTGCCTGCTGCAATGATGGAGTACGCCCCGTGATATTCAGACTGGAAGCCTATGAGGATGAGGAAGAACCCATATTCTGAAAAAGGGAATCAGTGATTACCCTGAGTTCACTCTGATACCTCTCAATCTCGAAGCGATACAGAGGGAGTTCATTGTCCCTGTAATCAAGGAGCCTGTCAGCGTCCTCTTCAGAGATGCTGTATCTGCCGTTTTCCTCGAGTTTCCAGTGAAGTTCCGGAAACAGTGGCAGATCCGGGAGATCCGGAATCATCCCGACAAGGATTTCCTCATATGGACTCTCATCAGGAATCTCCGTCGTTTCGCATCCCGTTGAGACGACTAAGACGCTCAGAAGCAGAAGAAGGGGCAGAGACAGCTTCAAGAGCTTTCTCTTTCCGTATCTCCTCGATTTTTTTCTGTGCATCCCTTATCCTCTCCATCTCAAGAGTGTGTTTCTCCGCGGTCTTTTCCGCTCTCTTCCTCTTGTCTTTCTCCTGCTTTATCCTTGACCCATGCCACCCGAGGAGTGACAGCAGTACGGCTATCACGCCGCTGAGTATCGCTATGACTGTGCTCATTCAGCCTTTTTCTCCGCAATGCGTTTCAGGATGAGCTTCCACACCGACATACATGCGGGGAGCTGCAGGAGATACACTATCACAGTGAATGGAATGATGTTCCAGGGAGTGTCCTTCAGCATCTCAGCAAGCATATGAGCATCGGTTATGAGCCACGCCACTGTTCCGAAGATAGCGGAGAGGGTAAAAGCCACGCCCCTTATCTCCCATACGGAAGCCTTGTCCTTACGGATGCTCTTCTTGTAAATCTCCATCATAAGCCCGACGAACGCCGCGAACGCCAGGAATATAAGCACAAGCACGATCATGTCTCACCTCT
>CASFLH010000074.1 GCA_949295505.1 uncultured Spirochaetales bacterium | reverse complement strand
CAGTAAGGGTCATCTTCGTACCCAGTTTCCTTAAAGCCAGGCTCAGCGCGCCGGCGCTTATTGCCACATCATGCATTTTCTGCAAGGATTTTTCAGCAGATGAACGTGTGACACGGTCGATGGAAGCAATGGAAGAAACCGGAAATGAACCTTCAAGCTTCACGTACTTTTCCTTCTTCTTCATTCCCGGTATTGGAATGCCGAATATCATGGGATCCCTCTCAAAATCCTCATAAATCATCGTCTTCCCATCGGTGCAGAGAAAGACGCCATACTCGCGTTTTTCGCCTCCCAGTATGGCAAACCATGGCGTATAGGTACGGAAGCGGATCGGAGCTCCCAGCTTCTCCTCCCTTTCCTTAAGGAAAGCAATCGTGTCCCCTGTGTCCATGCGATGATTGTATCCTACCGTGTACCAAAGTAACAACCCTTTGTCTAATATGCTATCCTGATATGGATGGAGGATTACATGACAGAGAAAGATCGTGCTGATCTGAGAGATATCATTGATTATTCATTTCCTGGTGCAGAAGACCTGCAGGCAGCGGATGGGGCAGAATTCCATCGGTCTTTTGCCTCTTTCTTCCGCTCCTATCTTGATTCATCAAGGGAAAGGTTCTTCTCGATTCCATATGAGAAACCCGAGAATGTCTTCGAGCTTCCCGGTGAAAACGATGCGGAAGCTGCCCGGCGCATCTGCCGCGGGACGCTTGTTTCAGTGGGAATCCCCTGTGATTTCGGCAGCGTAGAGACTGTCGACTGGCACTCGAATCCCACATACAACGGCTACAAGGAATGGACATGGCAGCTTTCAAGGCATAATGATGTCAAGCTTCTGGCTCATGAGTATAACCTGACAGGTGATGAGGCATATGCAAGGGCCGCAGAGGCTCTTCTTTCCTCGTGGATCCGTACCTGCCCCGCGCCTCCGATGGATGTACCTGGCAGCGAGACCGATACCTGGAGGACGATTGAGTGCGGCATCAGGATGGGGGCCAACTGGCCTTATATCATCTATTCATTCTATCGCAGTTTCTCCGATGAACTCCTTTGCTCGATTGCGGCCTCGCTGTATGAGCATGGGGAGCGTCTTGTACGCAATCATATGCATGGCAACTGGCTGCTGATGGAGATGAACGGGCTGGGCCACATCGCGGTCATGTTTCCGTTCCTGAGGAAGTCCTCAGAATGGAAGGCGTTCGCGCTCAGCGCAATGGAGAAGGAAGCTGAGAAACAGTTCTACCCTGACGGTTTCCAGTATGAGCTGACAACCTGCTATCATGATGTCGCGGTAAACAACTACCAGCGATTTCTTGAAATGCTCAAGGCGTTCGCGATACCGGCACCGGGGAATCTTCTTTCCATCATGGAGAAGGCCGCTGAGGTCAATATCGCCATCATGGAAAGCGATGGGGGCCTTCCTGATATCAACGACGGATCATTCACTCCTGTGAGCGAGGTGCTGAAACCAAAGCTCCGTCTATTCAATAACCCCGTCATCTCCTGGGCTGTCACAGGGGAAGGCAAGGAACCTCCGTATAAATCAGTGGCGCTTCCCTGGTCTGGATTCTTCGTATTCCGTTCAGGGTGGGGAAAGGATGATGCTTATGCACTCTTTGATGCAGCGCCATTCGGCAGAGGGCATCAGCATGAGGATAAGCTTTCTCTCATCGTGTCAAATGGCCCTCACCGCATCATCACAGAAGGTGGCTGCTATGCCTATGATGACTCGCCGATGAGGCGTCACACGCTCTCCTCTGGTGCTCATAACGTGCTTCTTGTCGATGGTATGGGACAGAACAGGCGCAAGAACTATGAATGGCATGATGAGGACATCGGGAAGAAAGCGGATCTGGAATATGGCATCTCGGAAAGACTGGATTGGGCGGAAAGCACATATGATGGGCCGTACGGGGAGGATGAGTCTCACCCGGCTCTCTGGAAGCGGGCTGTCTACTTCCTCCGAAGAGAGAAGCTTCTTCTGGTCGTCGACAGGATCATCTCGGCTTCGGAACATGAGTACACTCTTCTTTGGCATGTGGATTCGGCACGCAGGAGCATAGGAGTTTGTACAGCGCTTTATGAGGATGCTGCCATCGCTTTCTCTCCCTGTGGCATGCTTTCCGTGACAAGAGGCTCAATGCATCCAGTTGCGGGATATATCGCGACAGGAAAGGAGCAGGGGATGTACAAAGCTGTTGACAGACTTGAATATCGATTCACGGCAGCAGAAGCAAGAATCGTCACCGCAATCTCCCTCTCAGGTGAGCCTGTCTCCGTTGAAGATGGAAACGGAGATGATGACAGAATCAGACTGAAGACAGGGCACGGAACCATTGATCTCAGTGAGAATGAGATGAGAACGGTTTCAGGAAAATAGCTTTTCCCTGATTTCCTCCGTGTATTGAGGTATCGCGCCCTTTTTGCTGACGACATAGTCAGCAAGAAGGGAAGCCTTTCTTCCAGCTTCTTCTGCGTTTCCTCTCTGCGAGTAGAAGAAAAGGAATGCGGCAGAGAGACTGTCTCCTGCCCCGACTGTATCTACGACATTCACGCTTCCAGCAGGAATGAGGATATCATCATTGCCTTCCTTGTGGATTCTGGTGCCATTCTTGCCATATGTCGTGATGGCAAGAGGGATGCTGTAACGCTTCATGATATCCCTGATTCCATCTGCTTTGAGCATGCTGGAGACAATTCCTATCTCTTCATCATTCATTTTTACAATAGAACAAAGGGAAAGAGAAGTCTCGAGCACTTCTTTCGAATAGAAGGAAAGACGCAGATTGACATCAAAGAAGAGCTCTTTTGCGCTGATTGTGCTGAGAACATCCATCAGAGTTGCGCGAGAAGTTTCCGCTCTCTGTGCAAGCGAGCCGAAGATGAAGACGTCCCATGATTCTTTTCTGATCCGTTGTGCGTCGTTTTCCGAGAGCTTTATGTCATCCCAGGCCGCGGGCTCATTGAAAGAATATGATGGTATGCCGCTCTGGAGTTTTACGAATGCTCTGCCTGTCGGATAAGAGGATCTGTGTATGAATGATGTGTCAACGCCCATGTCGTTCAGCGTGCTGATTGTTCTTTTGCCGATCTCGTCGTTGCCGACTGCGCTGATAACCGATACGTTGCCGCCTAGTCTTGATATATGCCCTGCGACATTCAGAGGTGCTCCTCCCAGGGTCTCCCCATCTTCATACGTGTCCCAGATTATCTCACCGAATGCAAGTGCTTTCATGTTATCCTCCTCCTGCATGATAGCATCTTTCGCGCTTTTCGCAGAGGAGAGATGGGTTATTCTGGAGCATCTATCTTTCTGGATGCAGTTGCCAATGGGAGAAGGCGATCAGGTGTTATTCATCACGGCTTTCTCGCATGCATCCGCAACATGCTCGCATGCATCGGCGCACTGCTCGAGATAGCGGTAGACATCACGCCATATGATGATCTCAAGAGGATTGTTCTCTGTTGTATGCAGCGTGTGCATGCTGGAGATGAATATCCTGTCTGCTTCTTCCTCGAGCGTGTTTATTCTGATGATCCGCTCCCTCAGGCTCTTTGAGTGCTTGAAGTCACTGAAATCCTCCATCATCAATTTCATCTCACTGCAGCATGCTTCCACAATCTCCACCAGAGAAATCATTTCAGGACGGATTGAGCGAATGTTATCGCAATAGAGACGCAGCACGACATCCTCGATTTTATCCACAACCTCATCCAGGCACTGGCTCAGGAGTATGATGTCGTCGCGTTCGATTGGTGTGATGAATGCTTTTGCGAGCACATTCGTGAGCTCATGCTTCTTCATATCGGCGGCATGCTCGGTGTTATGGATCTCCTCAAGAATTGCCCCGAGATCATCGGGATTGTAATCCGTGATGCAGCGACGGAGTATCCTGGAGGCATCTACTGCGTGAGATGCGCAGCTGATGAAGGTGTCGAAATAGAAATTGTCCTGTTTCTTAGCCATTGTTAACTCCTCAGAAGATGGCAAGGAATAGCTTTGCCATCAGAAAACTTATGAGTCCGCAGCCGGGGAATGTGAATATCCACGTGAGCATCATATCCCTCACCACGGCAAAATTGATCGCACCGAGCCTCCTGGAGGCACCGACGCCCATTATCGCACTGGTTTTAGTATGTGTTGTCGAGACCGGAATGCCGAATACAGAAGAGAAGAGCAGGCATAGGGAGGCTGCGACATCTGCGCTGAATCCCTGGTATTTTTCCAGCTTGACCATATCCATGCCGACAGATCGGATAATCTTCTCTCCACCTACGCTTGTGCCGGCTCCCATCACAACAGAGCAGAGGATCATCAGCCATACAGGAATGAGTATTCCGCTTACGCTCGATTCCCCGTTTGCGAATGCAATGCCCAGAAAAAGGACTCCTATGAATTTCTGTCCGTCCTGCGCGCCATGCATGAAGCTCATAGCGGCAGCTCCAGCCATCTGTGCATATGTGAAGAACCTGTTGGTCTTCCTTCTGTCCAGTCTGCGGCAGAGAATGATTACAATGCGACAGACTGCATACCCCGCGGCAAATCCGAGCAGAAGTGAAAGCACCAGACCGTATACGACTTTAATCCATTCGCTGCCATTGATAGCTCCGAAACCCCTCCCTGTTGCAAGGGCAGCTCCTGTAAGGCCTGCAATTAGGCTATGGCTTTCGCTCGTGGGTATTCCGAAATATGACGCTCCCGTACTGTAGACGACAATTGAGAAAAGCGCTGCAGAAAGCGCAATCAGGGCCGTGTTCGTGTCGCTGCCGAAATCGACCATATTGCTGATCGTGGAGGCGACGGATGCGTTGATCTTCGTCATGATGAGAACACCAAGGAAATTGAAGGCGGCGCTCATGATGATAGCCGGCCGTGGCCTCATGCAGCGTGTGGTGATGCAGGTTGCGATTGCGTTCGGAGCATCCGTCCAGCCGTTCACGAAGATAACTCCCAGTGTCAGCACCGATGTTATCAGCAGTGCAGGCGATGAGAATATCTGCTGACAGAAATAGGCGAATGTGACGTCCATGCGTTCCTCCGAAAGAATCGTAAAGCAACTGTTAAATCCATGTAAACATTCGGTTCGGCCACAAATGTTAGTAATCTGTTAAATCGTACATTTTCAAGGAATAATATTGGTTAATTATTTACCTTGTTTTATGGATATTTTTGTTAACTTTTTATAGTATATATATAAATACATGCCTTGCAGCAAAAACATGGCTATATCTTCCTTTCCTTGGATGCTTGAGTCATTCTTCCGTGTCTGCGCAAGTGTTTGCCATTTGCTGATAAGCATTCTTTGTATTATCTTTATTCCGCTTAAGATATACTCATAGACAAGTGATCGGTCTGGTCCGCATGGTGTATCAGAGGAAACTATCTCGATGAAAACAGAAATAAGGAGGAGTCACAATGAGTGAGCGCATTATCGGTATCCTTGCTGATTCGTTTCTCAGGATACTGATCCCAGGCCTTACCGTGACGATACCTCTTACTATAATCTCTTTCGCGCTTGCGATGGTCATTGCCATCGCAGTGGCTCTCATACAATTCGCAAAAGTGCAGATTCTAAAGGATATAGCGCGTTTCTACGTCTGGGTGATAAGAGGAACGCCGCTTCTCGTGCAGCTTTTCGTCGTGTTCTACGGTCTGCCGAACATAGGTATTCTCATCGATCCTTTTCCTGCTGCGATTATTGTGTTCGCAATCAATGAAGGAGCCTACTGCGCAGAGACAATCAGGGCGGGGCTTGAAGCGGTCCCATATGGCCAGATGGAGGCCGGAGAGTGCATAGGCATGTCCTATATGCAGATAATGCGGCGGATTCTGCTTCCTCAGGCGCTCAGGATGTCCTTCCCGACTCTTGCGAATTCTATTATCTCAATGACGAAGGATACCTCCCTTGCCGCAAACATCACTGTAACGGAGATGTTCATGGCAACACAGCGCATTGTCGCCAGAACGTATGAGCCGCTTGCGCTATACATCGAGGTTGGTATCATCTATCTCCTCTTCTGCACGATTCTGACGAAGCTCCAGCATTATGGGGAGAAGAAGCTGGGGAGGTACAGGATATGATTCTCAGCATCAGAGATATGAAGAAGTCCTTTGATGGGACAACTGTACTCAATGGAATCAGTTTTGATGTCGAAAAAGGCGATGTCGTTGCGCTCCTTGGTCCTAGCGGATCTGGAAAAACGACACTGCTGCGCTGCATGAACTGTCTTGAGACTCCCGATGAGGGAACTATGGAATTCAACGGCAGGTCCTATGACCTTCATTCTCTTTCAAACAAGGAGAAAGCCGAGATACGCCGCCGTACTGGATTCGTGTTCCAGAATTTCAATCTCTTCCGCAACAAGAGCGCGCTTGAGAATGTGACGGAAGGCCTGATAGTCGTTCGCCGGATGCCTAAGAAAGAGGCTGTAGAGAAAGCAGAGGCAACACTCGAGAAAGTCGGTATGGCGGCCTGGGCCTCGCATTACCCCTCGGAACTTTCCGGTGGCCAGCAGCAGCGCGTTGCCATTGCCCGCGCAATTGCCGCTGATCCGGAGATTGTCTACTTCGATGAGCCCACGTCAGCACTCGACCCAGAGCTAGCTGGAGAAGTCCTTTCCGTGATGCGCATGCTTGCAGAAGAGGGCATGACGATGGTGGTTGTAACTCATGCCATGGATTTTGCAAGGAATGTTTCCAGGCATGTTGTCTTCATGGAGCATGGCCTGATTGTCGAAAAAGGTGAGACCGAGTCGTTTTTCTCCCATCCGGAGGAAGAACGCACAAGGGCTTTTCTGAATATGGAGGAAAGGAGATGAGAAAGCTTTTTCATCTGATGATAGCAACGCTGCTTGTCCTTCTCTGCGTTAGCGCATGCAGCAAGGAGGAGAATAGCGCGGAGAGCGGGGATCTCCTGGAACGTATCCAGAGCAGGGGAACCATTATTGTGGCAACGGAAGGAACATGGGCTCCCTGGACGTTCCATGATGAGAACGATGAGCTTGTCGGCTATGACATAGAGGTCGCAAAGGGCATCGCCGAACATCTTGGTGTGGAGGCACAGTTCATCGAAGGTGAGTGGGATGGACTTTTCGCTGGCCTCAATTCTGAGCGCTATGATATCGTGGCCAACGGTGTCGAGGTGACCCAGGAAAGGGCGGAGACTTATGATTTCTCCGAACCATATGCATATATTCGCACGGCTATCATCGTCCGTGATGATAACCAGGACATCTCGTCTTTCGAGGATCTGGATGGCAAGACAACAGCCAATACGCTTGCGAGCACATATGCCACGCTTGCGGAAAGCTATGGGGCCAATGCAACAGGTGTTGATGACCTTGCACAGACGATAGAGCTTCTGAGAGCCGGCCGGGTGGATGCCACGCTGAATGCCGAAGTTACTTTCTATGACTATATGGCCCAGCATCCGGATGCTCCGATCAGGATCGCAGCGCTGACGGATACTGCTTCCGAGGTCTCCATCCCGGTACGAAAGGGTGAGGATAATGCGACGCTTCTTGCGGCAATCAATGAGGCAATAGATGAGATGAGGGCTTCCGGCGAGCTGTCAGAGCTTTCCGAGAAGTATTTCGGCAGCGATATATCAGGTACGAACTGACAGGAGGGTTTATGAGCAACAGGGGAACATTTGTCGCTTTCTTCTCCCGCAGCGGGGAGAATTATAAGGTTGGATCCATAGAGAAAGGCAATGGTCGTATCATCGCCTCGATTGTGAGCCGTCTACTTGCTGTTCCGGAGTATGAGATCTGCAAGGCTGATGAGTATCCGGAGGATTATGACGAATGCAGCAAGGTCGCGCGCGAGGAGCAGAGGAACAATGAGCGTCCCAGGCTGCGATATCCTCTTCCAGACATGTCGGATATGAATTCCATGATTCTTGTATACCCGAACTGGTGGGGAGACCTGCCGATGCCCGTATATTCGCTTCTTGATTCAATCGAAACGAAGGGGTTGAAGATCTTTCCTGTCTGCACGCATGAGGAAAGCGGGCTCGGAATGACGGAGAGGATTCTCATGCAGTCTTATCCGGATGCCTCCGTGATGAAGGGTATCGCAATCCGCGGGACTGCGGTGCAGAATGATCCTGAAGGCGTTGAGGAGAATCTCAGGACTTATCTCAGAAGTGTCGGGTTCACGCTCTGAATTCCTGCTTAACGGTCTTCTCCTTATTTGATACAATCCCCTCAGCTGGAGGAGATATGTTCTCGCTTGGAAATTTTCTTGGCGTCGAGAAGGACAGACGCAGCCTTTTATACCGTATTTATTTCGCATTTTTCGCTTCCGGAGCGATGAGCACGCTTCTGGGGGCGATTCTTCCCGAGATGGGGGAAGCGTATGGACTTGCTTATTCCTATCGAGGCGTACTCCTGTCTGCTCACCAGATCGGCAATCTTTTCGCTGTCATCGCTTCTGGTTTCATCCCGTATATTATCGGGAGGAAGAGAAGCACATTCATACTTGGTTCCGGCATAGTGCTCGGTCTTTTCCTGATGACGCTCACAGGAAATCCTGTGCTTCTTTTTATTGCTTTCGCGCTTACAGGAATCGGTCGCGGGACGATGAGCAATATCACGAATGTGGTGGTAGGCGAGAGCGCTTCTAATAAGGCTGCTGGTCTCAATCTTCTTCATGCCTCATTCGCAGTCGGTGCCTTCATGTCTCCTTTCATCGCGATTGCGGTGATTCCTGCGACCTGGCGCCTTGCCCCATGGATTATTGCCACTGTGATGCTTGTCTCGCTTGTGATGCTGATTATCCGCGGGCTCTCTTCGGAGAGGGTCAGGAAGGAGAAGGGTGAGGGGACGATTCCCCGTTCCTTTCATTTCTGGCTTAACACGATAATCATGTTCTTCTATCTCTGTGCAGAGGCCTCCCTCATCGGATGGCTTGTCACATACTTCCAGGATGCCGGAATCTTCCCGGATTCCGTATCAACTGCCATGCAGTCATGCATGTGGATCATGATTCTCATCGGTCGTCTTCTTTGCGCTGTGATATCGACCAGGATGAACAAGAATCTCCTGATTCTCATCCTTGGTGCGATGATGACAGGATTTTTTATCCTGATGATCACCGCATCCAGTCCTGCCGTCATTGCAGCCTCTGTTTTCCTTGTCGGTATCTCCATGAGCGGTATTTATCCGACAACGCTTTCGACGATGGAGGAGAAATATACAAGTTCGACAGTGGCAACGGGGCTTTGCATCGGCACAGCTACAGTAGGCGCAATCATCATGCCATCAATTGTCGGGACCGTCGCGGAGAGTGCCGGCATTGAGGGAGGCATTGCCACGATATCCGTGGCGCTTGCCATCATGGTCGTGCTTATGATCGTCAAAGTCATCACGGGACGTGGAAAAGCCTGATTCAGAATATGAGTGAGCCACTGCCGTATCCAGCTTCTCCTGCGTACGGCAGTCCCAGTATGATGTCCCCATCATAGGAGGCATGAAATTCATCATCAGTCTTCTGGAGGTTGAATGATCCTCCTTCAAGGTGTCCCCTGACATTATTGAGCGTGATGATTATATTTCCCTCCGGACCACTGAACGCGAGGCCGCTGGAAGAGGCACTGTAGCTGTCTGCAGAGATGATCCCGTTCTCGGAGCTTCCTGAAAGGCTGATGTTCAGAATCCCCGAGGCTCTCAGATCCGTGCCTGTGCCGAGCCCGTAACGGCTGAGTGCAAGCGACACGAAGAAGCTGTTTTCCTCCATTTCCAGTTCCTGTATAGTGATCACGCCGCTCTTCCCTCCGTTGATCAGTCCCCGGAGCGCGAAGATTATGTTGCTCGTCCTGAATGCTTCAAGGTAAGTTCGTCCCAACACCTCTTCATTTCCTTCGCGTTCAGGCAGTTTTACGCCATCCATCAGCTCTTCACAATCTGACGTAATGCTTTTATCTCCTAATATGATCACGGCTTCTTCCTCTGATGAAGATAATGACATTGAAATGGCTTTCCCCTCCATCTCAGTCCGTATTACGAGTTCCCATCCATCCTGCCCTGATGAAGAAAGCACCGCAGTACCTCCATCAAAAGCCATGCTTGTTTTCTCTTTTGGCATATATGGGAATACTGACAAAGCTCTTCTGATGATATTGCGTAGCATCTCAGTCTCATCCTCACTTAGTATTGGTGCAGGATCAAATGGTGTTTCCTCTGGAAACATCATCAGAAGTGTTCCAGTCTTGTTTCCGACCCTTATTGTCCCTTCGGAGGGATAGCAAAGCCGGGAATGAGTTGCTGTGATTCTCTCCGCGATTGTAAAAACAAGTCCTTCGGCTCTCCCGCCAGCATTCTCTATCGTGATTGCAGTCCCTTCTGTCTCCACTGTGCCATTCATCTCATAGTCTGCAGATGACAAGGTACTGTCAGAGAGGATTCCCTGAAAATAGAGGTCAAGCTTTCCTTTCGCTCCGCTTCTGCCATATCCTGTAAGCATGATTTCCGCATGTATGGCAGAACCATGAAGTGACAAGGAGGCGTTATCAATGAGATATGCCATGAACGCAGGTTCGGTCAATTCCTCAAAAAGCAGCTGCGTACGATGGATGTCAGCTGTGGTGAGTTTTTCCTTCTCTTCCTCTTTCAGTTCCCATGGCAGGCATGCTGCCATAAGAGACAAAACCATCATCAATGCACCAAGTGCGATCTTTCTTCTTTTCATATTGCTCCTTTTCCCTATATACGCGGCTTGAACTGAAAATGGACAAAACAATGACAGCGATTTTCGAATCTGTTTGCAGAGCGGGATTCCTTCCTTGACTTTTTCTACAGGGGTAGCCTAAGACAGAATGGAAGGTGATACGAGGAAGAATATACGGTTCATCCTTGTTTTATCGATTGTTCTCTTGATGGCTGCATCGTGCCAGCCAAAGGCCTGGTGGGAAGACTACTGGTATTCACAAGGGCGATTGAGAATCAGACGATCAGGGTAACGATACATTTCAAGGGCTATGCAGTTTCTGGTTCAAGGGTGCGACTTACAGGCTCGATTGCCTTCCTGTTCAGTATTGGATCAGACAATGAAACATCATTTGTAATCGAAGCTACAACAGAAGGGCTAAGTGCAAGTTCCGAAGGAAATGAGGAAGAGCAGTCGGTTGCCGTATTTTTCGAGGAGTCTGCAACTGTAACTGGAATTGAATTCACAGAAGAATCTGGTGGAAGTATCAGCATGGATATTTCAGATGAAGCGACTGTGACTATGCCAGAAGATATAACAATCTCTGCAGGAACATCTGTTGCCGGAATCTCTCTGGATAAGACAGAGCTTACGCTTTATCTGGATACTCCAGAGGATGAATCTGTTCTCAATGTGATTCTTTCTCCTTCCAATGCAGATAATAAGACGATTCTCTGGGCTTCTGACAACGTATTAGTTGCTTCCGTTGATAATTCCGGGCTTGTAACAGCCGTTGCATCAGGAACCGCGACTATTACAGCCACAACGGCTGATGGTGGACATCAGGCAACTTGCAAGATTACTGTGCCAGAAGGAAGTGGGTATACAATCGAAGGGCAGGAAAGTTTAGGGATTGGAAAAGGTTTGACTTATCATATTTATTCTTGGTGATGAGATCCTGTGAATTTGTGTTTCTGCATTAATACAGAAATATATTATCAAAATTGTATTTACATGATACACTGTTTCCAGAAGAGGAAGCACAGATTGGCATATGAATGGTATGAGACAAAGAACAAGGCCAATATCAGAAAGCATGGAGTAAGTTTTCAAGAAGCTACAGAAGCCTTGGAAGAGCCTGATGCTATCGAGATGTATGATGAGAATCATTCGTACTGAAATGAGGACAGATTTATCTGCATAGGTGCAACAAGTCGTTTTCTGCTTCTTATGGTTGTCTATATGGACAGATTTGGTAATGAAAGGATTATTTCCGCAAGGCATGCGGACTCTAGGGAGAGGAGGCTATACAGTGAAAGATTACGAGAAAAAAATAGCGGAGATAGAGAAGAATGCAAAGTCTGACAGTGAGATTGATTATTCTGAAATTCCGAAGCTGACAGAAAAACAGCTTACTGAATTCAGGCCTCGTTATCAGGTGAACAGGGAGTTCTATAAGCCTATAAAGAAGGCTACAACTATAAGGTTGGATGCCGATTCCCTGGATTATCTTCAGCACAGCGGTGCCGGATGGCAGACAAGAGTGAACGAGTATATCAGAAAGGGAATAGCTTCAGGTCAGCTTTGACATTCAAAAGACAAAGAGACCGCTCATCACGGTCCCTTCTGCATCTCAGAATATGATTATCTTGATTCTGCCCGTTTTGCCCTTGCTTCCTCTGCCGTAAGGCCGTTACGGCCAGAGATGCGGGAGAGAAATGAGAATCGGCTGATCCTGTATTCATCGAAGCTTCCGTTTTCCATCCTCCAGGTCCAGTTCTCGTTGTTGCAGGTTGAAGGATAGTTCATCCGAGCTTCGCTACCTCTCTCGAGGATATCCTGCATCGGGATGATGGCAGTGTCCGCATTTGACATCATGACACTGCGGATGAGTGCCCATACAATGTCATCATCAGGGGAGGCAAGGTATTCCCTCACATTGTGCTTATCCATATCAGAGAGCTTTTCATACCATCCTCTGACAGTGTCATTGTCGTGAGTTCCTGTGTAGGCAACAAAGGACCGCGTGTAGTTGTGGGGAAGGAAGTCGTCATATGTGTTGAGTGTCCCATCCTCGTTCCAGGAAAATCCGAATTGCGCAATCTTCATGCCAGGGAATCCGAATCGCTCCCTCAGCGCGGCCACTGATGGTGTCATCCAGCCAAGATCCTCTGCAATGATCGGGATTTTTCCCATATCTTTCTCAAGGGAAGCGAAGAAGGCTTTTCCTGGCGATTTCTTCCAGACTCCATGCTCTGCTGTCTTTGCGGTAGCTTTGATTTCATAATAGGCGTCGAAGCCACGGAAATGGTCGATCCTGAGGATATCCGTCATTTCAAGGCAGCGTCTGATGCGTTCTTTCCACCACCTGAAGTCTTCTTCCTCATGCTTCTTCCAGTCATATACAGGATTGCCCCAAAGCTGTCCGGTTGCGGAGAAGTTGTCTGGCGGCACACCTGAAACGGCGCTGTACCTGCCTTTTGCATCGGTCTTGAAGAGATTGAGATGTGACCAGGTGTCTGCACTGTCTGCGCCAGCGAAGATCGGGATATCACCGATAAGGCTGAGACCATGGGCATTGGCGTGCTCTTTCAGGGCTTCCATCTGCTGGGAAAACAGGTACTGCATTGCGACATATACATCGATATCGTTGCACATTGCCTTCCTTACTCTTTCCAGTGTCTCCTTGTCCCTCCAGCCTTCCTTTCTGTCCCAGACAGTGTGCCATCTGGCATCGTTGTATTTCTCATAGAGAACCATGAAGAGGGCGTAGTCCTCAATCCAGTAACTTTCCTTCTCCCTGAATGCTTCGATAGCATCCCTGTCCTTGCCCTGGTACGCATTCCAGCCAGCTCTTTTCATCCTTGGCATCTTCCATTCCGTTACAGCCTGGAAATCAACACGGGAAGAGGGGAAGTCCGGATGCAGCAAGTCTTCCTTTCGCAGATAGCCGTTTCTGTACAGGAGCTCCGGGGAAATGAGCATCTCATTGCCCGCAAAGGCGCTTCTCTGTGCATATGGGCTGTTGCCATAGCCTGTAGGACCAAGTGGCAGGACCTGCCATAACACAGAACCAGAAGAGGCGATCTCATCGGAGATTTCATAGGCTTCCGGTCCCAGATCACCTATGCCGAATTCAGATGGAAGCGATGTAATATGAAGCAGTATTCCTGCAGATCGTTTTCCTTCTATATCCACTTACTTTGCCTCCTTCAGTGTTGTTCCATCGCAGAATGAATAGGGAATCAATGTTCTGAGAGGGGTTTTCTCGTCACCTTCAATCAGACGGAAGAGGACTTCAGCACTCCTCACGCCTTTCTCCTTGCCGCTTTGGAGAATAGTGGTGAGCTTTGATTGGAAAACTCCTTCTTCGATACCATCGAACCCTACGACAGAGATATCAGCATTCCGTTTCTCTATGACACTGAGCACACCTAGTGCAGCGGCATCGGACATTGTGACAAAGCATGTGGGGGAGGCTTTCTCCAGAATGCGTTCAGCTACCACCGCTCCTTCTTCTGCCGTTGCCGCTGCAGCGTCTGTTATCAGGTCGGAGAAAGTCATTGAGTATCTGGCCAGGGCTTTCGCATAGCCGCGTTTTCTTTTCTTGACAACTGTGTCGGCAGCCTCATCCGGTTTCAGATACGCATCGTCTGGAAGTGCGATCATTGCAATGCGGCGATGTCCTTTTTCCAGAACCTTTTCAAGCTGCAGTTCTGCCGCTGCTTCATCATCGATTGATACGGTGTGAATTTCCTCATCTCCAGAGCCATCAATGGATACTAGCGGCAACTTCCTCCTACGAAGGATGCTCTTTATATTCCTGTCAATCGCAAAACCCAGTGTGATAAGCCCATCGACAGTCGCATTCTTCGCAGCTTCTGTCACAGATGAATGGAGAGGAGGGATAATCGTCAGCATGTAGCCATGTTCCTGGCATATTCCCGCGATTCCATAGATTACGGACTGGATATAAGGATTATGCAGAGAATATTCTACGCGCTGCGGAAGCAGAAAGCCCAGCGACATGTGTCTGCCAAGGGAGAAGTTGCGTGCCATCGGGTCCGGGATGTAATCCATCTCCTTTGCAGCCTGCAGTATCTTCTCCACGGCTTCTTTTGAAATCCTCGAAGGCGAATTGAATGCAAACGACACTGCAGTCTTCGAGTAGCCCGTTCGCTGTGCTATATCCTGTATCGTTATTCTCTTTGCCTTCATATACCTGTCATCCCTTTACAGCTCCTGCGAGCACACCTTTTATGATGTACTTCTGGCAGAAAAGATAGAATACAATGACCGGGATCATTGCGAGTACGAGCATTGCCATCATCGCCCCCATATCCACAGAGCCATATCCGCCTCTCAGGTACTGGATCGCAACAGGTATCGTCCTGTACTCTGTCCCGATGACGAGGTAGGGCATGAGGTAATCATTCCATACCCACATTGTCTCAAGGATCGCGATTGTGATTGCAGTGCTTTTGAGCATCGGGAGAACAACGGAGAAGAAAGTCTTCACCGGAGTCGCTCCATCAATCATCGCAGCTTCCTCAAGGGCAAGAGGGATGCTCTTTATGAAACCGCTGAACATGAATGTGCTCATTCCGCATCCAAAGCCGACATAGAGGACGATGATTCCCACCGGGTTGTCGAGATGGATCATGTTTGCGAACTTGCTCATCGTGAACATGACCATCTGGAAGGGCACGATCATCGAAAAGACAAGAAGATAGTAGATTGCAGATGTCACCTTTCCTTTGACTCTTGTGATGTACCAGGCCAGCATGCTTGTGAGAAGCAGTATGAACACGACAGATGCAATGGTAATCCAGAGTGAATAGCCGAACGCGGAGAAGAAGCTGATACGCTCTGCGCCGTTGATGTAATTCGACATTCCGACGAAACTCTGCTCATTGGGCAGTTTGAATGCTCCTGTTGAGGAGATGAAGAGATTTCCTTTCACCGAGTTCATCAGCACGACGAGAATCGGGAAGATGATGAATGCGGCCACAACAAGGAGAATGACGAAGATAAGCCATTTGGTGTATTTCTTTCCGACCTGTGCCATATCAGTTCTCAACCTCCTTCTTTCTCGTGACTACAAGCTGCAGCAGCGCTATGGCTGCGACAATGATTGTGAAGATGACGGCTTTTGCCTGACCGACTCCTTCGAAGCCGACTCTTGAGTAGAATGTGTTGAAGATATTGAGGGCAAGCATTTCCGTCTGGTGATTCGGGGCTCCATTTGTGAGCGCGAGGTTCTGATCGTAAAGCTTGAAGCCATTTGTCAGTGTCAGGAAAAGGCAGATTGTAATCGACGGCATGACTGTCGGGATTATGATTTTGAAAAGAGTGGTCCCCCCGTTCGCGCCATCGATAGCTGCCGCTTCGAGCATGTCTGTCGGTACATTCTGGATTGCAGCGATGTAAATGACCATCATGTACCCTATATTCTGCCAGTTCATGAGGATCACCAGTCCCCAGAAGCCATATGTCGCATCGGAGAGCAGCGTCTTCTCGAAAGCGGCGAGAACGCCGTTGAGTACGACCTGCCAGATCCAGCCCAGGACAATACCGCCGATAAGATTCGGCATGAAGAAGATTGTCCGGAAGGCATTTGTGCCTGGAATATTCCTTGTCAGAGCCAGGGCGAGGGCGAAAGCAAGGATGTTTATTGTTATGACCGTTACAATTGTGAATCCCAGCGTGAACCAGAATGCCTGAGTGAAATAATTATCTACAGTGAAAGCCCTTGCATAATTGCTGAAGCCTACGAAAGTCGCATCGGTGATGGTCGAGAACTCGCAGAATGAGAGTACAAAGCCCCACACCATCGGTATGAGAAATGAGAGCGAGAAGCAGATCAGTGCAGGCAGGGCAAAAAGAGGGAAGTATTTTCGGAGTGCTTTTTCCATATTCTACCTCGGGAACAAAGATTATAAAGAAAGCCGTCAGATCGTTTGGACATGACGGCTTTCTGTTCAGCTTATGCCATTACCTGCCGGTAAGACCAGCTTCGCGAGCCCATGCATCCT
>CASFLH010000073.1 GCA_949295505.1 uncultured Spirochaetales bacterium | reverse complement strand
GTATTCAGGAGCTTGCCTTTGTTAACCTTCTCATAGCTGATGCGTTCATCAAGGAGATGATTCCAGACGAAGCGGCAGCAGCCGAAGGTCTTCCAGATAAGAATCTTCTGTTCTTTTGTCGGGTTTATACGGAACTCCATGCACTTGGAGACGATGATGGTGGATGGCTTCTCGTTCTTCTCAGTCTTTTCTTCCATCATAGCCCTCTCCCTGCGTCCTGATGTATTCCTTCAGGATCTCAAGCGGTGCTCCTCCTGCTGTTATGAGACAGTAGCTTCTTGACCAGAAATATTCCTTCCAGAGCTTATTCCTTACCTCGGGGAAGTCTTTCTTAACAAGCCTCGATGAGGCGCTCTTATAGGCGTTTATGAACTTCGATATCTCGCTGTCTGGCTCAGCCTTGAACAGTATATGGATATGGTCCTTATCGTGATTCCACTCTGCTAGTGTTATCTTGTACTTGGGTGCAATATAGCAGAATATATGTTTCAGATACTCCGATATGACATTGGTGATGACATTCCTTCTGTATTTGACAATGAGTATGAGATGGTAGCTCAGGCTGAACACTGAATGATTGTTCCCGTCCAGCTGTGTCATTATGTGGCTCTTCTCCCTGCTCATCCTAAGATAAGGATAACACAGAATACGAAATTAATAAATATATTCCTTAATTTTAAAAGAGTTGTTTTTCTACCACTGATTAACGAAAGCCTTGGAGATGAAAGGATTTTTCACTCCAATCCTCCTTGCTGTCAGCCGGAACATCACACATCCGTCAGGGCATACGATATCCTTCACATACTTGTCGGAACCGCCGACGTTCTTTAAGTCTCTGCCACTTCTAATGGCTTCCATCAGCGGATAGAGCATCATCATTGTCTTCGAGCAGATTTCATATCCTTCCTGATTCACTGGACAGCCATAGGTGCAGGAATATTTATCGCCAATTTCTTCCCCATTACGGCAGAGACCTTCTGGCTTATCTCCTCTCAGATATCCTGTAACCTCAACTTCAAACTCGTATTCTTCATCCAGCCATTTCTTCATATTTCATTCGTATCACATATGATGATTTTTCCTCCATTCCTCTCCACCTTTCGCTCTACTTAGAAGGTGCAGACTCCTGGAGATTAAGGTTGAAACCTATTCTACCGTATTCAGACTGCTGTTCATGTTCTATAAGGAGCGACTGAGCTTACAGCTCGCTTGCGTAACGATTGCTGATTTCACGAAGGACAAGCTCCTTCTTTTCTATGACTGGCTTGAGACGGAAAGGGGCAACAGCATCGCCACCCGGAACCATAGGAAGACCATCATCTCCGACTTCGCCTCGTGGCTGGCGGAAGAGCATCCGGAATCTGCCGCTTCGTTGCTGGCCATTGCAGACATCAGCAGCAAGAAGGCACCTAAGCACAACGTGTCATACACATCCGTCGATGGCATGTCGCTCATCATTGCCAAGGTGCAGAACATGACCGCTGATGGTTTCAGAGACAAGCTTGTCCTTCTAGTCTTATTCATTACGGGAGTACGGGTTTCTGAGCTGATTAACATCCGTATTTCTGACGTGGAGTTTTCTTCTCCGAAGCCAAGGATACTCATCCATGGCAAGGGAGGAAAGGAACGATATGTCACATCACAAAGGAGCTTTCAGACATGATTCTGAAGTTTCTGGAACTGAACGGTCGCTATGACGCCGCGCTTAGACACGACTGGCTTTTCCTCAACCATGCCCGAAAGCAATTCTCGCGATTCGGCATCAGCTACATCGTCAATAAGTATGCAACCCGTACAAGGGAAGTTGCTCCTGATTTGATTCCTGAAGGCTTCAGTCCTCACAAGATTCGTCATTCCAACGCGATGGCGCAGCTCGAAGGCGGTACCGATATTTTTACGATAAGGGATTTGCTTGGGCATAGGTCTATCTCCACAACGGAGGTTTATGCTGTGACGGCTACGCTGAAGAACAAGGAAAAAGCTGTAAAAAACTGTCTGAGAAGATTGACGAAGACAACGCAGGAGCAATCTGGGAGGAAAATGATGAGTTGCGGGGATTACTTATGACTCTGAAAATGAAGTGATTATTATGTTGAGTATTTTTTCTTGGAATTCACTGATTAAGTGCTGTTATGTTGGGTTTTTCTCAAAAGACTCAACATAACGTATTACTGCACATAACTACCTGCCGCGGGCCCGCGAGGATCTGTATAAACCGTCTCTCCTCTCTTAGCCGGCTTCTGAGCAACTCCGTGTATCTCTTTCTCTCCATATATCATCCTTCATTTTTCTCAGAGTATTGAGATAATTATCTCAATGTTTTGAGTAAATTACCGCATAGAGCAAAGTATTCTGCAATGATGATTGGACGGAATCGGGATTGTGCCATGTACCGGTTTCAGTGTGATTCAAAATGAAAAGAATATATCACTAGTCTCCACTATCTCAGATGCTTCAGAACTTTTGGGGGCGATTCAGGATCAGTATTCTGTATTCTTTACGATACGCGCAGGTACAAGAATGTAACCTATTGCATTCAGTGTCTTGCAGACTGTTGCAAAGGATGGATTGGCATTCGGTGAAAGTGCCTTGCAAAGGCCTTCTCTTTAACTACCATTTTGCAAACCGTTCAGTTTGATATATTGTGCAACCGGTCAATAAACCCCTTTTTCTCACTCAATCAGTGCCATGCAGGGCAATATATATGGCCGCTGGAAAGCGGCCACTGTTCATCCCTTGATGCCGGCAGAGGCGACACCTTGGACAAAGTATTTCTGCGTGAATATGAAGAGGATGATGACCGGGATGAGAGCCAGAGAGGATCCCGCCATCTGCACAGGCATGTTCGCACCTCCCTGTTCCTGGAAGAACTGCAGCGCAGGCGTTATTAGCTGCATGCTGATCCTGTTTATGAAGAGATAAGGATCAAGGAAGTTGTTCCAGATATTAATGAAGCTGAAAAGCACTGTCGTTGCGATTGCCGGTCCTGAAAGCGGTATGAAAATACGGAATAGAACCGTGCCATGCCCTGCTCCGTCAATGGATGCGGCTTCGGTGAAATCCCCTGGAATCGAGCTGAAGAACTCCGTCAGGAGTATGAGATAGAACACCTCACTCGCTTCCGGAAGGACTATCGACCAGAGCGTATTGAGAATGTGGATCTGCTGGAAGTAAAGATACCGGGGAACCATTGTCGTCTCACCGGGAACCATCATCGTGGCAACAAGGAACGCCAGGATGATTCCTTTCCCACGGAAGCGGAGACGGCTGAAGGCGTAGGCTGCCAGAAGCGTGATCAGAAGCCTTATGACAATGGTCACGACAACGGTGACGATGGTATTGCGATACCAGTCGAAGAAATTAGGATGAGTCAGAACCTCCGTATAGTTCCTGAGCGTGCGCATTATGCCTGGCGCGAAGAGAGGCATGTAGGCCTGCCCTGAAGGACGGAAGGAGATTGCTATCATCATGATGAATGGATAGACCATCATCAAAGCAAGTATCCACATCACTGCGGTGAAAATGATCTTTTTCCTGTTCAGCGGTTTTCCCATACTGACCTCGCTTTCGTGAAGATCCTGTTCACGATGATGATGAATAGAGTGAAGATGACGCCCTCAGCGCTTGCTATGCTGAACTTCATGAAATTGAAGGCATCATCGTAGATCAGAAGCGATACAACCTTGCTCGATGTGCCAGGACCGCCTCCGGTAAGACCTACGATAGCCGTGTAGTTCCTGAATGAGTTGATAAGCGTGATCGTGAGAAGCATGAAGAGAGTCGGTATCAGATACGGAAAAACGATGTACCTGATCTTCTGCATGAATGTCGCGCCCTCGATATCCGCAACCTCATACACATCCTGCGGTATGTCCTGCAGCGCGGCGAGGCACGTGATGATATGGAACGCGAGCGCGGCCCATGCCGCCACGATAGCGGCTGTCGGCAGGGCAAGCGCAGGGCTGGAGAACCAGCGGGGACCATCTGCGCCAAAGAGACGGAAAACAGCGTTCACAGGCCCGCGTGTCGGGTTGAGAAGATACTTGAAGACGATGCCGACTGCAATCATGTTGGTGACATACGGGATATAGAAACATGTGCGCACAGCTGTGCGGCCACGGAAATTCCTGTTGAGTATCACAGCGATGATGAAACCGAACACCATGAGGAATGCTATGTAGATGACAGAGAAGACAATCGAATGGCCGAATGCTTCCCAGAACGAGGTGCTGGTCAGAACATCCTTGTAGTTCTCGAAGCCGACGAAAGTAGTGTTCATCAGCTTCATCTCCGAGTTGCGGTCCCAGAAGCTGACGATGAATCCGTAGATCATCGGATAGAGCTTGAAGACCGCGAACATGATAAGGAACGGAGCGATGAAGAGATATCCCATCCGCTCCTCCTGTCTCATCATTCCAGATTTCTTCATTTCCCCTCCTCCCTGAAGAAAAGGCGGAGGGGCCTCATCGGGCCCCTCACACTGTCATTCAGCGCTTTCTATGGCTTCATTTACTCTATCGACGATCTTGCTGATTGCCGTATCGAGATCCTGAAGATCCATATTGTAGGAGGAGAGCTCCTCCTTCACGATCTTGTAGTACTCAGCAGCTGCTGTTCCGACGATGTCGGAGCTGACAGCGCCAAGACCTGTATTGATGAGGTTCTGATAGAGATCATCGACAGTGACCTGTCCGTGGGATGCCTCAGCAATCGAGCCGAATGCAAGCTGCTGCTGCTCTTCAGTCATCGTTGCGAAAGCAGGAATGCCACCCTCATACTTCCACTGGTTCTCAGCGATCCAGAGACAGTACTCAAGCGCTTCCTCAGGATGGGCCGCGTTCTTGTTGATAGCCACGTAGCCGAGGGAAACGAGGTTGTTGTTTCCGTTCTCGCCTGCTGACGGAAGCGGAGCTACACCATAGTTCCAATCCTTGGGGTAATCCTCCTGGCTGTTGAGAAGACGTGTGAACCAGTTGCCCTGCGGGAACATAGCGAGGCGATAGCCCTCAAGCGCGTAGTAGTTCCAGTTGGCAGCTTCCGCATCAAGCTCCGCAACCGATGGCTGCACGCAAAGCTCGTTGGAGATGTACTTGAACCACTCTGCAGCCTCGCGGAATGCAGGGTCATCGAAGTTGCAGCTTCCGTCTGCCTTGTAGAACGGGATCGCAAGCTGCTGTGCCGGCATGTACATCCATGGAAGGTCAGCATTCATGAATGAGCCGTATACGCCCTTGCTCTTGTCTGTGAGCTTCTGTGCTGTCTCTACATACTCATCCCATGTCCACGGTCCTTCCGGATAAGGAACGCCGGCCTCATCGAAGATAGCCTTGTTGTAGAAGACACAGTACATCTCCTGCTTGAAAGGAAGAGCATAGTAGTTGCCGTCATCCTCTACAGGGAGATTGGCGCCGTAGAGCGCGTATGGATCAAGTCCTGTTTCCTCCACAACGTCATTGAGAGGCATGAAGAATCCCGCTGTTACCTGTCTTGAATAGTCCTTCGGTCCCAGCGTCTCGACAACATCAACATCGCTTCCTGCCATGAGGTCGATATTGATCTTCGCCTTGTACTCATCCTCATCGCCTGGAACAGGGATGACATCGACATGGATGCCTGTCTCTGCCTCGAAATCCGCATTCATCGTGTTGAACCAGGTCTCGTTGAGGTATGTGGCTGTGACAGTTGTCGTGACAACTCTGTCATACTCTGAAGCCGGTTCTTCCGAGCTTCCCATAGCGAAAGCGGTTGCAGTGAGCATCATGAGCACTGCCAGTACTGCAAGAATCCTCTTCATTGCCTTCTCCTTAATTGTTTTTCTTCTGTTCTTCGAGAATCTTGATGATTCTCTCGCGATATGTCTTGTCCCTGCCTTCCCACTCCGGATAGACCTTGGAGCCCTCGGCATAGAAATCATCCTCATTCCTGCCTGCAAGCTGTCCCTTGAGAGTATGCTTGTCCACAGCGTAATCGGGGATCTGTGGTCTGAGATTACCTGCCGCATACTCCTTCATGATCCAGTTGTACATCTCATCGCTGGACCTGTCCTTCTGGCTCTTGCAGAGATAGCGGACTGCATGGATTGCGAGAAGTCCTCTGTCGCCAGGCTGGGATGTGACCCTCCTCATCTGGTCAAGCTGTCCGATAAGCACCGGAGCCATCGGATTGGCGAATCCCACATCCTCGACGCTGATCGTCCTGAGACGGAACCAGAGGTAATCCTCCATGTCCTCGCTGGTGATGAGCATCTCATATGCGAGAGTAGCCGCGTTCTCCTCGTGTCCGCGCCTGATTTCCTTCTGCACAGCGGAGATCACGAGATCTGCATCAAGGCCGCTGATGGTCTTGCACTTCTGCCATGGATCATATGGGAATTTGTCCACGTAAAGCCTCCTGTAAAGATAATTAGAACTTAACAATATCCTTACAGTGTCTCAACCCTGAAATGTAGAAAGATTTTCATGATTTGTAGCATCGTTTAAGAAAATATTGCATGATTAAGCCAAAAATGTTGCGATACGTTGCAACATACGGAACAAGGAAGGGTGCCCCCGCATCGAGCATCTGACAGCTCAATTGCGTAATCGCTGCTTGTCCCTTAAAGTAGACCTAGGAAGTCCAGAGGATAGATGGGGAACCTATGATGACAGAAGGAAAAGGAACGGAAGGAACAAAAGAGAGAAAGATCCACGGCAGAGTCTACACGCGCGAGATAGTGCACTCTCCCAAACGCTTCGAGCAGTGGCATTTCACGCACACGATACTTCACAGCCAGGGCTTCTCGCTCATGGAGGTGAAGCAGGGCGGATATGGTGTCCATGACACGGATTTCTGGGTTGAGCGCATCAGGCAGAAAGGCTTCACGATCGTCCTTTTTACGATATCAGGATACGGCAGATTCCATATGGAGGACGGAACAGAGATCACAGTCGGTCCCGGGGAGGCTTTCATCTCAGGGCCGGAAGGACAGGGCCACAGGGAGGAGACACTGGGGCCAGAGCCGTTTGAGCATATCTGGATGATGCTCTCACCCTCCTCACCTCTCCTGCCATTTCCCTCCTTTGATTACCGCGTGCTTCCTTTTGACAGCCCGCAGCTCCTAAGGGAGCTTATACGGATGATCATCAGCGAGGATCTTGCCGGCAACGACATGGATGAAGCGGCAATTGACCAGGCTGAGCGCCTTTTCCTTCATCTGATAAGAATGTTCCTGAAGCCTGTGTCGGAAGGTGTCTCCATCCGCAGCCAGAAGGCAAAGCTCACGGATCTCTGGAACAAAGTCTCGCAGCATCTCGAGAGCGAATGGACTGTCGAGGATATGTGCAGGATCATGAACTGCAGCCGCTCGCATCTCACCAGGCTGTGCCAGGAATACTACGGGGAGTCCCCTGGTGAGAAAGTGAGGGCTATGAAGATGGAGTACGCGAAGATACTCCTCTCCACAAGCACGTCAACCGTGCATGAGGTCGCGGAGGCTGTTGGTTTCGTCAGCTCTTCTGTATTCTCCTCATCATTCACGGCCTACGAGGGGGTCAGCCCGAGGGAGTACCGGAAGCTCTCTCAAGCATAGAGAGCGCTTTGTCGAAAGCTGCGGAGAATTCCCTGATGGTCTTCTCATCGAAGTGCTTTGACTTGTCTGTGAAAAGTCCCATCTCCCTCAGCTTCGCATTGACATCCCTTTCCGACATCCTCCTGCGGATATTCTCTTCCGTGAGGGTGTTGCCCCTGTCATCGATGACTATGAGCCCCTTGGCGATGAGGCGCTCGGCAAGCGGGATATCATGAGTGATGGCAAGAGCGGGTGCGGCTGCAAGCTCGACAAGACGGTCATCAGCGCTGTTGGTGCCGCTCTCAACCACTTCCATATGAATACCTGACCCGATTCTCCTCGCCTCCTCCCGTGATAGCGTATCGCGGAAGGCCGCGCGACGCACGCGCTTGTCCTCCTCTATCGCCCTGACGACATCGGGCAGTGACCTGTCTGCCGCGAACCATGCCTCATAGCCCCGTTTTATGATGCGGCGCAGCACGATGTCACGATGACGCTGCGGCAGTGAATCGGCATCAATGTAAAGTCTCGTCATATCCTTACTCTAGCATCTTGCTTTCTCTTCGTCATTGGCTTCATTTTTCTGGAAACAGAATGCGCTATGTCATACAATAAACCGGAGAGGAGGTCTTTCCATGGATATTTCACTGCTTCAGAAAGCACGTTATGAATACAAGCCGAAGCTTCCGAAGATGCTTCGCGTTGGCGTTAAGGGTATTGCCGTACAGGAGGGCGAAAAGACGGAGGCCGCATCCGACAAGGAGAAAATCGCGGCGCTCTTCCCGGAGACATATGGCATGAAGGAAGTCTACTTCGTTGACGGTGAGTCCACCGCGCCGAAAAAAAAGCATGTCATCGGAGTCATCCTTTCCGGCGGTCAGGCTCCAGGCGGGCACAATGTCATCGCAGGCCTTTACGATGCGATGAAGGAAGACAATGAGGAGAGCGTGCTCCTCGGCTTCAAGGGTGGTCCATCAGGACTTGTCGAGGACAATTACATAACTCTCACCGGCGAGACTATCGACAAGTACCGCAACACAGGCGGATTCGACATGATCGGATCAGGACGCACCAAGCTCGAGAAAGAGGAGCAGTTCGAGATCGTGGCGGAAGTGGCGAAGAAGCATGAGATGGATGCCATCGTCATCATTGGCGGTGATGATTCCAATACGAATGCCGCTGTTCTTGCTGAGTATTTCAAGGAGCACAAGGTCCCAGTGCAGGTCATCGGCTGCCCGAAGACCATTGACGGAGACCTCAAGAATGATGACATTGAGGCATCTTTCGGATTCGACACCGCTACAAAGACCTACTCGGAGCTTATCGGGAATATCTCCCGCGACGCCAACAGCGCCAAGAAATACTGGCACTTCATAAAGCTGATGGGACGCTCGGCATCGCACATCGCGCTTGAATGCGCGCTTGAGACGCATCCGAACGTCTGTCTGATCTCCGAGGAGGTAGAGGCTAAGGGAATGGGCCTCAATGCGATAGCCGACTATATAGCGGACAGCGTTGTCGCGCGCGCCTCCCTTGGATACAACTTCGGTATCGTCATCGTTCCTGAAGGTGTCATCGAATTCGTACCAGAGGTTAAGAAGCTCCTCGAGGAGATAAACGAGACGCTTGCAAAGCATGGCGAGAGATTCACCAAGCTCCCGACATGGGACGAGAAGCTGGGCTTCCTCACAGCAGCCCTCTCCGTTGAATCGATGAAAGTCTTCAACATCCTCCCCTTCGACATCCAGGAACAGCTCCTGATGGACAGGGATCCACACGGGAACGTGCAGGTATCGAAGATCGAGACGGAGAAGCTTCTCTCAAACATCGTCCGCAACAGGCTCAACAAGCGCAAGCAGGAAGGCAAGTACAGCGGGAACTTCAACACGCTCCATCACTTCTTCGGCTATGAGGGAAGAGCTGCATTCCCGTCCAATTTCGATGCTGACTACTGCTACTCCCTCGGATACACCGCGTACCTTCTCATCAGCTATGGCTATACAGGATACCTCTCATCCATCAGGGGCCTTGCAGAAGGTATCGATGAATGGAAAGCTGGCGGCATGCCTATCACGAAGATGATGGACATTGAGAGAAGGCATGGAGAGGACAAGCCTGTCATCAGGAAAGCCCTTGTCGACCTTGAAGGCAAGCCGTTCAAGTACTTCGAGAAGCACAGGGACACATGGGCACGCGAGACCTGCTACACCTACCCCGGTGCCATTCAGTATTTCGGACCGGAGGAGATTGCGGACAGACCTACGATAACACTATCCCTGGAAAAGAAATAAGAGAGAACAGAAACACATCCGGAGAGCGTGGCTGTCCCACGCTCTCTTTCTTTCACAGATTCTGAATAATCCTATCCTGAATTCTATTTTAATAACTATGAAATCTCGATGCTGAAAAGCTTATCCACTGCTTCTTTCTCAGGGCAATCCAGGAGTTTCGCAAGATAAGAGCGCTGGCGTGCAGAGACTATACCTCTGAGATTCTTCGCCTTC
>CASFLH010000072.1 GCA_949295505.1 uncultured Spirochaetales bacterium | reverse complement strand
TCGGTGTCAGGCGGTTCAACGATAAAGAGCTCCGGCTTCATGCGCAATGTCTCTGCAGCAATCTGGAGCATTACTGTCCCGATACCCTGTCCCATGCAGGCTGCTGATGAGCGTATATGTATCTTCCCCTTTTCGACAGAGAGAATGCAGCGTCCGGCATCAGGCACGCCGACACCGACTCCGCTGTTCTTCATAGCAAGTGCAATACCCGTCCTGTCCGATGAGTAGTATGCCGTCCTTACGGCTTCCAGGCATTCGATTATGCCTGTATCCGGTCCCGCGATCTGTCCGTTCGGCATCACTGATCCTGGGCGGAGTACGTTTAGCATCCTGATCTCGAATGGGTCAAGGCCCACGCGGCGGGCAAGCTCGTCCATGGCTCCTTCCATCGCGAAACATGACTGCGTGACACCGAAACCCCTGAAAGCTCCTGCAGGAACATTGTTTGTGTACATTGCCTTGCCGTCTACTTCAAAGTTCTGGAAGTCATAGGGGCCGGAGGCATGTGTGCATGCTCTCTGAAGCACAGGTCCTCCGAGGGATGCATACGCGCCGGTATCTGCAAGGATTTCCGCTTTCATTCCCTTAATGCGCCCGGATCTGTCAGCACCAAGACGGATGTGTATTCTCATCGGATGACGCTTTGGGTGTACTTCAAGGCTTTCCTGTCTGGTAAGCTTCACCTTGACAGGGCACTTAAGCAGATATGCCGCAAGCGCGGCATGGTGCTGCACGGACATATCCTCTTTGCCTCCGAAGCCTCCTCCCACAAGCGTTGCCTGCACCCTTACTTTCTCCTCCGGGAGTTTCAGCATCCGCGCAATCTCTCTCTGGTCATCATAAACGGACTGATCCGATGCATACACGAAGACTCCATCACCGTATGGTGCGGCAACAGCGCATTCAGGTTCCATGAATGCGTGCTCCGTGAATGGCGTCTCATATGTCCTCTCCACGATAATATCGCTTTCAGATAGCGCTTTATCGGCATTGCCGCGGGATATATGCTCATGATCCATCAGATTGGATCTGCCCTCATGGACCTTTATCGCATCGGAAAGGGCCTCCTCAGGGGAGAATACCCCTTCAAGCGTCTCGTAGTTGAGCCGTATGCGCGCCTTTATCCTCTGCAATGCCTCTTCTGATTCCGCTACCACAAGACATAAAGCATCCCCGATATACGCAGATGTATGGCCTTCAGCGATGAGAACCGGCCAGTCCGCCGTGAGATGCCCGTGTATATTCTCCGGAACATCTGCAGCTGTTATGACGGAAACGAATCCTTCTTCTTTCTCCGCTTCGGAGGTGTCGATTCCTTTCAGCCTTATCCTTGGTTCAGGAGAGCGTATCGCGGAAGCATAAAGCATCCCATCAAGATGGATATCATCGGTGTATATCCCGCTTCCCAGGGCTTTCTCATGAGCGTCAATGCGGGCCATGTCGCCGGAAAGGCGAGGATTTTTGTCTTCTTCCGGAATCTCCCGGCCTGTTCTGAGAAGCTCTGCGGCAAGAAGCACAGCCTTCTCGATCTTCACATATCCCGTACAGCGGCAGATATTCCCCCTCAGCGCTTTTCTTATATCTTCATCAGATGGATCGGGATCTGTATCAAGAAGCGCTTTCGCTGCCATTATCATGCCAGGCGTGCAGAAGCCGCATTGCACGGCTCCGGCTTCTGTGAATGCATATGAATAGACGGCTTTCTCCCTCTCCGTAAGCCCTTCAATCGTGATGACTTCAGCCCCGTCGAGTTTGGAAAGCTTCTGGGTGCAGGCTTTGCGGAGTTTCCCGTTGATGATGACAGAGCACGCTCCGCATGCTCCTTCAGAGCAGCCATCCTTCGTGCCTGTGAGAAAAAGCGTGTTCCTGAGGTAATCGAGAAGGGTTGCATCCTTTTCAGGTGAATAGGTTCTGTTGTTGATTGTAATAGTCATGGCGTCTCCAGCTAGTCTTTCCGGTTTGGCCGCTAAGCCCCTGGCCGTGATACCAATCCTTCTATTGTTTCCTGATACTTATTTTCCGTTCACGATGCGCTGCCGTCAAGCTTTCAATGAGAGTGTGAGCTCCTTTCTTGCTGTTTTCAGCGGTTCGAACGCGACTCCAGCCTCCTTCAGCATCTTCTTGCTCGCGAGCGTGGAGTCCGTGGTCTCATATTTATCAGAGAGATATATCACCTTCTTTATTCCTGACTGGATGATTGCCTTGGCGCATTCATTGCAGGGGAAAAGCGCTACGTAGAGCGTGGCTCCCTTGAGGTTCGCAATCGTTGAGTTGAGAATCGCATTGAGCTCAGCATGGCATACATATGGATATTTCGTTTCCAGCCATTCTCCTTCGCGTTCCCATGGCAGATCATCATCGGAGCATCCTGTGGGGAAGCCGTTGTAGCCGACGCCGACAATCTTCTTGTCCGGCGACACGATGCAGGCTCCAACCTGTGTGTTGGGGTCCTTCGATCTCATTGATGACAATACGGCAATGCCCATGAAATACTCATCCCATGAAATATGGTCTTCTCTCTTTCCGGCCATAAATCCTCCTCCTGTGGATTATATCATAGCTGATGGCTGCTGAAGAATGCTATGATTCTGTCCATCAGTTCCGCTTGTATCGATCTGTACATCAGTAGCGCATGATGAGTGTGAAGACATTCGTTTCCCATCTCCGTCTCGATGAACTCCGCTTCCGTCTCTGTCTCATTCCTTATGATACGCTGGTTGCCGAATGGGACCGTCCTGTCTCCTCTGTCATGTATTGAAAGCAGAGGTGTCTTTATCTTCTTCAGGTCCTTCCTGATTGCCTTGAGATTCCATACAAGGGAGGCTCCCTGTTTCGGGAAAAGGCCTTTATATCCTTTCCATTCCTCGTTGCCGTCATTGGAGTCCGGCTTCTCTGTCACGATGCCAGCTCCCAGCGATGGCGTGAAGACACCGATGATACGCGCAAGGTATGAAGGCCAGGAAGTCACGATATGGTCGCGGAAGAAGGAGTTGTAGACAACGGGCGCGCCGATGATGGCGGTCGCTGTAACGCAGTGGTTCTCAGCTATCTTCAGTGCCATGGCGCCTCCCATTGAAGTGCCTATCACGTAAACCTTCCCGTATTCCTTTGTGAGCTTGAGATAATATTCCTCGATCCATCCATACCAGGAGGAGAAGACAGTCTTCTGGAAATCATGCCAGTCCGCGCCGAATGTCGGTATGAGCGGAGCATAGACATCATAGCCTGCATCTTTCATGCGTTCGGCGGCATAACCGTACATGGCAGGAGTGGTGGGATAGCCATGGATCATCAGCACGGCTTTATCTGCTCCTTGCCTGATGATGATTGACCTGCATTCAGGAGCGAAACACTTTGATTCATCCGATTCAAGGGGCTCTGGCTTCTCATGATAGAAAAGAAGGCAGGATGACCAGAGATAGACAATGATGATGACAATAAGCAGTACCGCTATACAGAACATGGCATTATCTTAGCACATTGCGGCATGAAAAAAGCGGACCAGATAACTGATCCGCTCATTGAGTGCAGTCTTATCAGAGAGCTGCCATCATTGTAGGAACGACTGAGATCAGAACGCCTGCTGCGACCGCAGAGCCGATAACGCCGGAGACGTTCGGGCCCATGGCATGCATGAGGAGGAAGTTCTGAGTGTCTTCCTTCTGTCCTTCCTTGCTGGATACACGGGCAGCCATCGGAACCGCAGATACACCTGCCGATCCGATAAGAGGGTTGACCGGGTGCTTCGGGTCGAGCTTGTTCATAAGCTTCGCGATGAGGACACCGCCAGCTGTTCCGAATCCGAAAGCAACCATTCCCAGAACAAGGATTCCAAGTGTCTCAAGGTTGAGGAAGACATCTGCTGCCATCTTCGAGCCTACTGCAAGACCGAGGAAGATCGTGACAGTGTTCATCAGCGCGTTCTGCATAGTGTCTGAGAGTCTCTTCATGACGCCGCACTCTGTTGCGAGGTTGCCGAACATAAGGGCTCCGATAAGGGAACATGCCGATGGCAGGAGGATTGCACAGACCGTGATTACCATGATCGGGAAGACAATCTTCTCTGTCTTCGACACAGGTCTCAGCTGCTCCATCCTTATAAGTCTTTCCTTCCTTGTCGTAAGTGCTCTCATGATAGGTGGCTGGATGATAGGGACCAGAGCCATGTATGAGTAGGCTGCGACAGCAATCGAACCAAGATACTCAGGAGCAAGACGGCTTGTGACATAGATCGAAGTAGGGCCATCTGCACCACCGATGATACCGATTGATGAAGCGACATTGAGGTCGAAGTTGATACCAGGAAGGAATGAGAGGAGAAGGGCACCGATGAGCGCGGTGAAGATACCGAGCTGTGCCGCAGCTCCCATCAGGAGAGTCTTCGGGTTTGCGATAAGCGGTCCGAAGTCCGTCATAGCACCTACACCCATGAAGATGAGCACAGGGAAGAGACCCGAATCGATACCTGCATCGAAGAGAACCCTGATGAATCCTGCGTCTCCTGATGTAGGATCGACAGAAGCGATATATGCGAACGGGATATTGGAAAGAATACATCCCATTGCGATAGGAACCAGAAGAAGCGGTTCAAACTCCTTCTTGATTCCGAGATACAGCAGCACGAATCCTACAAGAATCATCAGGGCGTTTCCCCAGCCGCCTGGCTGGAGAAAACCATAGATACCTGTAGTAAGCAGAAGCTGCTGGAATCCATTTAAAATTGCATCCATTTTCTTATACCCCTTAACCGATGATCATCAGCGGAGCGCCAGACTGAAGCTGGTCACCCTGGTTCACGAGAATCTGCTGTACTGTGCCATCGCATGGTGAATAGATCTCATTCTCCATCTTCATGGCTTCCATGACCATCAGAACCTGATCCTTCTTCACTGTGTCTCCGACCTTGACATTGAAGCGAAGCACAAGGCCCGGCATCGGAGCATTGATCTCCGCACCTCCAGCGCTTGGTGCAGCAGCCTGCTGTACCGGAGCTGCCTGCTGTACCGGTTCCGGATGCGGTTCTGGAGCAGCCTGCACAGGAGCTGGCTGTGGAGCCGGTGCTGCGGATACTGTGCCACCAATCGTCATCAGTGTCTCTCCGGACTGGAGCTGCTGACCCTGGGAAACAGGAATCGATGAGACGACGCCATCGCATGGAGCGTAGATCTCATTCTCCATCTTCATGGCTTCCATGACCATCAGGACCTGATCCTTCTTCACGCTGTCTCCGACCTTGACATTGATGCGGAGCACAAGACCCGGCATTGGAGCCTTTACCTCTTCAGATCCTGTGACGACTGCCTGCTGGACCGGAGCTGCGGGAGCTGGCTGCGCTGCAGGAGCCGCCTGTACTGGAGCTGCCTGTACTGGTGCCGCTACTGCAACACCTCCGATTGTCAGCAGTGTCTCTCCGGACTGGAGCTGCTGGCCCTGGGAAACAGGAATCGATGAGACGACGCCATCGCATGGAGCGTAGATCTCGTTCTCCATCTTCATGGCTTCCATGACCATCAGGACCTGATCCTTCTTCACTGTATCCCCGACCTTGACATTGATGCGGAGCACAAGACCCGGCATTGGAGCCTTTACCTCTTCAGATCCTGTGACGACTGTCTGCTGGACCGGAGCTGCAGGAGCTGCCTGCTGGACAGGCTGTGCCGAGATTCCGTCAGCGATTGTATAAGGATAAGCGACACCGTTGACAGTTGCTGTTCCGTTCTGGAGCTGGACACCATAGGAGCGGCCATTGACGGAAACCGTGTAGCTGCCGTTTCCACCAGCTTTCTTCGGAGCCTCTGCTGCCTTCTTCGCATCCTCGGCCTTCTTCATCTCGCTCTTGAGTCTGACGCCGTTGACCTTTGCGTTTCCTGTGAGATAAAGGATTCCCTTCTCCTTGCATGCTGCCGCGATGAAGATGTTCTCATCAGTAATCGGGAGGTTTGCATCCTCAAGCATCTTCTTTGCAGCTGCGACACCTTTCTTCGGATCCTTGTCGTTGATGTCGACGCACTTCTCAGTTGTCGGCTCGAGGTGGAGCTGCTCTGAAGCGAGCTTCACGACTTCCGGGTCTGGCGGGCATGGAGTCTTTCCGAAATAGCCGAGAACCATCTTGCCATAGCCCTCTGCGAACTTCTTCCATGGTCCGAACATGACGTTGTTGAATGCCTGCTGGAAATAGAACTGTGAAACAGGTGTAACTGATGTGCCGAAGCCACCCTTCGCAACTGTCTCGCCCATAGCCTCAACGATCTGTGGGTACTTATCCATAAGGCCGTTGTCCCTGAGCATCTGCGTATTGGCTGTGAGAGCTCCGCCAGGAAGCGGGAAGAACGGGATCTCAGGATTGACTGCTGTTGCCTCCGGTGGGAGGAAGTAGTCGGACATGCACTCCTCGAAGATCTTCTCAGCATCGCGGACCTTGTTGATGTCCACATCGAGTGTGTAGTCTGTACCTCTGAATGCGTGCCACATCGTGAGGATGTCTGGCTGGCAGGTGCCGCCGGAGCACGGTGTCATCGAAAGGTCGATGCTGTCAGCGCCTGCATCGAGAGCGGACATGTACTGAGCGATGGATACGCCAGCTGTCTCATGTGAATGGAATACGATCTTCACATTCGGTCCGAGGAGCTTTCTTGCTCTCTTGATGGTCTCATATACATTGTGCGGAGTGGATGTGCCTGAAGCATCCTTGAAACATACGGAATCGAACGGGATGCTTGCATCGAGAATCTCGCGGAGGATTCTCTCATAGAACTCCGGAGTGTGCGCACCTGTTACACCCTCTGGAAGACTCATCATGGTGACAGTTACCTCGTGCTTGAGGCCCGCATCATGGATTGCCTTTCCGCTGTCGATAAGGTTATTCACATCGTTGAGGGCATCGAAGTTCCTGATGGTTGTCATTCCATGCTTCTTGAAAAGCTGAGCATGGAGCTTGATGATGTCCCTTGGCTGGGAATCAAGACCTACGACATTCACGCCGCGTGCAAGGGTCTGGAGATTGGCATCCGGACCAGCAACGCGCCTGAATTCATCCATCATCTCGAAAGCATCTTCATTTGTATAGAAGTAAAGTGACTGGAACCTTGCACCGCCACCTGCTTCGAAATGAGTGATACCTGCTTCCTTTGCAGCTGCAACAGCAGGCATGAAGTCCTTTGTGAATACACGTGCGCCATAGACTGACTGGAAGCCATCACGGAACGCAGTGCACATGAAGTCAACTTTCTTCTTGCTCATTTTCTCTGAACCCCTTTTTTAGTTTCTGGATCTGTCGTAAGCAGCTGCGATTGCTGCTGCGACTGCTGCATCATCTCCCTGTGGAGCTGGGGCAGCCTTCTGCTGGACCTGTACCGTCGCTGCCTGTACTGGGGCAGCTGCTGGCGCATCGCTCTGGCGGTTTTTCTCCATGCCGATGATGATCTTGCTCATAAGCTTCGTGGCGAAGATCAGGATGACAAGGAAGATGAATACCGTACCCATTCCAAGCACCAGGAGTACGAGGCCGTCGTAAATCTGTGCGACAAGCACGTCTCTCGGCATATTTGTTAACAATGGCAACATATAACACTCCTGCACCTATGTTAGGTTTCAAGTTCAGAATATATCAGAGATAGGGAGTGCTCTTCAACCATCATCATCTGGAGTTTCGTCCTTGCTTCAAATGGAAAAGCGAGTGCGGCATAAGAAAGGGAAGAAGGTGCAGCAACTACGGCAAACGGATGAATGATTACTTGAAAAAAAGCACACCAGAAGGGAAGATGAATCCATATGCTGTCCGGAAACGGAAAGAGGAGGGAAATATGGATTATGATGTTATTGCATATGGTGCTGCCGGGGATGGCAGGACAGATGACGCAAAGTGCATCCAGAAAGCGATAGATGAAGCTTCTGCGGCTGGGGGCGGGCGCGTTGTCGTTGATGGCAACAGGGTATATCTCTGTTCTTCTCTCGTGCTGAAGAAAGGCGTGGACCTTCATGTTGTCAGGGGTTCCAAGCTGCTTGCGACTCCGGTGCTTGAGGATTATATCCATCCAAACGCAGGGAAGAAGGATGAGGGAGTGTCCATTGCGGGAACACCAGTGACTCTCAAGCCATCCTATGCATTCATATATGCCCTCGACGCTGATGACATCGCGATAACCGGCGACGGGGAGATAGACGGCAACTGCTATGCTTTCGTGAAGCGTGTCTCCCAGTATTATGTCACCGGTGATTTCTATCCACGCCCCACCATGATTTACATAGAGCACTGCAACCATGTGACAGTTCGTGACATCACGCTGCGCAACGCGCCTTTCTGGACACTTCATCCGGCAGGATGCTATGATGTGCTGATCAGTAACATCAGAATCTTGAACCCACTTGATGTTGCGAACTCGGATGGTATTGATCCTGATCATTCTGCAAATGTAAGAATCATCGGTTGCCACGTTGAGGCCGCTGACGATTGTATCTGTCTCAAGAGCTCCGCAGGAAACATGGAATATGGTCCAACTGAGGACATTGTCATTGCGGACTGCACGCTTAAATCAACATCCGCTGCTCTCAAGATCGGGACAGAAGGAACGGGTGATTTCAAAAATATTGTGGTCCACGGAGTGACGATAAGCGGTACCAACAGAGGAATCTCCATTCAGATAAGGGACCAGGGCTGCGTGAAGAATGCGATCTTCTCGGATATAACGATAGAGACACGGCGCTTCGCACCATGCTGGTGGGGAACTGCGGAACCTATCGCGATCACATCGATCAACAGGGTCGAGGGCAAGGAATCCGGGACCATCGAGAATGTTGTTTTCGAGAATATCCTCGCCTCCGGAGAGAACGGAGTCTTCATCCATGGCAACCATAAGGTGCGGAATATCAGGATGAGGAATGTCCGGATTGAGATGAGAACATCGTCCAAATGGGAGAAAGGGCTCTATGATTATCGTCCAGGAGAAGGAACTGAAGTCGTTAAGAAAGGCGCTTCTGCTTATTTCATAAAGGGTGTTGACGGGCTTCTGATGGAGGACTGCAGTGCGGTATTCAGAGATGATGCCGCTGGTGCTTTCGTCTCTGATATCGACATCACTGATTCGACATATGCGGAGAACAGGAATTTCCGCACGGAGGGACTTAACTGATGACTGACAGAAGATCCCGCATACTCGCCATCCTCGCTTATCTTGAGAGAAATATCCTTCAGGATCAGGAGATTGTGACGGGCACGGAGATTGCAGATGCAGGATATTCCATACCTCAGGTCTTTCCTTCCGAAAGTGTTGAATGGAGATCTTTTGCTCAGGATGAGACCTGGGGAGGCCGGGATAAGCACAATCTTTTCAGATGCACTGTTCCCGGTCGCCCTGGCAGGATGCTTGCGCTCATTCTTCATACGGATTCGAAAGTGCGCTGGAGCACGGACAATCCTCAGGTCCTTGTCTATCTCAATGGCGCTCTCCGCGGCACGATGGATGTGAATCACCAGATGATCGTGCTCTCTCGATGCTGCGGGGAATGCGAGATCTTCAGCCTTGGTTTCTATGCGTATTCCAACAGCCGCGACAGAAGCAGTTTCTTCCGCCTTTCCACCGGAGTCCTGTCCGCTGCCGTGTTCAGTCTTTACTATGACATGAAGAATGTTTTCGAGGCAGCTGATCTGCTTCCATCTGATGATATAAGCCGCATCAGGGCATTTTCTGTGCTGGAAAAAGCGATTGACGTGCTTGATACGCGTTCTGCGGAGCTTCTTGAGAGATCGGCGCCTGCCGCTGGTGCGGTGCTGAAGGCTTATATGGAGCAGCAGGATCCGTCCCCTGTCACCGTCTGGTCGGTCGGCAGTACGCATATAGACGTAGCCTGGAAGTGGCCGCTACGCCAGACAAGGCAGAAAGCAGTCAGGAGCGCGCTCACGGCACTCAACCTGATGGAGCACTATCCGGATTACCGCTTTCTTTTTACGCAGCCCCAGCTCTATGAATTCATCCGCGAGGAGCGTCATGATGTGTTTGAGCGCATCAGGGAGAGAATCAGGGAAGGCCGATGGGAGGCAGAAGGCGGCATGTGGCTTGAAAGCGACTGCAATCTCGCAGGAGGGGAGTCGCTTGTGCGCCAGTTGCTTCATGGCAAGCGGTATATAGCGGAAACACTCGGGGCCCCGGAGTCAGAAATACTGTGGCTTCCTGATGCTTTCGGCTTCAATGGCAACCTCCCGCAGATAATGAGAAAAGCCGGTATCCGTTACTTCATGACCACGAAGATCAGCTGGAGCGATACCCATATCTTCCCATATGACATATTCTCATGGCAGGGTATTGATGGCAGCGAGGTCCTCTCGTATTTCATCTCAACCAGGGAGTATGGAAGCGATGGACGCCACCCTGATTACCATACGACATACAACGGGCTTCAGAATGCTTCCCAGATCATGGGCACCTGGCATCGCTTCCAGGACAAGGACATCACGGAGCATGTCCTGACGTGTTTCGGATACGGAGACGGTGGCGGCGGTCCCACATTCGAGATGCTCGAAAACACGAAGCGCCTTGCTCATTCCGTCGCTTCCTGTCCGCGCGCGGAACTCTGCAGTGCACGGGATTTCTTCCATTCCCTTGAGGGCAGACTCAGGAAGAAGCTTCCGCGCTGGAGCGGGGAACTTTACTTTGAGTACCATCGCGGCGTGATGACGAGTATCGCAGAAGAGAAGAAATGGAACAGGAGGATTGAATGCCTCACGCATGATGCGGAAACCCTTTCAACGATTGCAGGAACGGATGCATCGGAGCTTGGAAATGTATGGAAGACGATACTTCTCAATCAGTTTCATGATATCCTTCCCGGTTCGGCGATAGATGAGGTATATGATGAGGCTTTCAGAGAGTATGAGGAAGCGCAGGCGAAGGATAAGGCAGTAATCGGCAGGGCGCTTGCGTCAATTGCTCCTGCCGGAAAGAGGCTGCTCGCGTTCAATACTTCAGGCTTGAAGAGGACTTCGCTCCTCGAGCTTGATGCCGAGGCTGAAGGATATGAAGGACAGCTTGCATATGACGGACGTTATCTTTATCTTGCCAGTGAGATTCCTTCCTATGGAGCGGGAAATGTCGTGTCATGTCATGATGACAAACCTGTTATCTCAGGAGATCCTGATTCCTTCGAGACTCCATTTTTCCGGATAAAGATAGACCAGAACAATAATCTTTCTTCTGTTTTCGACAAGAAACAGCAGAGAGAGGTCATCGTTCCTGGCATGTCTGGTAACAGGATAATATCATATGAGGACAGGCCTCTCCGTTTTGATAACTGGAACACGGAGGAGTATTACAGGGAAAAAGCCTATCCCTGGGAGCCTGATGGCGGGCCCGAGATCGTTGAGAACGGACCGCTTCGTGCCGTGGTGCGGGTTTCATTCAGATCCCTGCAGTCACGCCTTGTGCAGCACATTGCTTTCTACAGGCATACAGCGCGCATCGATTTCATCTCCTCCCTGGACTGGGATGGGGACCATCTCCTGGTCAAGGCGGAGTTCCCTGTGGACGTGCACTCGTACTCAGCGGATTACGAAATCCAGTTCGGTGCCATAACACGTTCAGCTGTCATGAATACAGACTGGGACAGAGCTGCTTTTGAGGTTCCCGCTCTCCGCTGGAGCGATATTTCCGAACCGGGTTATGGTGTCTCCCTTCTGACGGATAGCCGCTATGGATACAGCGTGAAGGAAGGTGTAATGACAGTTTCTCTTCTTAAATCAGGCACAGATCCTGCGGAGAGAGCTGACAGAGGCCATCATGAATTCACTTATTCGCTGTATCCGCATGCCGGCACATGGCGCGAAGGTGGAACGGTCAGGGAGGCGGAAAACCTCACAAAACCGTTCTATCCGCTGTTTGCTGCAGAGGAAGATATCCCTTCATTTGTCTCCTGCAGCCAGGATAACATCGTAATCGACACGATAAAGCGGCAGGAGGATGGCAGCGGGATAGTCCTGAGGCTGTATGAGGCGCATGGCATGCGGAGTGAGGCTGAAATCATCTTTGGCGGAAGCTATCATATCTTCGAGACGGATCTTCTTGAAAGGAATCCTGTCTATATCGGGGATGGCTGCAGCATAAAGAGGACATTCAGGCCGTTTGAAATCGTAACGCTTCTCATTCAATGAGGCTCGAGCTGAAGTCTTTTTCGCATTCATGTGCTATATTCACATAAGGAGTTTCTTATGGCTGAGAATCAGATGGATGAATATGAGGCTCAGACCCTGCGTATCCGCGAGAGGATGGACAGGATCGGCCGCAAGATCATGATAATGAGCGGTAAGGGCGGAGTAGGCAAGACCACGGTGACCGTGAACCTTGCCAATGCCCTTGTGGATATGGGATGCCGTGTCGGCGTGCTTGATACGGACCTTCATGGCCCTAACGTGGCTGTCATGTTCGGCTGCCGCGACGCGGAGCTGACAAGCGAGGACGGGCATACGTTCATACCCGTGCAGCCAAGGGAGAACCTTAAGGTCATGTCCCTTGCTTTCGCACTTGAGGATCCAGATGCGCCAGTGATCTGGAGAGGAAGTCTCAAGAACAGCGCTATCAGGCAGTTCCTTGGAGATGTTGACTGGGGAGAGCTTGATTACCTTCTCATTGACACGCCGCCAGGAACCGGGGATGAGCAGCTGACTATCTGCCAGTCGATTCCTGAGCTGACAGGATCAATAATCGTGACGACTCCGCAGGAAGTTGCCGTGCTCGATGCAAGGCGCTCTGTCAACTTCTCAAGGAAGCTCGGGGTGGCGATTATCGGTGTGATAGAGAATATGTCCGGGCTTATCTGTCCTGAATGCGGACATGAGATCCCGATCTTCGGCAAGGGAGGCGGAAAGAAGATGTGCCAGGATATGCATGTTCCATTCCTTGGCGCAGTTCCTATGGAAGCGGGTCTCCCCGATGCGGAGGATGCTGGCAAAGAGTGGGTTGCTGAACCTGGAGTTCATCCGTCCGCAGAGGCACTGAGGGCTATCGCGAATGAGATCAACAACGGTACCGCATGCTCAAGCAGCCGTGATACTTCATTCCTCGGCACGCCTTCCTGCAAGCCTTCAGCATGCGCATCCTGCACATCGAACTGCCCATCGAGGAAGAAGCAATGAGAGAAGACCTTATCTGGAAGACGATATCAAAGAAGAAGGAGCTTGACTGTCACATATTCAATGTCCTGACAGCTGACAGGTGCGCGCCGGATGGAAGAAAGGGAACCTTCGTTGAGATCGAGTCCCCTGACTGGATTGTCGCGATTCCATGGTTCGTGAAGGATGGGACTCCGTATTTCATCATGGAAGAGCAGTTCAGGCATGGGTCGGAGTCTGTTACAAGGGAGTTTCCGGCAGGACTGGTTGAGAAGGGTGAGGCCGCGCTTGCCGCTGCTGAGCGTGAGCTGATGGAGGAAACCGGTATCACGGGAACCTTCACGGAACTGGGGAATGTCTGCCCGAACAATGCCTTCATGTCCAATAGACAGTCTTTTTTCCTTGTCACTGATATGGAGAAGAAGGCAGGACAGTCGCTTGATCCCAATGAGACGATTGATGTCATCGAGGTTCCGGTCGAGGAAGTCATCCGCGATATGGGAACAGGACTCTATGATAATGGTATCATGATGATGGCTGTCGGCTTCTTCCTGCGCTATGCTGAGTCACACCCAGAGCTGAGGGGACGATGATGAGGATCCTGGTTATACTCTTTGCCTCCCTTATGCTCTTCTCCTGCCAGAGCACGGATGCTCCGACGGTGTCTGTGACAGGGAGCGCTGTTGTCGAGACCGTTACAGATATCCTCAGGTTTGAGCTTGCTGCTTCCGCAACCTGTGAAACATCTGCAAAGGCAGTGAGCACAGCATCCGGGATTATCGCGGAGGCTGTGGATATACTCTCCCTGTACGGTGTTCTTCCAGAGGATATCCGCACAGAGTATTTCTCGATCTCTCCTTCATATTCCTACATTGACGGGAAAGAAGTGCTTGAAGGGCAGATGGCAATACAGCGCCTGAGCGTCATTCTCCGTGACATGGAGAAGGCTGGAGAGACCGTGGATGCGCTCTCTGCGCTTGATGGAATAGAGATTTCAGGACTCTATGCTGATAAAAGCGATAAAAGCATGGAGAGGATGAAGGCGCGTGAACTTGCTGTTCATGATGCATATGAGAAGGCTTCTGTCTATGCTGCGGCGTCAGGGTATGTTCTCGGAGACCTTATTTCAATCTCAGGAACTTCCAGGGGATATGCTCCTGTTGCGGAGGCGAGAGTCTATTCCGCCTCAGCAGGCTCCGGCACATCATATTATTCCGGAGCCATTGAGGTCAGTGATGAAATCAGTGCTGTCTTCTTCCTTTCGGAATGATGAAGATCATCAGTACCGCTGATATTGCCAGCGCAACGCAGAGAACGGGCATTGATGAGCCATAGCCGAAGGTGTCGATCGCGCGTCCGAAAACCGCATTGAAGATGACATCCAGGATGCTTGCTGCGCTTACAGCGGCTGTAGTTGCCCTCGCGCCCAGTGCTGCGGGGGCATGCTTTCTCACCAGTGACACTGTCGTAGGATAGACAAGTGATATTGCAAGTCCGACGAGAAGAAGAAGCGGCAGCACGGAGAGGCTGAATGTTATGACTGATATGACGGTCGCTGCAGCAAGGGAAAGGAAAAGCATCTTCTCAGCTCCTATTCTGTCCACTACCGTCCCGAGTACCAGACGGCCAACCATGATACCTGCTGAATAGAGCGAGAGCGCAATACCCGCGGCGGCAGCGGTAACGCCTGCATACTCCGTTCCATACATGATGATGTAGTTCGTGATTCCATGCTCTGCGATGAGATAAAGGCCAAGCGTGAGGGCTATGAGGGCAATCATGCCAAGCTCTGTCTTCTGTACTCCTGTCTGGATGGCCTCTGTTTCTTCTTTCTTTCCGCCGCCTTCATCCTTAAGTCTCATGACAATTACTGCAAGCGGCACGAGGAGCACTGCCATTGCTATCAAGGTGCCATTCCATACGCTTACCGAAGAAGAGTAGGCAGAGAGTATGAGCTGGGACCCTGATGTTCCGATTCCCTGCAGAAAGAACAATGCATTCAGAAGCATGAGGCTCTTTGTCGCGGAAAAAGAATCTGAAATCAGATTGATTGTCGTGTTGAGCAGCGTTGAAATGCCAAGAGCCAGGAAAAAGCCTATGAGAAGGATTGCGTAGCTATGGCCCAGGAGCAGCAGAAGCTCTGAGATTGCCAGCGCGATGATGAAGAGGGACATGGCTCTCCTTCGTCCCATCCGGTCGAGGATCATGCCTCCGAAAAGCAGGCAGATGAGATTCCCGAGATAGCTTGCGGAAACGATGAAGCCAACCTGTGACATCGAGAACCCGAACACGGATGTGAAAAGCGGCGTGAAGATGCCCCTGAGGGCATCGCTTACGCCTAGTATCACCATGAGTATTGCAGAAACGATGTATAAGCCTTTGTTTCTCATAAGTCTGCGTCCATTGCCTCAATAAGGAACAGCATCGCCATTGCCTGGCCATAGGGCATTGGGTGGATAGGTATGTTCTGATACCAGTCAAGGCTCTCCCTTCCCATTGCTGTGCCATATGAGCAGAGCTGGAGCACGCCGTTGTCATCGATTTCCCTGAGGATTGCAGGCAGTGCTTTCCTTGCGATTTCCTTATATTCCGGATCAAGCATGCCCAGCCTGATTCCGAGGAGGATACCATAACCGAATCCTGCCGTGCATGAGGACTCAAGGTATGTGTCCTCGTGATCCAGGAGCGTATGCCAGAGCCCTGATTCATCCTGCAGTTTCCCGATAGCCTCTACCTGGCGTGTGAGCACTGTAGCCACATAGCGCCTGATACTGGGCTTGAGATGGATGATCTCGTCAAAAAGAGGCAGTGCGATTGTCGCCCAGCTGTTTCCTCTTCCCCAGAAAGCTCCAGCGAAGTGGTTCTTCTCTTTGTAAGTATATCCGTGATACCAGAGTCCTGTGGCTGTGTCAGCAAGCTGCTCTATATGCAGCAGGAGCTGGTACTCGGATTCCTCGATGTAATCATTATTTCCATCAATACGGCCCATGTTGGCGAGGGGGAGCACGCTCATCATCAGCGTATCGTCCCAGAGTTCGCCTTCGTTGACATCATCTGTGGTCCTATGCTGGAAGCCTCCTTCCGGGGTACGGGGGAGGCCACCATTGTAAAGCCAGCCTGTCCATTCCCTGGCCACATCAAGATAATCTTTCCTGTTCAGATATTCTCCTAGGTATTCCAGCGCGAGAATCGGTGCCATCGTGTTCACATTCTTTCCCGGCAGACCTGCCTTGATGCGTTCATCATAGTAGGAGGTGAGCATCTTCAGATAGCGCTCATCCTTTGTCTTCTCGAAAAGCTTCCACAGTCCGAAGAGCCCTACACCCTGAGTCCATTCCCAGTATCTGTATTTCTCTCTGTCGTCGACGCCTTTTCCGAATTTTCCCGAGACGTAATCCGGATCATCTTCCTGGTAAAGAACCGGAAGGAATCCTTTGATCAGAGTCTCAAGCTTCTCTTTGATAGCATTGTTCATATCCAACCTCTCTTTTCTGAACTGTTTTATTTACGTTTTCCTTATTCTTTTCAGGCGTTCTCGATTATGGCAGTGCCAGCTGGCGTGAAGCCTTTATACTGTTCTCTGATACCATTCACGCTGAGGCTTTCCTTCCAGCCTGCTTCTATCGTCCCGTAATCGGGATCGGAGAAAGAATAGCTCATCTCATCTCTGTCTATGCTGAGAGAGGAGGAGAGGATGCGGCTGACAAACCCATCGAAGCTCCCTTCCTTCCAGATATCAGAGCACCTGATGATCCATATATTCTTCTTGCCAGGGCTTGTGAGTTCCCTATCCGCATTCGGCCCGCTCTTTGTCAGCGCGATGTCATTTGCGGCTGTAACCGCGATAAGGCCACCCTTGTCATTCTCGGCAAATGCCCATCCATCCCTGATTTCTGCCCGTTTGAAAGCGAAGACAGGAAAATAAGCGTGCGTGAAATCCACGGGATGCTCCTCGCTGACTTCCCATATGGCTGAAGCGAATCCCTTATACTGATTTGCTCTTGGCAGCGTGCCGGAACCAGCCCAGTATGATGGTCTTGCCTGCCCGAACAGCGCGAATTCGCCAGGATGTGTGATCCATACGTGTGCCTCAGCACCCATGACAGCATGAATGACATCTTCCTGAAATCCTCTGCGGCCAGGATTGAAATCGTTCGCAGCTGAAAGGAGGTATCCGGAGGTCTTGTAGACTGTCACGTCCGCGTATCCCTTGTACCCGTGCGTTGATTTCCATGACAGGGCTTTCCCTTCCCCGATTCTATGGAAGCGCATATTCTCCGGATCAGGGGTGTATCCGCTCATCAGCACAGGCACGGAACCCTTTCCCGCATGGGATTCATTTCCGATTCCATAGCCTATCCAGTTGATGAAAGATGGGCAGTTTGAGTAATTTCCCATCAGTTCCTTGAGGTATGTTCTTCCGCTTGTCGTGCTGAAGATGCCCTCATATGAGGTGATCGCAAGCAGGCGGAAGACATATTCAAGCGCTTTCTCCGCATTTTCCTTCATCTCCTCGTTCTCTGTCTGCGCGTAAAGCGAGGCAAAACCGAGGATGTCTATCGGAAGATATGGAGGACTGTTCCATTCCGTGAAGCCTTCACGGAAGAAGGTCTCGAACCAGGGACGCAGCATGGAAATGGCTTTCTCCTGTTTCTCCCTTCCCGTCATTCCGCTGTTCGTGAAGATTCTGTCAGGGAACATCTCTCCTGCGATGAGCTCGGAGACGTGGAACATCAGTGCGTGGTTCTCGCTCCAGAACCACATGGCGTCATCGCCCGGTTCATCATGCCAGTAGCGGAATGAGAGGAGGCACTCCTCCATGGCACGGAGTGTTTCCTGCCGTATCATGCCGGATGTGCCGAAATGCTTTATCATGAACGGGAAGTACGAGATGTAGAAATCTGAGCAGTCACTGCGCCTGTTGATGAAGTCCAGCTGTGCCCTTAGTATTCTCTCGATTTCGTCCCTGTCGCCGTTTGTATAGAGAAGGGCCATTGCCCTGTTTGAGTTTCCTTCACCGTAAAGGGAGAGGAATCTCCAGGCTTCCTTCCTTCTTTCATCGATGTCTTCTGAGGTGTTTCCGAGGAAGGAGAAGGGGAAGTTCTCAAATGTCCTGATGGTGTGTATCGAAAGGCCCTCAATCTCAGTGGAGACCGCCATTCTCAGGAATCCTACGGGGAAATCCTCTACCGCCCCGATGTCTGCTTTATCAGATCCCGGCAGGAAGACGGCGTCTGCTTCCTTCAGAAGAGCGAGAGCTGCATTCTCCTCCGTCGCGCCTTCCATGTGTATGACTGTCGTCCTGTCGCTGAAAGGGTTTTCCATCGACATCGTGATGTGGCCTGATGTGAATGTGCTCCTGTCAAAGGCAAGGCTCTCCATGGCCTTCTCTGCCTTCATTATGAGATCCGTGTTGCGTTCTCCCATCGGGACTTTCTGCATGAGATGTCCCGGCCCTGATACTAGGCAGATAGTGACTGCGATCTCTGTGTCGCGCTCCGCGAACTCATCAGCCTCCACGACGAGGACATTGTCACCAGAAGCCAGATGGAGAGTGCACTCTGTCTCTCTCGCCTCATTCCTGCGGTATGGGCGGAAGGAGAACGTCTCTTCCCCGTCTTTGTATATGGACATGCCGCCAGTGACGGAGAGATGGAAATGGTAATCTCCTTCTTCGGAGGCGTTGAGCACTATGTATGCTCCGATACTCAGCCAGTGCGGTGTGGGCGAGAATATTGAGGCTCCTATCACAGGGTCGCCGAACGGTGCTCTGTAGTAAACAGGCAGTTCCTTTCCTGCGAGGATGGCTTTTCCTTCCGGCTGTGGATCTGTGAAGAGTGGCGCAGCCACTCCTTTTCTGCTGATGTCAGAAAGGAAGCTTACTCTTATGGGATTCTCATGAGTGGCGGCTGCTGTCGAGCCTATCCATACATTCGACTCCTCCTTGATAGCAACCGGTTCTCCCTTGACAGCCTCCATCCTGTGACCAGTGACAAGGTATCGCGTTATATATCCATGTTCCAGCTCGGAAATATGCCAGTTCATCTATTCCCTCCGCACAAAAGTATATCGTAGAATCTGTTATTTTCTGCACGCTTCTTGCTGTCTTCTCTTCACTCAGTATCCTTATTTGCGTAAAATCGGAGTATGGCAGATCTGATGGATTCCCTGTATTTCGAGGAGGGCTTCACAATCAGGCTCAATAGCGATTCAGACCCGCTGTTCCTGCTTGTGGATTACAGCAGCCGTTCCTACCCGATGAATATGGCGAACCAGCATTATCATGACTTTTATGAGATCTTCATCACGCTTGAGGATGATGCTGCCCACCTCGTCAATGGCCGTTATGTCCAGCTTCACAAGGGCGACATTCTATTCCTGCGCCCGCAGATGCTGCATATGTCAATTTATCCGCGGCGTGCGACAGCTCAGCGGCGTATCATCATCAATTACAACCATGAGGATACTCTTGCAGGGCTGGATTACCAGGTGGAAAAGATAAGGTCCCTCTTCAGCCATGATGTTCCGGTACTGCGTCTTCCTCCGAAGTTTCTGACGAAGGTCATTGCAAGGCTCAATGAGCTTTTTCTTGCAGGCAAAGCCAAGGAATCGGGGTGGCAGCTTGAGGTCTATTCCCGTTTTATCCTTTTCCTTCTGGAAATCGTGCGCTTGATGAGACACAGCACATATAGCGAGGAGAATCATCCCGGACTGCCTGATCTGAAGATGTATGCCATCACAGAGTACATCGATACGCATTATATGGAAGCTATCACACTCCGTGACATTGCGGAGCGGTTCGCGATCTCTCCATTCTATCTCTCGCATCAGTTCACAAAAGTGATGGGGACCTCATTCGTGACATATGTGCAGAAGGTCAGGATAAGGTATGCGCTCCAGATGCTTTCTTATACCGGCGCACGCATTCATGATATCATCGCTGACTGCGGATTTGCCTCGTCTTCCCAGTTCAACAGGACTTTCTCCTCATTCTGCAATATGAGCCCCTCTGATTTCCGGAAGCTCAGCAGCGCTGACAGGGATATCATCATCAGCTCGCTGGATCCGGAACGGTCGGAGGTCGTGCCTGCGGCATTCCCTCCGCGGTTCAAGACTCTTCCTAGGAAGCGAAGAGGTATTGACGGCATGAAGCTCGGGATTCTCGCTGACATTCTATTCCCTGCTGATCCGCAGGCACTGAAGGAACAGCTCTCAGTGTTAGGGGTAGAGACGGTCTGCATTGACATTCCCCTCTGCTTTCCTTCTATCGCAAGCTATTCCACGCTCAGTGACAGAAAGCTCCTTGAACTGGCTGATCTCGGTTTTGATATCTCCTTCATAATCGTCCGCAGCCGAATTCTCGCATCTGATGACGAAGGGGCCCGCGCGGCGGCTGTGAGTGAGTGTATTGCCGCCTTGAAGGCCGCGGAAGTACTGTCTGCACCATTTCTCGGAATCTTACCGGAGGATGGAAATCCCGATCAGCTTATCAAGTCCCTCAGCATGATTATCGAGGAGGCGGGAAAACATGGTGTGGCGGTAGCCATCAGGCCTGAAGTCGGTTCAGCGGTTGATGGATTCAAGGGAGCTGTGAACTTTGCGGAGAAACTGGACAAGCTTTCAATCCTGCTTGATCCTCTTGCGCTCCTGCATGATGACAGAGAGAATACATTCTCTTTCTTCGAGGAAGTGTTCTCCGTTCTTGGCAGCAGGATCGCCGCGCTCATGCTTCGCGATAGACTGGATGACCGTTCCGTGAATATTGGGAAAGGCATCATGGCAAAGACGTATCCGCGTATCGCAGCTCTTCTTCCGCACAGCATGCCCCTTATAAGGGCAGGGGCGGAGCCAGCGACTGTCGCTGATGATATCATGTATATACGCCGGGTGTTCTTCTGATATCAGCCAAGTACCGAGAGTGTGTAGTTGTTGAGCGTGTCGTTCTCGTACAGAAGCCTGTAGAGAGACTGTACCAGCGGGAAATCCTCTGCAACGCCTTTCTGTCTTGTGATCTCTCCTATGAGCTTCACTGTGCGCAGGCCTTCAACAACTGTCGATGATTTCGAATCAGGACCATATCCGAAGCCTTTCCCGATAAGCATTCCCAGCGTGCGGTTCCTGGAAAGATCGTTCAGGGCAGTCAGCCCAAGGTCTCCGATACCGCAGTAACGGAAAATCGTGTCCTCGCTGCAGGAGAAGATTTTCAGAAGCCCTCTCATCTCATTCACTGCCTTCGTGTAGACGAGGAAGTCGACATTAGGGCTGTTGAACTTGCCTGAGACAATCCCGATTGCGATGGCGTACATGTTCTTCAGGATACTCATGAGCTCAACAGCACGGACATCATCTGAATAGTCCAGTGAGAACTGCGTATCCGGGAGCACTTGCTTCCTGAAATAGTCATAATCCTCTTTCTTGCCGCCGAATGTGAATGAGGTCGGGAATCCGTTTATTGTCTCGATAGCGAATGACGGGCCTTTCATGCTGGCAGTACGCTTGAATGGGATATTCTCAGTTATGAATGCCCCGCTGTCACTCATTCCCTTGGCAAGATTGATGATGAGCGGCTCTTTCTGCGTGTTCTTCCGGATTTCCTCGGAGAATGGCACGATTGCCTTGGAGGGGATTACGAGCATGACGACATCTGCTTCCCTGAATACTGTAAGGTCAGATGTAGCTGAGAGATATCTGTTGAGAAAACGCGTCGGGAAGTATTTGCGGTTCGTGTGCTTGTCATTGATTTCCTTCTCGACATCTTTCTCAATTGTATGAAGCGTGACCCTGTTGTTTACATTCCATGCCAGACGCTCGGCGACAGCGGTTCCGAAAGTTCCTGCTCCAGCGATAACAATATTGTTCACTTCTCGATCCTCCTGATGATATAAAGCCTGGAAGAGTAGTCACCCAGCATCCTCATCCCTTCATGGTGTCCTATCCCTGATAGCTGTTCTACCATTGAGATTCCTCCCCAGCGGAGGGCATCTCCCGGGATTTCATAGCACTCGGATTCCTCCGGATACGCATAGGACTCTCTCTCCGGTACCATATGGCTTCTGGAGAAAACGCGGTAATCATAGCTTTCGTTGGCATCCGGGACAATCAGGCGCTCGGCTGTCGTATTCGGTCTGATCCTCTTCTGCAGATAGAGCATGAGAATCGTTGAACGGTCTTCATTGGATACTGTCCAGATCAGCCTGTTTCCATTTTCCACGACCCTGAAGCGTCCCGTTTCCAGCAGGAGACGGAAACCTTTGTAGAATTCAGTCTGCTCACGGAAGGCCTTCATCTCGCTTCTTGAGAAAGATGACGGATCCATGGAATAGGAAAGAACTCCGAATGCTGCGATATTGAACCTCGTCTCCCTGTCAACAATGCGTCTTGTCGCTGCATTGGGGGAAGGGGCAACGATTGTCCCTATCACGGATTGCGGATACATAAGCGAGGCATTCGCAATCATCCTTGCCCGTTCAATAGGATCGGAGAGACAGCTTGGAGTGATTGATCCGGAAACGCTCAGCATCCCCAGATCGAAGCGGGAGCCGCCGCTTGCGGAAGTCTCAATGTACATCTCCGGACAGCGGCGTCCGATTTCAGAGAGTATTTTATATAGCGCCGAGGCATATTCGTGCGCGTACATCCCATAGTCACGGATGCCTGTAAGCGTATAAAGGTCCGAATAATGCCTGTTCATATCCCAGCGCAGATAATCGAGGCGCACAAGCTCCGCAAGCCGGACGATAGTCGAGACGATCCAGTCCTGCACATCATATCTTGTGATATCAAGAAGTTCCTCATGGCGGCCTTCGGCATTTGTCTCACAGCTTCGTCCGATAATCCATTCAGGATGTCCTTTGCAGAGCATCGACCGCGAGCTGATGGCCTCGGGCTCAAACCAGAGGCCGAAGAGGAGACCTTTCCTGTGGATTGAGTCTGCCAGTTCCGTAAGCCCTGATGGTATCTTCTGCGTATTCACATGCCAGTCGCCGAGGCTTGTCCTGTCGTTGCTGCGGGCTCCGAACCAGCCATCATTGATCAGAACACCTTCGCATCCCATGCTGAGAGCGCCTTTTGCGAGTTCCTCGATCCTGTTCTCCGTGGTGCCGAACCTGAGCACTTCCCATGTGTCGAGCATCACGGGCCTCATCCTGTCTTTCCAGGATGATCGCAGTATGGAGGACGTGATGAAGTGCTTGATCCGATCTCCGGCTTCTTCTGGTCCGTTCTCGGAGAAAGTCATCACGGCTTCAGGGCCTTCAAAGCTTTCACCGCTCTTGAGTACCCATGAGAACATGTCCGGGTTGATTCCCCACACAATATGTGTCATTCCATGCTCCGTGACAGAAGCGGACATCCTGTGCGGACCGGAATATATCAGGTTCAAGGCATAGCAGCTGCCATCGCGCTTCAGCAGCATGAAACCCGGATTAGCCTCTGCAGATGATCCAAGCCGCCGGCTTTCTGAGACGAATGTTCCTGTGCTGAGCGGGGTTTCATTCTTCTCGAACTCGCGTCCCCAGGTCCCTGACAGTGTTATGGCTTTCATCCCTGTTTCCCTGAAATCGAGCTGAGCGGAAGCAAGTGCGCGTATGGTCACCTGTTCTTCGGAGGTGTTCTTTACAGCCGCTCTCCGGATTATCGCATCGGTTGAAGGGAATACCGTATATGTCAGTGTCAGTTCAATGTGCCTTTCGCTGTCAATGAAGACAAGATCAAGCGTCTCTGCTTCATTGTATGGGTCCTTGGCCTGAGGAAGAGGGCGGCTTTTGATTTCCTTGATTCCCTTCGAGACATTGCTGCCTGCATATTTAAGATCAAGAGTGCGTTCCCCATCATTGCCTGCGGAGATGGCAATGAACGGTGTGCGGTAATCTCCTCTTCCCTCTGAGGAGAATTCAAGCTTCGCATCATCCAGTACAAGCGTCGTGAAGTTTCGGTCCGTGTATGTTCCCATCCCGGGCCGTGCATACCGTTTCTCCCCTAGGGCAGGAACCGCGGCAGCGGCATCCCTGAGTCTTTTCCCGTAATAGATATGCTCGGCATGGCCTGTCTCAAGAATACGGATTATATAGCTGGTGTTGTCAGTCTGGAGATGGAATATGCTTTTTGACAATACTTCAATCATGGATAACCTCTGGATAATGCTTTACAATGATTTTATATCAGATTGGCGGTTTTGTCGTTAAGCAGGAGGAAGCTATGGATATCAGGAGGCTTGCCCTCTGGGAAGGGCGTTATGCGACGTATATGTCCAACGATATCTTCTCATCCCTGATTGAAGATCAGGGCGAGGTCCTGCTTGAGCTGACATCGCGTACGCTTTCCGGTGCCAGGATCAATGCGATGGCACTCCCTTATTTCCGGGGTACCGGTTCCGGGGTCCTCTCCGATGCCAATGGTGAGTGGTGGCAGGGCAGTGAGGCTCTGTATCAGGCGGGCGGCGGATACTTCACGTTTCCTTCATCTTCTGCGGATCATATCAATTCAGTCACGACATACTGGACGCTGCGCCGTTATGGTACTGAAGAGGAACATGGCGGGGTGTGGCGTCTTTCAGAGATGAAGAGCAGGGAAGAAGGCAATCGCTTCAGGCTTGAGAAAATTGACATGATTCTTCCTGGACAGCCTGTGCTGTATACGGCAATCAGGATTACCAATACGGGGACGGATACGCTGATGGGGTCAGCTTCTTGGCACAGCATGCTTGCCTCACCGCTTCTGGAAACGGGCTCTTTGCTGTCCTCAAATGCGAAGTACTGGACAGCCTATGCGCTTTCCAGACGTGAGTCGGGAGTGAACAGATTCCTTCCCGGCAATGTCTTTGATGAGCTGAAGCATGCACCTCTTGTGCGTGGAGGTTCTGCAGATGCTGGATATGTTCCTCCTCCGACAGGTACCTATGACTATCTAATGGGTAAGATACCTGATGGTGTACCTCTGGGCTGGGCTGCAGTGAATAACCCGAAATGCCAGCTCCTGTATTATCTTTTCACTCCGCACTCTGATGACGACGATGGTGTTTTCATCTTCCCCAATGTGGATATCGCCGAGAATTATCTGGGCAGGATGGATGCGCCATGGGCGCTTTTCGATGGCGCAACACCTGAGATACGGTCTGTGACCCTTGGTTTCAATACAGGACCAAAAGGAACGAGGAACATGTCACTTGAACCGGGGGAATCAAAGATAATACTCGTCGGGAATGGATTCATGAGTTATGACAACCCCCGTATCGGCCTTGGCTTCTATTCTGTAGAGCTTACAGAAGAGGGAGCGGTTTTCAAGCGGACGAAGAGCTGGGCCCTTCTGCCCGCTGATTATAAATTCAAGGCCATAAAATCCCTTGCAGGGAAGATTTTCTCGGAGCCTGATTATTCCCAGGGCCATTCTTCCTGAATCGAGAAGCGTTCCGAGAGAGTGCTGATGACTTTCTGCAGTGATGGAGGCACGGGACAGCCATATCGTGTCCTGTATCCTCTCGCTTCCCATTCAAGCTCTCCGGCAGTGTAGATACGGCTCTCTCCGGGAGCTTTTCTGGATGCTCTCAGGCCTCGGAGGATGTCTCCTGCAGTTTTCCTGAACGCATCTTCTCCCATGAAGAATTCAGGATTGATCGCGATGAAGAAATGTCCGAGATGGTAGGGCTGCTTGGCTCCGTTCTCATCTTTTCCCGTGAGGGCCTGCATGAATGAGCCACATTGCAACGCGGCAGAGAGTATCTCGACTGCAGTGGCATATCCGTAGCCTTTGTATCCGGCTCCGTCAGTCCCAAGTCCTCCGAGAGGGAGCAGGGCGGCTTTGCCGAGTGTCAGATCTTTCAGTATTCCTTCCGTGTCGGTTCTGGTATTTCCATCATCTCCGATTACCCATCCGGGAGGGATATCTTTCTCCGCTCTGCCATAAACCTCGATTTTCCCCCGCTGGGAAACGGATGTGGCCGCATCGATAACGAAGGGAAACTCCTCGTCCGTCGGCATTCCTATGGTAAGAGGATTGGTGCCGAGCATGTTCTCTGTTCCGAATGTGGGTGCAATGGAGGGACGGGCATTAGTGCCTGTGATACCAATCATGCCCTTGTCTGTTGCCATCGTCGAATAATAGCCCGCGATACCATAGTGGCTGCTGTTGCGGACTGCTACCATACCAAGCCCGTATTGCGCTGCTTTGTCGATAGCCATCTCCATTGCTCTGTGCCCGACGACATGTCCCATGCCATCATTTCCATCGAGAACAGCCGTGGCGGCCTTGTCTTTCATTACCGTGATTTCTGTAACGGGATTGAGAATCCCGTCATCAATCCTGTCGATATAGATTGGCTTAAGCCGTCCGATGCCATGGCTGTCAATTCCGCGCTTGTCTGATTCAATAAGCACATCCGTGATGATCGCAGCATCGTGGGAGGGAACTCCAATGCCTTCAAGTGTCTTCAGCATGAAGCGTTCCAGTTTTTCGAATGGCACAAACGCTGAGTCTTTGTATTTCTCGAGGAATTCCGATTCTGTCATAGAGCCTCCTGATCAATATAGAAGATAGCTGACTGCTGGTATCGCCAGCATTGAAAGCGTCGCGGGAAATCGCATCGACATTCCGATGTAGCCGGAAGCTGCGATGCTGAACCTGTCTGGTCGGCCGTCATCAAGCACGAAGAACTGTGGATAGACTGTTGCGCCCGCGGTCAGCCCCATTGAGTTTTCCTTGTTGAAATAGAATGAGAATGCGGTGTCACAAGCGACTCCTATTCCAACGGATGCGGATGTGATCCCGGTCTCAACCATGACGGCAGGACCAATGGTCAGATTCAATGAAACTGTGTCGGTAATGGAGGCTTCGATTCCGAATCCGCAGATATATCCCATCGAAAGCATAAGCTCATCCCTGTGATTGAGCCCGAATGCGAAATCCGCATGCGTGCCAAATCCCAGGCTGATATGTGCCGAAGCCTCTGATGTATACTGATAAGTCCCATAGAATCCCATGAGGGCTGTATTGTCCTTCGATGAGTATCCTCCTGTCATGCCGAAGCTGCCGAAATCCGAATCAGCCGCAACAGGAAGAATGAGTACCAATGCCGCAATAGCCAAAGCTGCAAGTCGTTTCATGATCATATACCATGTTGATTATAGCATGCTGATTCAGATGCAGGATTTTTCTATCCTGCAGCGCCGAGAGGACTCCACCTTCAATGCGCAGCATAAGGTGGAGATGAATCGGCATCCATGGTACAATGAGACATGCTCACAGGGTACGTTGTCAGGATATATCCAACAGATGAACAGGAGGACCTCATCAGGCGCTCTGGCGGCTCGTGCCGCTTCCTGTACAACAGGCTTCTGGATTACGAGAAGACCGTATACGAGAGTGAGAAGCGGTTTGCGCCTGAATATGAGCTCAACATCCACATCCTTGCACTGAAGGAGGAGTTCCCTTGGTTGAAGGATGTCAACGCCCAGGCATTCCAGCAGGTGTCGAAGAATGTCGCGAGGGCCTACAAGGGCTTCTTCGAGAAGAGGACAGGTTTTCCGAAGTTCAAGAAGAAGAGGAACGGTGACAGTTTCCTCAATCCCCAGTCTTGCAGGCTGGACTTCGCCAGGAAAGTCGTCCACATCCCCAAGGTCGGCGACATCAGGGCAGTCTTCCACAGGAGGATCGAGGGGAAGCTGCGCTCTGTGACGATAAGGATAGAGAAGAGCGGGGGGTTCAATGCCGTGCTGCTGATGGATGACGGGAAGAATCTGCCGTCCCTTCCTGAAGCCTATGATGAAGAGGCGATTGCAAAGCTCGATGTCCTTGGTGTCGACCTGGGCATAAAGGAGCTTGCCGTCTGCTCCGACGGCAGGACTTTCCACAATGTCAAAAGTGCGAGGAAATATGAGAAGTTGCTGAAGAGAAGGCAGAAGGCCTATTCGAGGAAGCTTCCCGGCTCGAAGAGCAGGGAAAAGGCCGGAGTGAAGGTTGCGAAGGTGCAGCGGAAGATCAAGGCATCCCGTGCCGATGCAATCCACAAGATGACATATCAGCTCAGCGAGAGCCAAGCTGACGTGATAGCCATCGAGGATTTGAACGTCAAAGGGATGCTGAAGAACCACAAGCTTGCATCGTCCATTGCCGATGTCTCGTTTGGAGAAGTCCGCCGACAGCTGGAGTACAAGTGTGCAAGGAAGGGGAAGGTCCTTGTGGTCATCCCGCGCTTTGCTGCGAGTACCCAGACGTGCAGCTGCTGCGGCCATGTGGACAGACCACTCAAGGGCTTCGACGGCCTAAAGATCAGGACCTGGGAGTGTCCGGTATGCCATACCGTTCATGACCGGGACGCAAACGCGTCAAAAATGATAGCAAAGCTTGGAAGAGATTCCCTACCCAGGGTCGCTGGGGAAGTCAAGCCTGTGGAGAGGCCGACTGTGGACGACAAGGAGAAATCCCCTAAGAAGCAGTGCCCCGACATGAAAGAAGCAGGAAAAGTTACAGCACAAGATGCTGGAAGCTCCATCTTCAAGACGGACGAGACGTCCGGATAAGATGGAGTGCGTTCACGAAGATCTCATCCCTGACCTCCGGATGGGCTTTGGCATAAGCTGAAAGCATATAATCACGGTCCCATGCCATGGCCTCGCTATTTCCCATTGTGCTGTATTCAGGCCGTTTCCACTCCTGGTAGCTGATTAGATCCTCCATTGTCCTTCTGTAAGGGATTCCTCCATGGACAATGATGTATTCATCCTCGATTCTGATAATCGGTATGTCTCTCAGCCTGTCTGCAATGATGGCACATTCCGCATATGTGATATGATTTCTGTAGGCGATATCTTTCACTGTCTTGCTGCCGCCGAGATATCTCATCCAGTTTTCGTCTCTGAGTCCTGTGAAGAGCCAGTTCTGAAGAAGTATATCATGATTGCCAATCACTGCTTTAAGATTCTTCTGATCCATAAGGAATCTCAGTGTCTTAACCGCATCCTTTCCTCTGTCACAGAAATCAACGACGGAATAGAGAGTGTCAGATGACGGTGAATAAGCAGCTTTTTCCAGAACAGAGATAAGCTTGTCGTATCTGCCATGTATGTCGCCCAGGATAAGATTCCTTCCCACGTATGCCTCTTCCTGATTTTACCATATAATAAAAAGATTATTTTTCAGAAACATAGCATTTGTGCAATAATCGGCCTTGTGTGCTTTCAGATACCTTGATTGAAAAGGATTCTTCTGTTAAAGTCATAAAGCAACTTGATGTACGGTGCGATACCCAAGTGGCCTAAGGGGGCGGTCTGCAAAACCGCTTTTCATCGGTTCGAATCCGATTCGCACCTCTAGATTTAACTCCTTGCTTTGCAGGGAGTTATTTTTATGAATATTACAAAATTAGGCCAGAAAATAGATAATTCGATAGATTTTTGGAAAATTCCACATGATATGAGTCCGAAAAAGGTAACACTTTGATGTACCCAGAGAAGCAGAAGGTAACACTACTTGGTATGTGAAACCACTACGGGTAACACTGTATCAATCACTGCTTCAGTGTTTGGTAACACTCAGGCTTATAACCCTCTTCAAGCCAGCTGTCAACAGAAAAGCTCAGTCCACAGC
>CASFLH010000071.1 GCA_949295505.1 uncultured Spirochaetales bacterium | reverse complement strand
AGCACCTGTTTGATTTTCTTCGGATCGTCATATTCCCCGATGAAAGCCAGGGTCATATGCAGGTTTGCCGCCGGAACATAGTTTCCCTCCACTCCCTGCTTTTTCAGATCGTGCATGCAGGCGACCAGCGCCTTCTGCATTTCCGGCGAAAGGGGAATCGCAATAAACAGTCTCATTGTCTATACCTTCCTTTGTCTTATTCCATTTCCCGCTTGATCCATTTCATGATGACTTCATCCACCAGATACGTCTGCTCACCCTCCGTAAGCTCCCGTCCTTTGGGAATTCTGTGCCATTTCTCCAGGCAGCCTCTGCAGCAGCAGCCGGTAGCATGCTGTGCAATGAATACAGGATGTCCTTTCATCGGTGTCTGCCTGCCATCATTCACAGGATAAGCAGGAGCAAGACGCTTTGCGATGAAGTCATATGCATGTTTCTCGATAGTCTCCCTTCCTTTTGAAAGAGCATATTCCCGTTCTTTGCCACGGATATGGAAACGCATGCGGAATGATGATTTTTCGCGCCGTTTTTCGAAAAGAGCCCATTCTTCATCAGTCGTGAATTTTAAAAGTTAAAGCAACAAAGGTAAATGCAACATAAATCAATGCAGCAGAAGAGGAAGAAAAGAAGACACCTGCATGAAGAAAGCTGTAGCAAGAGAGAGGAAATGGTAATAAAATGCAGGATGACGGTGCATGACGAAGTGCGGGTAGTGCCTTCTGAACGCGTTTGGCGAAGAGAATGCAACCCGTATTGGATGTGTGGTTCAGGAAAGCCAATCAGCTCCGGCAGCAGTCATGTTATTTGAGGCTTTCCATCAGTTCAGGCTTGAGCATCAATGAATCTGGGGAGATACGGCAGATGCCAAGCTTAGAGAGCAGCTCTTCTCCGTTGTCGGGATGGAAGAAGAGGAACGCCTCAAAGGGGGTTCTTCCCCCGAGGCTCTTACGCGGGCATGAGTTGATGTGGCTCATCATCATGTCCGCCTGCTTCTTTGTTATATCCATGATGGTGCCCTTCGGGATTATCCTTCTTATGAATTCATGGTTCACCTCGCAGGCGCCCTTCTCACTAGCGGAGTAAGGATGGCAGTAGAAGACCCTTGTCCTCCATTCACCGGATCTCCTGTCAACCTCAATGCTGATGGGGTCAGAGAATTCCGAGCCATTATCGGTGAGGATGGCAGGGAAGAGCGAGATGAATGCATCCGGGCCGATTGAATCCCATATCGAATCGAATACCTCCCTTACGCTATCCGCTGAGTTCCTCTTCCTCGGATATGCGAGCATGAGATGCGAATCGGTGAAGTGGATTGTCAGGAGACAGCATGGAGAGCCATTGGCCCCCAGGACGGAATCCATCTGGACCTCGTCCACGCCGTCATTCTCTTCCCGGAACTCCAGCCAGTCCTCATATCTGCGGCCCTCGAGACATCTCTTATCAACCTTGTATGTCCTTTCCATGCCTTTCCGTCTCGGCCTGTACATCTTCCTTGGCAATGAAAGAGGACCTATATCCAGATCGTAGAAGACACCTTCCTTGATATACCTGTAGAGAGTGCTCTCGGAAAGCCCTATGGCATCCTCGCCGCAACCGCAGATTATCTGATGGAAGGAAAGCCCCCTCCCAAGGCCATCAGACAGGATTGAGCCGATCCTCTTCCTTTCATCCTCATCAATTGATATGCCATTCCTTGATGATGTCAGCGTCTCCCTGTATTTCGTGTCCGCAGGGACAGGATTATAGAAATATCTGTCCATGCTGCATTTCCCTCTTTTCCCGCAGCGGTTGCATACATATGGCGGCTTATCCAGCTCCCTGCATACAGCTCTGCTATACAGCGGACATGATTGCCCGCATGCCTTGCGGCAGCCCTTGCATGTCTTCCTCATGCATGGCTCAGCGCATAGGTGCGACGCCTGGCAGTCCCCTCTGAGAATGTGGGAACATGGGAAATTCCCTTTCCTCGCTTCGCCTGCATGCCTTGTCCTGTTCCTTTTCACCTCCCTTGAGACCGTTGCCCGGTCCTTGCCGATTTCATTCGCGATTGAGTTGAAGCTCCTTCCGCTTTCAATCCCTTTCTGTATCGCAATCCTGTCCTCCAGCGAAAGCTGTGTGTGATGTCTCTCTGACATGTTCTCTCCTTCGCTGCCGGAGCTGTGTCACCAGCTTACCCCTTTATTCGGTTTTTTCAAGGTTAATGCACTGCTCTTCTATACTGTTGCGTTTATTTTGCTAATGAACACATTCTTCATCAGTCATGGTTCCATAGTACCCCTTTTCTCCTTAAGAGAATATAATCATTGGCATGGCAATACTCGTCGTCCATCTGGGAAAGAATGAGATAGAGCGTAAGGAGAGCAGTAAGCTGCAAGGCCTTCCTCTTGCTTATGAGCTTTATAAAACGTATGAAGCACTTCAGCCTGTTGTCATT
>CASFLH010000070.1 GCA_949295505.1 uncultured Spirochaetales bacterium | reverse complement strand
CGACAGCCTGCTTGTTGGTTTCAATGATTTCAACATGAGAAATTACCTTGCAAAGCAGAACCCCAAGAAGTGGTGCTGAAGTGCATATTGGCATCGGTGCTCATCCTGTGAGCACTGGTGCTTTTACGAGCGAATAATCACCTACCGTTTATAGCAGTGCCCGCAGAAGTCTATCAAATAGCTATAGTCAAGGCAATTCACAGAATCCCACCATTTGTCTCAGTGCTGAAACCAAGCTTCTGTTGACACCGTTCTCCGTTGATGGGATATTATGGATGAAGAGGCACTGCCGATAGACGGCTGACCTCACATTTTAGAACGAATTAAGTCGCCCCTGAAACCTGCAAGAATCTGTTGGGCGGCTTATTTCTTTACAACGATAATCACTAAGCTGATGATAGCAATCATCAGCGACAGCAATTCAAAATCCGTCATAAGCGCCTCCTTCATCATCATTATCGAAGAGTCAGGAAGCAACGCCTCCTGACATCCGTTAACCGAAATCAAGAGGTCAAGCCACCTACCGTTATGGCAGTGCCAGAGAAAGTCTATAAGATAGCTATATCCAAAACAATTCACAGAAACGTGAAATCTGCATCAGATAGCTATAATTTATTTTATTATAAAGAATTAAATATTACTAATTATGAATATTCGAGACAAAATAAATCTCCCCATCCGCAAAAGACAGGGAGAGGTATAATCTATTGATTAGACTCAGTTCTCTGGAACAGGCTCTGCTGCAACTGGAGCAAAATCAATTTCAACTTTATTAGGATCTGTATCCTCTACCAGTGGGACAAGAACAGTCATTGCAAGATGGCCTTCTTCAGCTCCAGGAACAACAGTTATATCAACATCACCTTTAGCAAGTTCTATTCCGGTTAAAACAACATGCCAGCTATCGTCCTTAATAGTGCATTCCTTAAACTCAACACCTTCTGCCGAAGAATCTATAGAAATAATTCCAGGAACAGCAACAGCGAAAGTATTATTCTCAGCATCAATGTCAAGTGTGGCATCAATTACGTTGTACACTTTTCCTGTAAAACTATCATCAGCCCATTCTGGAATTACAAGTTCCACAGGCTCATCCTTCTCTGGTGCTGGTGAACATGCGACAAACAGCATTGCGATCATGCAGAGAGCTGCAATAATCCTTACTTTCTTCATTTCTTTCCTCCTTGGATTTTTATGAATCCATTAAGCTTAATTGCTGTACAGAACGTTTTAATCTGAACAGCTACACATTATTATTGCCTAGAAAACAATAAATTGGAAGAAGCCAGAAAGAATGATTATCAGATTTCCTCCCCCTTCATCGCCAGATGCACAGCACATTGGGTGAAGGTCTTGGGAAGAGCCAGGATTGATGGATTTGGGCCTGTGTACTTTTTCATCGCATCTTCCAGGGCTTCTTCAAATGTAGCCCGTGTCTTCATTCCCATAGCCCTTGCGTATCCAGGTTTCTCCGCGCCGACTATATAGATAGCAGCAGTATTCATCTCAGCAATATGCGCAGAGCTGATCATCGAGAAGCCATGGAAAGGATGGAAGGCGTGCTCATATCTGTATCTCCTGACATATTCCTCATCAGTTGCATACTTCTCCGCAAGGCTCTGCATATCAGGAAGGATATTCATCTTCCCGCTCTGGAATTCATCGAACATCTCTCTTGTATACGGCCAGAGATCCTCGTTGAACCATCCATTGCACAAAGAAGAACAGATGATGACGCAGCGGTCACTCATGATACGCTTGTGCCTGACAACCTGCGCAGAGATTGCCTGCATCAGCATGATGGGATTTGTTCCCATGCCATCCCCGTAATGGAAGAACTGCGGCATGCCGAAAACAAGGATGTCATATTTCCTCTCCGCCCATCTGACATATGTACGCTTATCAGCATCAACCCAGGAAAGCGGCATCATCTCGGCGGCATACCCGGACCATATGGAAATCTGGCAGCTTTTTGTATCGAGAACAGCGTCGCAGCAGAAGAATTTCTTCCCCATCATCTTCTCCATATGCATGCCGATCTCATTGAACTTCTCCCTCATCAGGGAATGTCCTGAAACAGGAGTGAAGTCACTGCGGTGCATGACAGAAGGAATGTGATGAGAAGCTATGCATCTCCAGGAAGTGATTCCTGTCGCGGCATGCTTGTATCCGCCTGAATACCCACCATAGGGATTACCCTGAACATGGCCGATGAGCACAGCAAGATCCGCTTCATAGACGTATCTGTTCATCATGACAGGATCTCCTCGATCTGTCTTACCGAGATCCACAAGATGCTCAGGATCCTCACTGTCATGATTGATAATCTGCCCAGTTGGATAGAACTCTGAGAAGATTGCATCCCCCAGAATGCCCCGGAGCTCGTCAACCGTATTCTTCCGGTGAAGACCGTTGGAACATATCAGGAGGATGTCCTTCTTCTCCACTCCGGCAGCGTATAGCTCGCCAAGGATGAGAGGAATAGCAGTCTTTCTGTGGCTTGTCGCCTGCTCCCCTCCCTTCACCCTGTCCGGGAAGACAATGACAACATGGCTGCCCCTGCAGGCCAGCTGGTCGATACGGGGCATGCCAATCGGATTTCTGATGGACCTGAGCGTTTCCTCCTTAATCCTGTCTTCTGGTATGCATTCGGGATCGGGGACAGTGACACCGGGGATGAAGACATCGGTATCATCAGGAAGAGAAGCACTCATCATTCCTTTTCCATATTCGAATTCCAGCCTCATGCCCTTCCTCCCTTTGCCTTCATGTACGTGCTGACAATCCTCAGATACTCATCAGGATAGAACCCTATATCACCGGAGAAACGGGTCAGGGCTATGAGACCGCCATCGATTGTGTCAATCGAGCCAAGCATCGCCGCATTCTCCTCTTTCAGCCCTCCGCCATAGACAACGGGCACATCACCCATCTCCCGCTTGATGAAAGCGGAGATCTTCTCAATGTATTCTTTTCCTGCAGGTGTCTTTCCCGGGCCTATTGCCCACACAGGCTCATAGGCGATCACCACACAGCCTGGATCAATCCCGTCAAGCCCGGTCTCAAGCTGTGCGGCAAGGACTCTGTCCCAATTATCCATCTCATCATCCTTCTCACCTATGCAGTAGAGAATGCGCAGTCCCTCTGCGGCGGCTTTTTGCGCCTCAGCATTCAGGACTTTATTGACCAGCATCCGGTCATGACTGCCGGCAAGCGCAAAGAGAGCATTCTTGTCATTGCGTTCCTCGGAGTGCCCGATAAGCACCCAGGAGCAGCCAATGGCTTTAACAGCAGCTGCAGGACGTTCTGTCGTGAATGCGCCGAAATTCCCTCCTGGCTGGACATCCTCACGATACACCCCCTGCGCTCCGATAGAGAGAACAGATGAATCAGAGGAAGCATCCACTGCTGCCGGAAGCTGTGACTCCGGATAGAAATGAACGAATTCCGCTTTTCCCTCGTACTGCTCCAACATTGTTTTGGTTTCATTGATTATCGTTCTGGAGTAATCATTGATATTAGCGATCCTGTTCACACCGCCGAGAGATGCTGGTACGTCGAAGCGTTTGAAATTGACAAAAATATGCTGCATCGGATGCTCCTATTGAGATTATATAGGCAGCACCAGATGCAGCAACTGAAATGATTCTCAGATTAATCGCAGATTATTCTGGAATCATACACCCCACATGTATGCGATAGCAGGGATGACAACGAACATCGCGATAGTACAGAGTGTCAGGAGAATAAAGAGGACACGGAGCTTGATGCCGTTGTATGCGATAAGCACCTTATCCTTCCTCACCTGAGCTCTCTTTGCCGCAATCGCCTGATACGTCATTATCATGATGACCGCAAGCGTGAAGATATTGATCATCGTTATCAATGAGAAGATACCGGCATCGGAGACCATCGAAAGGCCAACCAGCATCGAGGATATGACACCGAAAAGACCTGTACCGAGCATGCCTACGCTGTCTTCGCCTGTATAGCTCTGGCTGTAGAATGCGATGATGATCCAGATGACGACGCTGAAGAGGTTGATGAAGGCCTGCAGGAAGAGCGAAATACCTGCCCTGTTGGCTCTGACGATGATCTCGAGCTGTGTCCTGACAGAATCATCGAAATGCACCGCGGGATCGTTGTTCGTATCATAGTAGTAGTTGAGGCGAAGCGTGAAGTTATCCACCTCATCAGTGTCGTGGATGACCCTGTAGCCTGAGGTGATGCCGAAATACGGAGTGAAGCCGCTGACGCGCACACCTTCCGAATCCGTGGATTTGTCAGGGACATAGCGGATGTAATCAGCATCCATCGTCGGCAGGATGTACATCTTGAACTGCACGGAATCCAGCGGATAGCGTACGCTGTCGAATGCTTTCTCGAACGTGGCGTTGAAGCGTATCTTCTGATAGCACATCGTCCTGAGATTGCCATTCTCATCATAATACTGGACTTCCTCGAGTTCCTTCATCGTTCCGAGGCTGTCCGGGACAAACTCGCCATTTCCGATTACGAACATCGTCTCCTTGTCAGTGAGAACGTTCGATGGTGTCTCGCCAGGATAGTACTCATGGTCATGGGACTCAATCCATTCCTCGAAATAGACCGGGTGCTCTTCAAGCCAGGACTCGAATGAAACCTCTCCTGCAGGTCTTGTTTCCCCGCTTTCCGCGTAGTAATCATCGATGACCTGGTCCATGAGGACATTGCGAGCGTAATGACGGAACATATTCCTGAACTCGTCTTTATCGAACTTGAAGAAGATCTGCATCCTGCCTTCATATGATGATGTGGCTGATGAGATGTTCTTGATTTTCTCCAGTACGGCACCGACGGTCACTTCCACATAATATGCATCTGGATTGTTCGCCTTCGATGTGCCCTCAAGGTCATCATGATACTTCTTCTGAATCGGATCGTGGATATCGTAATCGAGACCATCGCTGCCGATTCTGTACTTGTTCATATCATCAAAACGCTCATAAGCGACTTCTGAAGCGCAGAAAAGTATGAACGCGATGAGAGGTACTGCGATCACAAGCACTGAAGCGACAAGCTTCACGCGCTTTGTATAACCAATCATCTTCCAGTTGCGGCTGAAGAAATGCTTCTGCTTCTGTCTCTCGATATCATTCTCGATATCATTGCGCTGCACGGAAAGCAGATCCTCATCAAGCTGAAGCTGGTCCAGAGCTGGAAGCTCCTTGTCATCATCAGTCAGGATCTCAACGGGAATGAAGAAGTATGCCGCGACCTTGACGCAGATGCGATAAGTGGGCTTCTCCTTGCCTGAAAGCACCTCCTGCATTTTCGCAGGGCTTATGGAGATAGCACGTGCCAGTGATATACCATGCTCTTTCTGTATGAAAGAGGCGAGAAGCCGCAGCTTCCCAACTGTCTTGTTTCCTATTTCCTTCATGGGTAGCATGATATACCGAATATGAAGATTATATGAAGATGTGGGTCAGAAGAGGAATCTCACCGCCCTCGTATGCTCCGGAAGCGCATAAGAAAGCCCTCTCCGTAAATCAGCATCCCCCGGGTAAATAGCAAAACGTCCTGTCTGCATCCGCAGCACGGATCCTGAAAGGGATATCATCTCATCACCTTCCAGGACAATCTCCATCACATGCTTGCCAGGCACCTTCACAGCTTCGAATCCCTTGTCAGAAGTGAGGAAGCTGTCAATGACATACCTGACGCTGCTTTTCTCAGGGGTGTCATACTCTCCATCGCCCTGCTCGTACGGAAGCGAACGGTCCATCACATCAATGATAGTGCGGATGGAGGGAAACACCCCCTCATAGCTCTCAAGCTCTGAAAGCGTATCGAAGACGATCATCTCTCAGCCTTGTGCTTATCGGCGAGCTCAGTGAAGCGGATGATCTCGTCGACACAGCCATCGATTCCAAGGAGATCTGAATCGAGGGAAAGCGAGTATGTACGGCACATGCCCCACTTCTGGTCGGAATAATAATTGTAGAAGTTAGCGCGGCTCTTGTCATTCTTGAGGCATACATCCTCTGCCCTGTCCGCAGGAACTCCATATACCTCAACAGCCCTCTTTACCCTTGCCTCCAGCGGAGCGTGGATGAAGATGGAGATCAGGTCATTGTTTCCCCTGAGAATGTAATCACCGCAGCGTCCGATGATGATGCATGATCCCTTCGAGGCAACCTTCCTTATCGTGTTGGACTGAATCAGGAAAAGCTGGTCATTAAGGGGCATCTCATTGAAACCAAGCGTACCTGACGACATGGGATAATTCCCCATGACAAGAGAATACAGCAGGGAGGAAGCAGGCTTCTCATCCGCATTCCTGAAGAGTTCCTCGGAATACCCGCTGTCCTTTGCAGCCATTGCCAGAAGTTCCTTGTCGTAATAAGGAATACCAAGTCTCTCCGCCAGCTTCTTGCCGACTACGCGTCCACCTGAACCGAACTGACGTCCGATTGTATAGATAGTCTTCTCACCCATTGCGCGCCTCCTCTCTAATTGCATTATAAATCAGAAAACGCCGATTTCATCAAAAATACACAGATTCAGATGCCTTCAACCATGTGTTCGATAAGTATCTTCAGCCCGATTGCAATGAGGATGATACCACCCGCTAGCTCTGCGCGTGACTTGTACCTGTCGCCGGCAATGGAACCAAGCCTGACACCGCAGCCGGAAAGGATGAATGTGATCACACCAATGAAAGCCACCGCCCAGTAGATATTCCCATCCACAGCTGCCAGCGCGATACCGGAAGCGAGCGCATCGATTGATGTGGCGACAGCCAGCGGGAACATAGCCTTGGCGGAGAGCGAAGGACTCTCCTCCTCGTCCTTCCCGGATCTGGATTCTGCGATCATCGAGATGCCGATAGCCGCCAGAAGGACGAATGCGACCCAGTGATCGAATGACTGTATCAACGATGAGAGCTGCAGTCCGACAAAATACCCGATAAGCGGCATCAGGGCCTGGAAGAAACCGAACCAGAGGCCGACAACAGCCGAGGCCTTCAGAGAAGAATGGCCCAGGGCAAGTCCCTTGCATATCGACACAGCAAAAGCATCCATGCTGAGCCCTACGGCCAGCACAAAAAGCTCACCAATTCCCATAATGACTCCGTGGAAAAGAATTGAGCGGGTCTTACCCCGCTCCGCTATCAGCCGTTTACGCTTTTCGAGAGCGCATCGGCCATTGCCTCAATCTCTCCCATCTGCTCGCTCTTAAGCGATGACTTGATGGAAAGAACAGGCGCGATGACCCTGATGTCCTTCATGGAGGAAAGCATCTCTGAAATCTTCTTTCCCGCCGAAAGTGCCCAGCTGCCGTTCTCTATGATCGCAGCATCCCTGTTCTGGAACGCGTGCGCCTTGAGCTCTATCAGAAGCATTTCCATCTTCGGGAAGATCTCGGCATTGTATGTCGGGGAAGCAAAGACAATCGTGCTGTACCTGAAGCACTCGGAAACAAGCACGGAAGCATCGGTCTTCGACGCATCGTAGATGTGGATGTTCTTCACACCCCTCTCCGCCACAGCTGCCGCGAGCACATCAACAGCATTTGCTGTATTGCCATAGATTGAGGAGTAGACGATCAGGAGACCTTTCTCCTCCGGAACATAGGATGCCCATGTCTGGTACTTCGAGATGAACCATGAGATGTTCTCTCTCCAGATAGGTCCATGGAGAGGCAGAATCATCTTGATAGGAAGCGTCGCCGCCTTCTTGAGGGTGTTCATCACCTGAACGCCATACTTGCCGACGATATTGATGTAGTAGCGTCTTGCGTCATCAAGCCACTCACCCTCGAAATCAAGCTCATCAGCATAGATATTACCTGCGAGAGCCCCGAATGTGCCAAAGGCATCAGCCGAGAAGAGGAAACCGTTCGATGTGTCGAATGACACCATCACCTCCGGCCAGTGCACCATCGGCGCGAAAACGAAGGCGAAAGTATGCTTTCCCGTGCAGAGCGAATCACCATCCTTCACGATGTGTGCGCGTGAATCGATGTCAAAGGAATAGAACTGCCTGATCATCTGGATTGTCTTCTGGTTGCCGACAATCTTCACATCAGGATAGCGCAGGACTATCTCCGCAATCGTCGCGCAGTGGTCCGGCTCCATGTGATTGACGATGAGATAATCAAGGGAACGGCCTGCAAGAGCCGCCTCGACGTTCTCAAGGAACTCCCTCGAAACAGAATGATCGGCGGTATCCAGCAGGACCGTCTTCTCATCAAGGACGACGTATGAGTTATAGCTTACTCCGCGCTCAATAGGATAAATATTCTCAAAGAGTGCCAGACGCCTGTCGCTGGCGCCTACATAGAACACATCATCTGCAATCTTACGTGTATTGTTCATAGATAATAAACTCCTCCGTGCAACTATATACGAAGGAGTGATTATCAGCAACAACTATGAGAGGAAAGCGGCAAGATGCGGCACGAGTTCCTTGATGACCACATTCGAAGTATTGATGCAAAGGTCATACGAGGATTTGTCACCCCACTTCTCGCCTGTGTAGAACTCGTAATACTTGGCGCGGCCTTTGTCGACCTTCTGGATCATCTGCTTCATTTCCTTGTCACTCAGGTGTTCGCCTTCCGGCGCCCTGTCATGGCAGCGTCTGATCCTGCTCTCGAGATCAGCGTATACGAAAATCCTGAATGGTTTGATGTCCCTGAGGATATAATCGGCGCAGCGTCCGACGATGAGGCAGTCCGAAGCCGCAGCCATCTCCTTGATGATATTGCTCTGCTCCACATAAACCGACTGCTGGATCTGGAATGTCATATCCGGATAGAGACTGTGGCCGATAGTAATCGGCAGAAGAGGATAAGGATGATGCTCCACTACATTGTGTACATATTCTTCCGTAAGCTTCGTACGCTTTGCTATCTCGGTAAGGATCTCCTTGTCGTAATAGGCAATCTGAAGATGATCGGCGAGTCTTCTGCCAAGCTCTCTTCCACCGCTTCCGAATTCACGACCTAAAGTTATTACCATTTCCCTGCCTCCTTTTCCTGTTTTGCTTATTATACCACCTCTGGCAGAACAGGATGCAATATTTTCTTAACACTATCGCTAACTCTTTATCGAAAAACATCACTTTGATATACTCTGATACCATGAGCAACAGGAAAAAGCTGCAGCCAGGATTGAAGCTTGCTCTGGGCTTCATGCTGCTTATAGCGATAGGAACGCTGCTTCTCTACCTGCCGGTCTCTCATCAGGATGGGGTGGATGTTTCCTTGATTGACGCATTGTTCGTGTCAACTTCCGCAATATGCGTGACAGGGCTCACGCCGGTGGATATCTCGCAGACACTATCCGTCTTCGGATCAACAGTACTTATGCTTCTGATTCAGATCGGCGGACTTGGTTATGCCGTTGTGGCGGTGCTTATCATCCGTCTCGCAAGCGGCCGCATCGATGCTTTCAGCGGAAGCCTTCTAAGGGATTCCCTCGGCGCCGACCACAGAGTCGGAACCAGGAGAATCCTCTTCGTGGCGCTCACTGTCACGGGAGTCATAGAGGCAATTGGATCCGTGCTGCTATTCACGGTATTCTCCCAGCATTTCCCATTAGGCAGGGCAATCTACCTCTCGGTGTTCCATTCGGTATCCGCGTTCAACAACGCGGGTTTCGATCTCTTCTCTGACAGCATGATGAAATGGAATGACAACCCGCTTGTCCTCATAACAATCGCGTCGCTTATCGCGCTAGGAGGACTTGGATTCATCCTGTACAATGATCTGGCAGAGCATATTAGGCACAGGAAGAAGATCACGGTGCACACAAAGATCGTTCTTTCGACAACGTTCTTCCTGATTCTCATCGGCACTCTTCTCTTCCGTTTCATACTGCCCGGAATAGATTGGAAGAATGCTTTTTTCCAGTCCGTCACGACAAGGACAGCAGGATACTTCTCATATGACCAGACAGCGCTTCCGCCTGCCGGCGTCGCTCTCACCGTGATACTCATGTTCATCGGAGCGTCTCCGGGATCTACTGGCGGCGGTGTGAAGACAACATCTTTCTTCACAGCAGTGAAAGCATCATTCTCTCTGCTTCTCGGAAAGAATCCGAAGGCATTCAAAAGGGAAATCAGCTCTGAATCGGTGATGAAAGCTTTCTTCGTCATCATCATCTCGGTACTGCTTGTGGCAGCTGCGACACTGATCCTGACGATCACCGATCCGGATTTCACTTCGGACAGGCTACTTTATGAAGTGGTGTCAGCGTATGCGACAGTAGGACTCACGATGGGTGTGACACCATCTGTATCCATACCAGGAAAGATCGTGCTCATCATCATGATGTTCCTTGGCAGAGTAGGATTCATGACAATCATCTCAGCTTTCGCAAGAAGGAGAAGCGAAAGCGCCAGATACATTGAGGAAAAAGTTATCATAGGGTAATGAAATGAGGAAAAAAGAAGGAAATCAGGTATTCGGAATCATCGGAACAGGACGCTTCGGCCTTGCAGTTGCGGAAGAGCTCCTTGAGAGAGGTAAATATGTCATCGCGATCGACCAGGATGCACAGCGCCTGAAACCGCTTTATGAGACTGATGCTGAGGTATTCGTTGTGAACGACATATCACGCGAATCTCTCATGGATGCGGGAATACAGGATGCGGACACTGTGATTGTCGGCATCGGAAAGGATGTGGAGAGCTCGATACTCGCAGCGCTCAACTCGCTTGAGCTTGGGGTGAAGCAGGTCATCTGCAAGGTCATAAGCGATGACCACGCGAAAATCCTCAGGAAGATCGGAGCGGATGTGGTGTTCCCTGAGATAGAGATAGGAAAGCGCACGGCAATCAGGCTCTGCGAGCGCCTGGCTGAGGATATTCTCCCCCTTTCGGAGGAATTCTCCATCATCCAGATAAGGACACCGAAGGAGCTTGATGGCAAGACAGTCAAGGAGATAAGGATCCGTGAACGTTTCGGAATCTCCCTCATCGCGACTGTCAAGGATGGGAAAGCCAGCGGAAGCGTCGGTCCTGATACAGTCCTTAAGGAAGATGAGCTCATGGTGCTCTCCGGATCCAACAAGGACCTGGCGAAATTCCAGAATTCCATCGACAACTGAAATACCTGTGCCATTCTCCTTATGCGGTGATACAATCGGAGCATGGCACAGCGGGAAACACTTGCTTCACGGCTGGGATTCATACTGCTCTCAGCCGGATGCGCAATCGGACTCGGGAACGTCTGGAGGTTCCCCTACATCACAGGGCAGTATGGCGGCGCGGTCTTCGTGCTTATCTATCTTATCTGTCTCCTTCTGATCGGGATCCCGGTCATGGTCATGGAGTTCGCTATCGGGAGAGCTTCCGGAAGAAACATCTCCGACGCGCTGAAAATGCTGGAACCGGAAGGGACGAAATGGCACGCATATGGTCCGATTGCCATTGCAGGAAACTATCTTCTGATGATGTTCTACACACCTATCACAGGGTGGCTGCTGTACTACTTCATCTCTGCCCTCTTTGGGAAATTCTCAGGATTCGATGCCTCTGGTGCTGAAGCGTATTTCACCACGATGCAATCGCAGCCAGTCCTTCAGACCTTGTTCATGGCAATAAGCGTAATCATTGGATTCCTGATATGCATGGGAGGCCTGCAGAAAGGTGTGGAAAGAGCGTCGAAGATCATGATGCTCGGCCTTTTCGCGATCATGCTCGCCCTTGTGCTCAATTCCCTGATGCTGCCAGGAAGCGAGGAAGGCCTCAGGTTCTATCTTGTTCCGGATTTCCAGAGAGCCAAGGAGGCAGGGATTACGGAAATCATCTTCGCCGCGATGAGCCAGGCATTCTTCACGCTCTCCATCGGCATGGGCGGCATGGAGATATTCGGCTCTTATATCGGCAAGGAGCAGTCTCTTACCGGGGAATCGGTGCGAATCGTGATTCTCGACACCTCTGTTGCCCTGATGGCAGGTCTCATAATCTTCCCGGCATGTTTCTCATACGGAGTCAATCCAGGCTCTGGGCCGGGTCTTCTCTTCGTTACCCTGCCGAATGTATTCGCCAAGATGGATGGCGGAAGAATCTGGGGAGCGCTTTTCTTCCTCTTCATGGCATTCGCGGCCATGACAACGCTCATTGCGGTCTTCGAGAACATCATTGCCTACTGGATGGACTCACATGGATGGACAAGGCGGAAAGCCGCGCTTGTGAATATGGCAGCAATCATAATACTTGCCATGCCCTGCATACTCGGCTATAACGTGCTCTCGTCCTTCCACCCGCTGGGAGAGGGAACGCAGATACTCGACCTGGAGGATTTCCTGATCTCATCGACCATCATGCCGATCGGATCACTGCTCTTCGTTCTCTTCTGCGCTCACAGATACGGCTGGGGATGGAAGAACTTCATCGATGAAGCCGACAAAGGAAAGGGCATGAAATTCCCCTCATGGCTCAGAATCCATGTGAAGTGGATACTCCCCATCCTCATTGCCGCTATATTCATCAAAGGCTACTGGGACATCTTCTCATGAGATCATCTGTGCTCAAGCAGCACGACTGTCTCGATATGCTGTGACCCCGGGAAGAGATCCACGGGCTGTATGCCCACAGCGTCATATGGCAAGAAGCGATGGATGTACCTGAGGTCCCTGCCAAGTGTTTCCGGATTGCATGAGACGTAGACAATCCTGTCCATATCCATGCGCCCCGCGGCTGCCAGGAACTCCTCTGTGGCTCCTGAACGAGGTGGATCGAGGAAGAGAACGGAACAGCGCATGCCCTCCTTTGCCTTTGCTTTCATCCACTTCGAGGCATCATCGGCGACAAAGACGGCGTTATCAAGGCCGTTGATCCTGGCATTCTCCTCCGCATCCCTCACCGCCTCCGCGTTTGACTCGACTCCTATTACCTTCCCCGCGCCGTAAGATGCTGCGATCAGGGCAATGGTGCCTGTGCCCGAATAGGCATCGATGACAGTATCAGAAGGTCTGAGATCAGCCATGTTCATGGCTATCGTGTAAAGATTCGCTGCCTGCCTCGGATTCACCTGATAGAAAGAACGTGCGGAGATACGGAAATCGAGGGAAAGCAGACGGTCCATGATATAGCCCTTGCCGTAAATCACCTTCTCTTTCGCGTTCTCAGGGATGACCATTGACGTCTTATCGGTATTGACGATGATGGATACCGATTTCACCTCCGGATGCTTTTGGTGCAACGCGGCTGCCACGTCAGAGGCTGAAGGAAGATCAAACGACGATGCCACAAGCACCACCAGAACCTCATCGTAGTAATCAGAGCAACGCACGAGGACATGCCTTAGATGCCCGGTTCCCCTATCCTCATCATATGGCAGGATGTGGAACCTGTTCGCGAGTGTCCTTATCGTGGAAAGAATCGGGGCCGCGCGCCTGTCCTCCAGCGGGCATGAACGCACAGGAATGAGCTTATGGGATCCCTTTCTGTAGATACCTGTTACAAGCTTACCCTCCTCAGAACCGCATACAGCCTGTATCTTGCATCTGTAGCCTGTTATCTCAGGAGACGGGAGTATCGGGGACACGTGGCAGAAACGTGACAGGAACTGCTCCTCCACAAGATATTTCTCAAGAAGCTCATCGGAATACTTCCAGTTAACATAATCGCAGCCCCCGCATCTTCCTGCTAAGGGGCAGTTTCTCTTCTTAGGCATGATTCTATATTAGTGATGATGGATGAAAATGGCTACAGAGGGAGCGGATCCGGAGATCCGCCTTCCTCATGTCCTGATTTCCCTATTGAATGGCTTGCCGAGCGCAGTCGGTGCTGTGATCTGGTTGCGCGATGTGAACGAAAGGACAACGATGACAAGCACATACGGCAGCATAACCGCAAGCTCATATGGGAATGATATGCCCATGCTCTGGACAATTGTCTGGAAAGTCTGCGCAAGCGTGAAAAGGAGCGCTCCTCCCATTATCTGCACAGGATGCCAGTGCCCGAAATAGACAAGAGCAACAGCGATGAAGCCACGGCCCGAGATCAGGGTGTCGGAGAACATCTTGGCCTGGGCTATCGAGAGATATGCCCCGGCAAGACCGGCAAGCGCTCCACCGACAATGAGCGCCTCATAGCGCGTGCGGCTGACGTTGATTCCCATCGAGTCCGCAGCACGGGGATTTGTTCCAACGGCTCTCACCTTGAGTCCCCAGTAGGTCTTGAAGAGCACATACCATGCAACAGGCACCAGTATATATGCGGTATATGCCATGGCATTATGCGAGAAGAAGATCTCACCGAGGACAGGGATCTTCGAAAGGAGCGGTATATCCACATCAGGAATGCCTGGAATGGACTGTGTGCCGCCGACGAAATGGCGGAAAAGCGTGCCGGCAGTACCTACTCCGAACATCTGCAGTCCGATTCCCGCAATACCCTGCGGGGCGCGGAACGTAACGGTAATGACACCGAAAAAGAGTCCGAAGAGCGCTCCAAGCAGAGCCGCTGCCGCAAATCCAAGCACGTTGTACCACTGAGACACCGCACCGCCGCCTCCTGCAAGGAACGGGATGAGCATGCCGACAAAAGCACCCATTGCCATCACACCCTCGCAGCCGAGGTTGAAGACACCGGCTCTCTGATTGAACATCTCGCCAATTGATGCAAGAAGAAGCGCGACGGAGAACGGTATGCACATTGAAAGCATATTCGTGATGATAGCAAGCATCTCAGGCCTCCTTCTTTCTCAGGGCCTGATACTTCCTCCAGACCCTGTCCTGGAAATACACATTGGAAAGAACCATCTGCGCGGTCACGATCACAATGATGATGATACCCTGCATCACCTGAACGATGTTGGCAGGAACCCCGACCATTGTCGGAGCAAGCGTTGAGCCATAGATCAGAAGACCGAAAAGAAATGCCGCAGGGATGATACCGAATGGATGCAGACCACCGAAAAGCGCGACTACGACTCCAGAAAAGCCATAATTGTTGGTTATGCCCTCGATTGCCCGTCTATGCACACCTGCAATTTCCACTCCTCCCGCAAGACCCGCAAAAGCCCCTGAGATTGCCATTGAGAAAGCAAGGAAGAAGCCTACGCTGATACCACCGTACCTGGCAGCCCTCGCGCCGGATCCAGAAGCCCTCATCTTGAATCCGATAGTGGTCTTCCACATGAGGACGAAGATGAGAACTGCAAGCACCAGGGCGATGACAATACCGAAATGAAGACGTCCTGTGATACGTCCCAGCTCGATATTCCCTGTGAGGCGCATGGATTGTGGCGTACCGGTGCCATATACCTGCTCAGCGGGATCGAGATAGATTGTTCTCAGACAAAGCGAATAGAACTGTGCCGCGACATAGTTGAGCATGACAGTCGACAGGAGCTCGGACACGTTGAGCTTGGCCTTGAGGATACCTGGAATGAAACCCCAGATACCGCCTCCGATCATCGCAGCGATGAGCGCGAGTGGCAGCAGCAGCGGACGCGGCACATCGGGAAACGCGAGAGCGACGCCTGTGAAGGCAATCAGTCCCATTGCCATCTGCCCTTCCGCACCGATGTTTATGATACCGGAACGGTAGGCAACGGAGATTCCGAGCGCTATGATGCAGAGCGGGATTGCCCTGATAAGCACCTCGGAGATATGAAGCATATTGGTAAGTGGCTCGAAGACTATCGTATAGAATGTATCTGATACATCCGCGCCGATCATCCAGAGGATAACCGAGGCCATCAGTATTGCAGCTACAGCAGCTATAGCGATGATCGAGACCCTGAAAGCAATACGGAAACCCTTTGTCATTCTTCCTTGACCCCCGCCATAAGTATACCGAGGCGTTCCCTTGTCGCCTCTTTCTTGTCGAGGACACGCTGTATCGTGCCTTTGTAGATGACAGCAATCCTATCCGAGAGATTCATGATCTCATCAAGCTCTTCGGAAATCAGGAGGATGCCGATACCGCTTTCCCTGATCTTAAGGAGCTCTGAATGGATGAACTCCACAGCCCCCATATCGAGGCCGCGGGTCGGATAGACTGCAACGAGGAATTTCGGCTTGCGTTCAATCTCGCGGGCGAGGATGACTTTCTGTATGTTTCCTCCGGAGAGTGAACCTGCAGCTGTCTCTATTCCCGGGCACCTTATATCGAAGCGCTTCACAAGGCGCTCGGCCGCAGCATCGATTTTCTTCCCATTCACAAGACCTGCGGAGGAGAAAAGAGGAGAAGAGACATCCTTGAGGACGAAGTTCTCCTTGATCGAGAAGGGAGGAACGATTCCTTCTGTGTTCCTCTCCTCCGGAATATATCCCATGCCGGCAGCGATGATCTCGCGGGGCGTCCTGTTCGTTATGTCACAACCAAGGAAGGTGATGCTTCCGCTCTCTACCTTCCTGAGCCCGTTGATCGCCTCAGCAAGCTCTCTCTGACCATTTCCGGAGACACCGGCAAGCCCGACGATCTCACCTGCTTTGACATCCAGGCTGAGCCCGTTGAGCGCGGGAATCTTCCTGTCAGACATCACCACAGCATCGCGGATCGAGAGAACAATGTCCCCATCTGAGGAGCCACCCTGATTCATTGGCAGGATAATCTCATGCCCCGTCATCTTAGCCGCAATCTCCTGGGAAGAGTAATCATCGGTGTTGCCAGAAAATACAACCTTCCCATGACGGAGTATCGTGACTTTGTTCGAGAGCGCCTTGACCTCCTGCAGCTTATGCGAGATGAAGATGATCGAAAGCTCTGATGTCATCCTGTGCAGAAGAACGATAAGCTCATCGACCTCCTGCGGCGTGAGCGCGGATGTCGGCTCATCGAGGATGAGGAAGCGGGCACCGAGGCAGAGTGTCTTCACAAGCTCCACCTTCTGCTGCTCACCTACGGAAAGCTGCCATATATATGCATCCGGGTTGACGGCAAGAGCGTACTTTGAGGAGACCTCCTCAATACGCTTTCTCACCGCCTTGAGATCGAAATGCTTCTCGCCTGCATTCCTGTAGCCCAGCGCTACATTCTCCGTGACAGTCATGTTCGCCACCAGCATATATGTCTGATGGACCATCCCCAGTCCGGCGCGGAAGGCATCTTCAGGGCCGCGGAAATGAACGGGAGCATCATTGATGAGAATACTTCCCTCATCTGGCTGATAAAGCCCCATGAGTATATTCATAAGCGTGGTCTTGCCTGCACCGTTCTCTCCGACAAGTGCAAGAACCTCCCCCTCTCCGACGCTTATGGAGATGTCGTCGGACGCGAGCACTCCAGGAAACCTTTTGGTGATATGCTCCATCCTCAGCGATTTGATTTTGTTATCCATAGCCTAATACAAACAAAGCAGGGCAAGACTGCCCTGCTTCCTGGTCAGATACGATCAGAGTGTGGAGTAATCCACATCAGCCCAGTTGGCAAGTGTTCCGTCAGGATCAGCCTGGAAGGAAGCGATGGCCTCGTTGATCTTCGCCTCAAGCTCCGGTGATACCCAATCGGCCTTGAGATCCGGGTTGTAGTCGAATACGAAGCCGCCATTGGCGAAATTCATCGGGATGCATTCGCCACCGAGATTTCCAGCCTCGATCTTCTCGACAAGTTCCTTGACGACAGCTGCATAGTTGTAAGCGGATGCGGCGATGCATTTTGCCTTGCCCTCTTCCGTCGTCAGCTGTGCAAGATCCTGTCCGACCCACATCGCTGTCGGGGACTCTGCAGTTGCGCGGAGAGCGCCGATAGCCTGCTGGGATGAACCTGTGAGGATATCAGCACCACTGCTGAGCTGTGATGTTGCAACCTCGGAGGACTTCACGTAATCAGAGAAGGATCCTGTGTGAGCAACGAGGATCTTCGCATCCGGATTGACGGCCTGGACACCGAGCACATAGCCACGGTTGTAACGGGCAGCGTCACCTGAATCGACAGGACCGACAAGGCCAACAATACCGACCTTGGTATCAGTGCCGGCGATAAGACCGTTGATGTATCCTGTCTCCTCGGACTCAGGCATGTATGTGAAGACATTCTCGGGTCCGATTTCCGACGATGTTCCGAAAGCGAATGATACATCCGGATACTCTTCTGCCATCTCAAGCACAAGGTTCTTGTACTGAGCACCGTGAGCGATGATGAGGTCATAGCCCTGAGCAACATACTGGCGGGCGATCGAGCCGGCATCGACAGGGAGCATCTTCTCCGCGTAGGAGTATTCGATGTTCTTGTCAGGCATCTCTGCGATTGCCTGTGTGATACCATCATGCATCGACTGGCACCAGCCCTTGTCATCAATGGTGTTCTCTATGATCAGCGCGATACGGATCGTATCGTCTGCTGAATCTGCGGTCTCACTGCTTCCTGCGGCAAAAGCCATGAACGGAAGGATGAGAACAAGAGCGAGCACGAGAAGCTTCTTCATTTGTTTTCTCCTTATTGTCATTTTGTGCCTTCAGTATAGCAGACGTTAAGACTTTGTGAAGCATGGAAACGACGCTAAAGATATAGAATTTGTTCCGGATAATATATAATCAGCAATAAATTTAAAGTATTATATCTATTTTTTATGTATTCCGCAGGGGACAAGGTCTCATTTCCATCATGAAATCAATAGTTCCTGCATAGAATGAGGTGTCCTGTCAGAACGGATAGAAGAACTTCACGCCCAGCCCATATCTGGAGACTATCGTGATAATCAAAAGGACCGATGTGAAAGCGATGGAAAGATAGTCCGCGCTCTTCATCGGCCTGGCCATGTACCAAGTGCGCTTCCTGTTTTTGCCGAAACCACGGAGAACCATCGCGTTGGATATCGTATCGATCCTGTCCAGCGATGATAGCACAAGAGGTCCGAGCACCTTTGAGACGCTTCTGATCCTCTCAAGGAGGGATACGCCCTTTGAAATATCCACGCCTCTCGCCATCTGGGCATGCATGATATGCATATAGTCATCCGTGATCTCGGGAATGTAACGGAGCGTGAGAGACACCGAATAGCTGATGCGGTATGAGAAATGAAGACGGTTGAGGCTAGATGCGAACTCAGACGGATGCGTGGCGAAGACGAACATCAGCGCCATCGGGAAGATTGTCAGATACTTCATCGAGACGGTGACGAGGTATAAAATCATCTCCATTGTCAGCGCGTAGCGGCTTTCCTCCGAGCCGAGAATCACAGTGCGATGCCCCATAGAGATCGCACCCTGATCGGGGGAAAAGAGATAAATGAAGAAAGCATTCACCGCCATGAAGCCCAGCATCACGCACATAAGGGGCAGGAACCGCTTCATCGGTATCCGTGAAGCTTTCATCACAGCGATGGAGATGACAAGCATCAGCGCAAGGATCCGCAGATCGAAAGTCAGGAGCGTAATCAGTAGCCACATGACGAATACAAGGAACTTCGTCACGCCGTTCAGGGCATGCACCGGTGACTCTATATCTATGTAAGAAAGTCCGAAACCGAAGCGTTTCTCCTCTTTTTCCTTCGTCTTCCGCCTGCTCTTCTTTTCTTTCGCCGCGCTAAGCTCTGGAACAGATTCCTTCACACTTCCCGTCTCGTCCGCTCTTCCCTCATCCTCTGCAGCAATGAAGGTGCGGATGAATGACGCGATGCCCTTCTCATCAAGGCCGGCCTTGCTTCCGAGCTCATAGAGGCTTGTCACCTTGAGGTTCGCCTTCTCCAGAAGCTCCTTGTCGGAAAACACGCTGCCGATCTCGTCATCGCGGAGGACCTCACCGTCAGTGAGCACGATTGCCCTGTCCGTGTATTCAAGGGCAAGGTGCATGTCATGAGTGACGAATATGATCGTGAGCCCAAGCTCTTCATTGAGGCGCCTGATGAATCTCATCAGCTGCGTGTAGTGATTCCAGTCCTGTCCGGCTGTCGGTTCATCGAGGATGAGGACATCCGGCTGAAGTACAAGTATCGAGGCAATGGTGACTCTCTTCTTCTGCCCATAGCTGAGGGCGCTGATCGGCCACTTCCAGTGCTGCCTCAGACCGCAGAGATCCAGAACGGAAAGGACTCTCTTCTCAATCTCCTTCTCATCCATTCCACGCTGTCTGAGAGCGAAGGCAACCTCATCATAGATCATCGGATGCGAGATCATATGATTGGGATTCTGCATCACGAAGCCCACTGTACGGCTGCGTGATGCGATGGTATCCCCGCCAGCATCGCGGCCCGCGATCCTGATTGTACCGGAATCAGGACGAATGATTCCCATCAGCAAGGAGGCAATCGTTGACTTTCCAGCTCCGTTCTTGCCCAAAAGCGAGACCATCTCGCCCTTCCTTATGCTGAATGAGACATGCTTCAGGACATCCTTTTCCCCATCATAGGAGAAAGAGACATCCTCAAGCTCCGCGATGATCTCGCTGCTGTTTTTCTTCAGAGCCCTCTCATGTTCCCTCATGAATGAAAGAAGAGGAGCCTTGAATGAAGTGATATCCAGAGCCTCGACAGGAGAAAGCTGCCCGCTGTATGAGGAGATGTCACAGCCCGCTGCCTTGAGCGCGCTGATATACAGAGGCTCCCTGATGCCGGCTTTCTTCAGGATCCCGCTTCTCAGGAGAGATTCAGTGTCTGTATTGAGCGTGACTTCCCCGTTCTCAATGAGCACAATCCTGTCGACAGGACATGAAAGCACATCCTCCAGGCGATGCTCGATGATGACAACGATCTTGCCGGTCTTCCTGTGTATCTCGTCGATAAGGCGCATGGCCGCAAGCCCTGCTGCCGGATCGAGATTCGCAAGAGGCTCATCGAAAAGAAGGATGTCCACATCATCGACAAGAACGCCTGCGATCGAGACACGCTGCTTCTGCCCGCCGGAAAGCTCTCCCGGCGCCTGTTTCAGGTACTCCTGCATATCCACAATGGATGAAGTATCGAGAACGATCTTCCTCATCCGCTCTGCAGGAACCATCTGGTTCTCAAGCGAGAATGCGATATCCTCCGCGACAGAAAGACCGACAAACTGCGCGTCAGTGTCCTGCAGCACGGTACCGACCTTCTGGGAAACACGGAAGATATCGCTATCCTTCGTCTCCATATCGGAGACCTTCAGCGACCCCTCAATGCGGCCTTCCATCGAATGAGGGATGAGGCCGTTTATGGCATTTCCCAGCGTTGACTTTCCGGAACCGGAAGGTCCGATGATAAGGACCTTCTCACCATCCTTTATCTCAAGGTTGATATGCTTGAGAGTAGGTTTGGACTGGGATGCATAAGTGAATGAGAAATCGCTGAACCTGATCATTCTTACTTCGACTCATCGAGCGTGAGATTCTGCTTGCCCTTGTAGTTCCTTGCGACAAGATACATGAGAGCAGAACCGATGATTGCGATCATCACCGTGTTGGAGATGGATGTGATCAGCTGCTGTGTGATGACCTTGTTGAGAGGCTCGCCATATGCGAAATAGTCGATGATCGCAGAGATCATGTATCCGACGAAGTTGGCGACGAATGAAAGACCCGTGAGGATTCCCACATCCTTGCCACCGAACTCACCCTTGAGGATTCTCTTCTTCGTGATATACGGGAATGCACCGATAGCCGCACCAACAAGACCGCTTCCAAAAGCCCAGGAGACCCATACTCCCCAGCCGGAGAAAGCATCGGTCAGAAGGTGTCCGAGGAAACCTGAGATGAAACCGACAACCGGTCCGTAAACACCTGCGAAGAGCGCCAGGATAGCCATGGCTGGCTTCAGTGTTGTATTTGCGAATACTGGAATTCCGATAAGGCCACCGAAACCATAGAGAGCAGCTCCGATAGCTGTGACAACAACAAGCTTAACGCCTTTCATTGCTTTAGAATCCGACATTTTATCCTCCTCATCCCTTATGGGATTTTCTGATAGCGATTCGCCAGCCCTCTCCCGTGCCGATGCCATAACGGTCGGAGAAGCTCCCCTGGTTCACGGCAATGCCGACATTGAGAAGACTGTTTATATATATAAGGGATTCACCCTTACCGACCTCTGTGAAATTCCTGCAGTACTTGAGGTCATAACCGAAGACTGTCATGTCATCATGCCTGATCTCAATGTGATAGAACTCACCATGCTTCGCGCCGAATTCAGCGAAGAGAGTGTCAGGGATATTCGTCCAGAGGCTGCCATAGCGCGTGTCGAGGATATCGATGGCGCCGATGAGCGTATCGCCCTCAATTCTGGCATCCTCCACGTGCAGCATCACAGGCCCTCCTTCAAGAACAGGTCCTGTCTCCTCGAATGTGATGGCCCCCGATGCGATTCTGGCTCCTGTATAGGCATATACATCGCGGCCGTGGAAGGTATAGCTTCTCTGGCTGCCACGGAGCCTGTTCACCGCCTCCGAGATCTCCCTGCGCTCGAGGATGCCGATTTCCCTGGCGACATGCGTGAGCGTTCCGTTATCAGGGGTTACCACAATATGCCCCGATGCAGTGAGCACGGCGACACTCTTCCTGTCGGATCCCACCCCTGGGTCAACAACTGAGATGAAGACAGTGCCCGGTGCCCAGTAAGTCATCGCCTGGATCAGGCGGTACGATGCCTCCCAGATGGAGAACTGCGGGATATCATGGGTAAGATCCTCCAGCCTCAGTGACTGGGATACCTCGTCCGCAACACCATGCATGGCGCTCACGGCTCCATCAACAAGGCCGAAATCGCTCATGAACACAAGCGTTCCCCTCTTAAGCCAGGGTTTCTCAGCCTTCAGCTCTTCCAATGTGTATCTTCTATCCATAGACTGGCTTATTATGGACAAACTGCCACTCTTGTTCCATACCCTAGAAGAAGAAAGAGGAGTATTATTCTTTCTGGAGGCGAACAATGAAAACAGCAGAAGATGTCCTTGCTTTCCTGAAGAAAGCGGGAACTTATTATCTTGCGACCGATGATGGCGGACAGCCAAGGGTGCGGCCATTCGGGACTATCAACGAATTTGAAGGGAAGCTCTATATCCAGACAGGCAAGCGCAAATCAGTCTCTATGCAGATACACAGGAATCCTAAGATCGAGATCTGCGCGTTCCTCGATGGCACATGGCTCAGGGTGGCAGCAGATGCAAAGGAAGATGACAGAAGAGAAGCCAGGAAGAGCATGCTCGATGCCTATCCGGAGCTGAGGAAGATGTATAACGAGGATGATGGCAACACAGAGGTGTTCTATCTGGAGAACGCTACCGCCGTCTTCTCATCATTCACCGCTCCACCGGAATCACTTACCTTCTGATGCAGCCTATCGCAGTCATCACGGGAACCATTGTCCATGGCAACGGCCTTGGCAGGACAGTAGGGATGCCCACGGCGAACCTCTCACCTGCCAGAGGCTCTGAGATACCGCAGGATGGCGTGTATGCCTCTCTTGTGCATCTGAAGGACGGAGAATTCATCGGTGTCACCAATATCGGGAAGAGACCTACAGTTGATCACGATGAACGAGCCACGATCGAAACGAATATCCATGGATTCGACAAGGATATCTACGGGGAAACGATGACACTGAGCATAATGATCTTTCTCCGCCCGACAAGGAAAATGAACAACCTGGAAGAGGTGCGCGACCAGGTAAGAGAGGACATGGCAAGAGCCGTCTCGCTTCTCACTCCTTGCTGCGGAAAGACCATCTGAAGAAACTATCGCGCATCGCTCGGAAGCTTCTTGAACGCATCGGAAGCTTCTCTCCATTTCGCAGGCACACGGACTCCGCAGAGAGATAGCGTATCGAATCAAGATTGACTATGCACCACCTGTGAAGTCTCTGGAACTGGCCCGGTGACAGCTTCTCCAGCTCTTCCCCCATTTCCGAGAGTGACTTCCGTAACTCAGGAATCATCTCTCCACCTGCATGCACGATACGCCGGTATCCCTGACTCTCGATATAATCAAGCAAGCGGATGTCCACATTCCTGAAAACTCCTTCCCTGGGGTTGAGCATGATCATCTTCCGCTCATTGCTCAGAAGCGGTTCTGCCGCTCTCTGAAGAGCCTCCAGCAGATCCTGCATCTTCACAGGCTTCGGAAGATAATGAACAGCGTTGAAAGAGAAGGCCTCAATGGCATAGTCCAGGGAGGATGAGATAAATATAAGGGCTGTGCTGTCATGCCTTCTGCGTATCGCCGCTCCGATATCCATACCGTCCATATCCGGCATCATCACATCAAGGATAGCGATATCAACACCGTCTTCGCTGTTGATGGCCTCAAGCAGATCAGAGGGATTGCTGTAATCCTTGACCACGGCATCCGCGATGCCGATCTGTCTCAGGCAATCTGAGACTGCATTATGCAACCATTTTAGAAAAACCTGCTGATCATCACAGAGAGCGACAGAAATCATGACTTCTTCATATATTCATGAAGATGAAAAAGGAAGGCCCGGATCCACTGGATGCGATGAATGGCACTTATTATCCGATGAATCGACAACTCTCTGTTGTCGTTTGGCATGGTCATTGTTATCTTCATGGCACAACGCAAAGAAACGCGAAGCTCCCCAGAGCCCACCTCCCAGAGCTCAGGGGAGCTTTTCTTTCTCATCTGGAATTGAGCTGAGCCACAAACAGAAGAAATATGAATGCACTGAAAAACCATGCTTTCATTTCATAAAGGTAAAATCATGAGAAACAAAGCATTCCTATTGACGAACGACATAGAAAAATGCCATCGCACGCATACCACATAAACAGGAATAAATCACACAAAATAGTTTCTAAAATTGCACGTAATGATCATTGATTTACTCTCTGAAGTATCTGAGCATAAGAGGCAGGAGGAGGTTTCGGGACAAATGAGGGAATCATTATTCACACGAAAACTATTGCTTTACATTCTTCTTTACTACGACAAGATCAACAGGAAGCCCAGATTCTCATACGGGTATGTATCAACAGTCAAGATGGATTACTGGGGTGTAGGAATGAACATGCTGGAGGATATCATCTACCCTCTCGGCATCAATCTGCATGAAGCACTGGCGATGCTCGAGGAATCAGGGCCGGAAGGGATGCTGCTTCTGCAGCCATCAGAGAACTTCATTCCGCTTGTGCACGAGAGAAAGATATTGCTGCGCATCATTCAGCAGCTGATGGCGGAAGCGACGGGATCAGACAGATGCCGCTCACAGATGAGCAAGAGACTCGGATGGGAAATGACAAGGGTAAGCTGTGATTTCCGCAGCAACGCCAAGTCAATCACGCTGCATCTTGTCGAGCAGTACTGCAATGCTGCGGGAGTGAAAATAAGCGCTGTCTTCCAACGCTACTTCGAGCTCTACAGCACAGATGAGTCAAAGATAAACTACGCAGCCTACCCTGCTCTGACAGAGTGACGGCATTGTCCGGGAGAAAATCCCGGACAACCTGAGGAAAATCATCTTCAAAAAAGGATATTTCATTGTGTTAACTCATAGCCCTCGATATCATGTCAATGACAATCTCATATGGAGGGTGATCATGAGAAAGCACTTTCTCGCTATTGTGGCTATCGTTCTTGTATTAGCTGCAACAGCATGTACACAGTATCCGGATGATTGGAAGGATTATTTCCCCAATATGCCGGAATCAAACACTATAAAGACAATAGAGGATCTTTATCTCTTCCTTGCTTCGGACGGAGATGGAGAAGCGGAAGTTAACCTTACAACCGATCTTTCCTGGTTCCCTATCACGGTAAGGGGAAACAAGACAATCACAGGCAAGCTCAATGTAACAGAGTCGGCAAGCTCTGACATTACCCCCCCCCAATCAGCAGTAACCAGATCCACTTCAGCAAAGGTTCTCTTTGAGATCGAAGACGGAGCAGCTGCAACCTTAAGCAATTTCACAGTATCAATCCCATCAGAAGTCACAGACAAGGTAGCATCAGTTGTCTCAGTTGATGCAGGAACAATCAAGGCAGACAATTTCAATGTAGTTGTCAGCGGAACAGCAACTGTCACTGGAATTGTTATTGGTGAAAATACAGCTGCAGCCAATGTTTCCATCACAAATTCCAAGCCTGGAAAGATAGACATTGCGACTGGAAACGAAGATTCAGACGATATCCTCAAGGACATCACAGAGAACAATACCGATATTCCACAGGAAGATATTTCAACGAGATTTGATGCGGCAAATTCAACAGAACTTATTCAAAATCTTGATAAATATAAAAAAGCTATTCTGACTGAAGATATCTCAATTAGTTTCGAGACGCTACCTTCGGAATGACAAGCGATACTGTATAATTCGAATAATACAAAATCATACGATGTTATGGATTTTAAAAATGAATATTCCATTGATTTAAATAAATTCACAATAACATCTTATGTTGGATGGCATTTATCAGAAGACGCAAAAGTCCATGTATCAAATGGGACACTGAAAATGCAGATTCTTGATCCAGCTAAAGATTGGAGCCTAACAAATGGTTCAATAGAACTTACAACAAACTCTGCCCTTTCTTTTGATAATGTCACCTTCTCTTCTGATATTGTTGGTATTTTCCTTTCAAATTGTAATAACGGCATGTCCCTTGAAATCAGTGATTCTACTCTTGATATCGGTGGATATTATGGAATTGGCACAAATGCAACGGGACCAGAATCTGAAGATATAACCATTAATATATACAGATCTACAATCTCCGCAGAAAACGGAGGAGATCCTGCAGATCCATGCACTACTACTATTTTCTTCAACGTAAAAGGAAATATTACTATCGAGGATTCGACTATAATTGGCAACAGACATGCAATGTTGGCAAGGGGTGGCGAACACACCGTAAGAAATTCTACTTTCATAGTTACAGGAAATGATCATGATGGAAATGATTATTCAACAGAATGGCAGACAGGAAACGCAGTTCCTTTAGCTGCAATTGTAATCGGTAACATGAACAGTAGCGATGCATACGCATATGGAACAGATTTTACTTTTGACAATGTTATAGTAAAAGCTCCTCTGCAGAACAGAGCGGACAATCCTCTTCCATACAACGGTATTTATATCTGGGAAAATAAGCCAGAAGAACCTGTTGTAGTCAGAGGAACTGTAATTGAAAGTCCTGATTCTGAAGCAGTTGATTTTCTGAATAAGAACATGAATGGTGCAGATATAACCGACCTTACAGTTATCGAACGATAATGTCTTAATTTCGGTTTCAGGGGCTGTTTGATAACCAAGCAGTCCCTCTTTATATTGCCTTCTACCCTACCTTCATGTATGCTCGCTTCTATGAATATGAAGAGATTCGTTGCTCTTATTGCTGCTTTTGTTCTTGTTGTGCCTCTGTTTGCTTCATTCACTATTGTCATACCTGAACGTGGAGATGTCTGGTATTCAGTGATGGCTGAGGATGGGGAGATTCTTCCTCTTGATGATTACATTTATTACAAGCATTGGAACGGGCTTATTGCTGAGAATCTTGCAGACGGCATATACATGGTGATGGAGAATGACGCATCATGTGTTGTCATTATGGATGGAGTGTCAGAAGATGCGCTTGATCTAGCACTGAATTTCTATTCTGCTGATACAGTCATCATCCCAAGAGGAATGAAAGTTAATCCAGAGATACTGGGAGATGCAGCTGTGCGTGATGCTATTCTGCTTTCCCGGCTTTCTGATCTTGAGAAGAGACTTTATGAGAATGAAGGCATAAACGTTCACTACTCAAAACCTGGCGAGCTTATTGATATCATCGATGGAAGACCTGCTCTTGAGGATAGCGGGAAGGCTGTGCTTGTGACATGCCCTGACTGTGGAAGGGAATTCACAGTATACATCCCGTGATTTTCCTCTGAGTGCTTTACACTCGCCTGAATTAAAGGCATAATCACTTCGTTGCTGATTCGGGCGCGTAGCTCAGCGGGAGAGCATTACCTTCACACGGTAGGGGTCAGCAGTTCGATCCTGCTCGCGCCCACTTAAGAGGAATGGTTAAGCCGTTCCTCTTTTTTTGGTTCTTCACGGAAAGTTAAGGGATGAGGAATAGAGATTGAAAAGAAGAGCATGTGAGTTCTAAAGTTTATTTACCACAAAAAACAAAGGAACGAACACATGCTCTTCGAACAAGTTATAGCAAACAACCCATCTCTTCAACCCTATGAATACATCAGCACAGAAATAACAGAAGACGGGAAACACTGGTTTCTCCATCTCAAGAGCAACAGAGGAACAGAAGATGTGACATGCCCCTTCTGTAATAGTCCTGTCCATATCTGTGGCAACTACAGTATGAAGCTCAGGGATATGCCTGTTTATCCTGGGACGAAACAGGATATTGGGATAGCCTACCATCGATACAGATGCCAGAGCTGTGCAAGGACATTCAGTGAGGAGATCCCTTTCAAGCACTCGGAGACGAGGATAACCGAGCGTGCTGCAACATGGATAAGCGCATTCCTCCGATTCAATATACCGATCAGCACTGTCCAGAAGATCACAGGGGTGCACTGGGATACGATAAAGCGCATACACAAGGAGCTGATGGATGAAGCAATTGCCTCTAGGCAGAAGGAACTCAGGGAAGAGGGATACAAGCCAAAGCATCTGGCAGTAGATGAATTCGCCATTCACAAAGGCCACAGGTATGCCACCTGCGTAATGGGTCTTGATACAGGGGATGTGCTATGGGTTGGCAGAGGCAGGACAAAAGCGGACTTTGCTATCTTCTTCCAGGAGATGGATATGGATT
>CASFLH010000069.1 GCA_949295505.1 uncultured Spirochaetales bacterium | reverse complement strand
GGAATATGTTGTATCAAGCGGTATTGAGAGGTTCAGATACAGTTGCCCGTTCTCGAGATTGAGGATATTATCATTCATGGCTGTATAGCTAGCAAGCTCCTCCTGTTTATTTCTTTGTGGTTATTGAAATTATAACAGAAAAGGCTTGCTTTTTCTATATCAGAACACCTCAAATCCTGAATTAATTCATTTTATTGGAAGAAATTACGTTGCTGCACTCAGACAGCAGAAGACCGCCGCTTTTTGCGACGGTCCCACTCTCATCATTTCATCGAATACTGATCACGGTCCTTAAGGATGACATCATGCGCGCCTCCTTCTGTTATGGACGTCGCGCTCACGACAGTCAGTCTCGCCTTCTCACGCAGCTCCTCAAGCGTCAGGGCGCCGCAGTTGCACATCGTCGACTTGATCTTCGATATCGTCAATGCGACATTGTCCTTCAGGGCACCGGCATAAGGCACATACGAATCGACGCCTTCCGGGAAGGAAAGCTTCCTGTCTCCTCCGAGGTCATAGCGCTGCCAGTTCCTGGCCCTCTGGGATCCTTCGCCCCAATACTCCTTGAGATAATTGCCATTGATATTCACAAGCGCGGACGGAGATTCATCGAAGCGGGCAAAATACCTGCCAAGCATGACGAAATCAGCACCCATGGCAAGCGCGAGCGTTATATGGTAATCAAAGACAATGCCGCCATCGGAACATACAGGAACATAAATGCCTGTCTCCCTGTAATATTCATCGCGCGCTTTCGCGACCTCAATAAGAGCGCTTGCCTGTCCCCTGCCGATACCTTTCGTCTCGCGTGTGATACAGATTGAACCGCCGCCGATACCGACTTTCACGAAATCAGCGCCACACTCCGCAAGAAATCTGAAGCCCTCCCTGTCAACGACATTTCCAGCGCCAACCATCACGGAGTCACCATATTCGGAACGTATCCACTCAAGAGTCTGCTTCTGCCACGCTGAAAAGCCTTCCGAAGAATCGATGCAGAGAACATCACAGCCTGCTTCAACAAGCTTCGGCACGCGCTCCCTGTAATCCCTTGTGTTGATCCCGGCTCCCACGATATAGCGCTTATGCTCATCAAGAAGCTCATTCGGATTCTCCTTATGAACTGAGTAATCCTTCCTGAACACGAACGAACGGAGAGAACCTTTCTCGTCAATAATCGGTAGCTGATTGAGCTTATGCTCCCAGATGATGTCATTTGCCTCGGAAAGCGTTATGCCATCCTTTCCGGTGACAAGCTTATCAGCAGGTGTCATGAAATCACGAACAGGCATGTCCGAACTCATTCTCGACACACGATAATCCCTGGATGTGACAACACCTTCAAGATGTCCTGTCGGAGATCCATCGGAAGTAATCGCTATTGTCGAATGTCCTGTAAGCCTTGTCAGATCAAGAACGTCCTGGAGCGTGCTGTCTGGTCTGAGATTGCTGTCAGAAGCAACGAACCCTGCTTTATACGCCTTTACCTTGCGGACCATCTGAGCTTCATCATCAATGCTCTGTGAACCGTAAATGAAAGCCACACCGCCTTCCCTTGCAAGAGCCTCGCCCATTTTCTCGCCGGAGACAGCCTGCATGATGGCGCTCACCATCGGGATATTCAGATGCAGTCTGGGCTCCTCGCCCTTTCTGAATTTTACGAGCGGTGTCCGAAGAGAGACATTAGCGGGAATGCAATCAGTGGATGAGTATCCCGGGACAAGAAGATATTCGCTGAATGTACGGGAAAGATCCTCAAAATAATAGGCCATAGAAAACTCCTTGGCCTATTATCTACACAATCAACAGAGCAATCAAGCAATGTTGTCAGCACTGGATCTCCTGTCCTTGCGTGAGGATGATTACAGCGCTTGACTGCGGAGGCAGAGAGACATCAAGCGTCCCATTGACCACAGCAGCCTCCGCCTCCCCGTACCAGACTGAGATACGGCCATGGGGAAGAGCAAAGAGATCAAGAGAGACTTTCCTTCTGCGGGGACACTTGTTGATGAGAGCAATTGAAGCAACGGAAGACGCAATGCGCTCAATGACGAAGCAATCATCATCGACTCCCTCAATCCGGCATGCTGCATATGGGAAGAAGCTCTGCTTCCTCAGTTCCGCCATCTTCCTGTATGCCTCATGGACGCCCTTATCCCATCTACCCTCATACCAGCACATCGGATAGCGTGAAGCCTCAACAGAGCGCATCTCCCCGTCAATAAGGTTCTCATCGCCATAATATATTGATGGCATTCCCGGAAGGGAGAAGTATGCGAGCACAACACCAATATAAATGCTGCGACTGAACACGGCCTTGTCGTTATGGAGGCGTGGTGTGTCATGGCTGTCTATCAGATTCATCTGGAAGAAAGCGCTCTGATCAGGGACGGAGGAAATAGCCGCCCTGAGCGCCTCTGCAGTCTCCCAGCCGTTCCAGCACGGCTCACGCACCGGGTCATGTCCCCAGCCTGGAGTGAGAAATCTGTCCCTCTCGCCCATCCAGGATCGCAGGGGGCGCGATACACCATAGTAATTCATCGTCGCATCCCACGTGTCGCCCTGCATATACTCTGTGCTGTCATCCCAGTCCTCACCGACAAGATAGAGGTCCTTCTTCACGGCCTTGAGGCTTTTCCTCACCTCTCGCCATACCTCTTTCGTAAGATGATCCTTCTCTGTCCGTCCCACTTCAGGAGATACATCAAGCCTCCATCCATCCTGTGAGAACGGAGGACGGATGTATTTCTGCATGACGGACTCTTCTAATCTGTACATCCTGTCACGAAGCGCCTGGGAGTTGTAATTCAGCTGCGGGAGAGTCTTGACGCCCTGCCAGCAGCGGACATTGCCATCTTCGAAATAATAATAGCCATGTTCCTCTGATTCCTTGTCTTCCATGGCTTTTCTGAACCAGAGTGCCTCTGTTCCAGTGTGGTTGATGGAGATATCCAGGATTATGCGGATACCCATCTCATGCGCGGCAGAAACAAGAGATGCATAGGCCTCATCGCCGCCGAGTTTCGGATCCACATGCATGAAGTCAGCAGTATCATAGCGATGTGTCGTACGAGAATCGAAAATCGGATTGAGATAGAGTGCCGTCACCCCAAGTTCCTTTAGATATGGCAGCTTCTTTATGATACCGGGGATATCACCATTGTAGAAATCAAGGCAGCGCGCTTCGGAGAATGGCCTTGGCACGGAATTGAATGAAGGTGTGGTGACACGGCCGCCGTCAAATTCATATTCCCCCTCTCTTGCCCCAAGGCTCTCATCACCTCGGCAGAACCTGTCCGGGAATATCTGATAGCACGTTGATGAAGCAACCCATGAGGGTGCATCAATGGACGGAATGAGGGAGAAGCGGTCGCCAAGACGAGGAGTGCTCCGCGTGATACCTGCTTTTGAATAATACCAGCTCCTGCCGTTCTCGATGAAGGCAAAGAAAAAACGGAAAGGCTCTCCTGTCGATGTTACACGCGCGCTGGCTGAATAGAGATAGGCATTATTGAAATATCCCTGCCGCCTCATCTCGTAGGTAGAGAGAAGGCCATTGTCATCATCGGCGCGAAGCAGCACGGTCTCCGGCTCTGAAGAGAATGCTATTGATAAGACGACTATATCCCCGCTTTCTGGGAAAAGCGGTGAAACAAATGATTCTGAAAAAGAGAAGAATGCTTTCATGTTACCCTGCCTCTGCAGCAATGATACACCCAGCAGGCAGGGAATGATATCGCGATTACGACCGAAGAGCGGCAATAACCGCCGAAAGGACCGTCTCAGGAGATGGGGAAGCATCGATATCGATTATGTTTCCCTTGTTCCTGTAATATCCAATCAGTGGAGCCGTCTCATTCCTGTAGACTTCAAGGCGATGCCTTATCGCTTCAGGCTTATCATCATCTCTCTGGATAAGCGGCTCGCCTGTCTCATCGTCGAAGCCTTCTTTCTTCGGCGGATTCGAGACGATGTGATATATCCTGCCCGTTGAAGGCGCAAGACGTCTGCCAGAAAGCCTTTTAACCACTTCCTCATCATCGAGGACGAAGTTGATGACTGCATCAATCGTATCCATCGTATCAAGGGCCTCTGCCTGTGCAATCGTGCGCGGGAAGCCATCAAGGATATAACCTTTCAGCGTATCATCTTCCTTCAGCCGTCCCCTGACCATCTCGATTGTGACCTCATCAGGAACAAGACCACCGGATGCAAGGATGCCCTGGACCTTCTTCCCGAGCTCTGTCCCATTCTTGATATTCGAACGGAAGATGTCTCCCGTGGAGATATGCGGAACACCAAGTTCAGTCTTGAGAAGTGCCGCAAGCGTGCCTTTGCCAGCCCCCGGAGGGCCAAGAAGTACAATATTCATTTCTCACCTCATGGTGAGTATAGCAAAATAGGCCATCGAAGCACAGGAAAAACATGCATACGATTTAAATAATGTCCTCTGCATTGATTCACATCTGCCTTTAGACTACCATAGCAGACGGAGGAAAAATGCCAGGTAAGATCACTCTTCATGCAGCAGATCTTGATGGTCTTCTGACCAGCTGGGACAGGAAGGCACTAGAGGAAATCGAAGCGCTGTATTCACCAGCGGCTGAAATCTCTCTGAAGCTGGAGTCACCATCTGAAGAAGAGCGGACAAAAGCAGGTGTGGAGCTGACAGAGAGATCGAAAGTAATCAGCCATGCGCTTGAGAGAATCTGCCTGATCGTCCCATCCATTCACGTCTACTCTTTTGAAGCTCCGAGAGAACAGCACGGCGAGGCTTCCAGGATCATCGCAAAGCTGAGGAAACCTGAAACAGGGCACGAGGAGTTCATCTATTATATCCAGAGGTCATACGAGCTCCTTTTTGCGCACATTTATTCCGATGCCTCCCTGAACAGGAAACGTCCCATAATACAAAGGACACCTGTGACGATTCCGTACCAGAATTACGGAGTCCACATGATCCCGGATGTCGATGAGCTGGTGCACTCAACCGTTATGTGTGTCATGCTCCGGGGAGCTCTTCTTCCCTCGATGATCATCTCAAAGGAAATCGAGGACTACTCATCCGACGCCTTCATAACGCCTTTTGCTCTCTTCCGCATCAAGAGGGATGAGACAAAAGACGAGAAGACCATGGACTATACCCTGGATCTCGGACGCTCCTTCTTTGATCTTTCATCTCTTGATGGCAAGGACCTTGTCTTCGCGGATCCCATGAACGCAACCGGGGGATCTCTTGTCACGATTATGAATTATCTCAAAGAAAATGGAGTCAGGCCGCGCTCTGTAAAGGTTATAAACGTGATATCGGCGCTCAAGGGTGCGCTGAGGATATCAAGAGCGATACCGGAAGCTGAAATCTACACGCTCTGGATGGATCCGGTTCTGAATGAGAAAGCGTACATACTGCCAGGACTCGGGGATGCTGGGGACAGGCTCAACGGTCCGGATCCGGGACAGGACGGAAGGAATATGATCCAGCTGATAGCGGACTATGGCCAGAGTATTGTCAATCTGTACAGGAATCAGGTGAGGGAAATTGAAAAGACTGTTCTTCGTTAGCTTAATCATGATCACCATCCTCTCGTCGTGTGTCTCCAGCGAGGAGATCGCGGAGGAGTACATAGGGGCAGCTTCCGGACTTACGGGACTTGAGGCGGCAGAGATATACAGAGACGGCCTTGAGAGAACCGAGTCGTTCTCGCTCTATTACAATCTCGCCTATTCCTATCTTGAGGCCGGATATTACGACGAAGCGATAAATACTGCTGACGAGGCGCTTCGCATATTCCCGGGCTCGCTCCGATTCATGTATCTCAAGGCCTACGCGCTGAAAGCGGAAGGAAAGATCTACAGCTATGAGAAGGCTCTGCAGGAAATACTCTCCTTCGATCCTGGCAACAGCGCGATCAGGTCAATGCTCCTTAAGCACTATAACGATACTGGACGCACGAATGATGCAGTCGCGACTGCCTGGGATATCATAAGCTACGACCCGAAAAACCAGGATGCGCTCCGCACTCTCGGCACTGTAAGCGAATTCTTCGCGGCAATCGCTCCCGGAGGCGTATCAAGATCGGAAGCTGAGGAAAAGGAGGGAAGCTGGACAGTCCCTCCTGAAATCTACAATGTGACAGGAATCATGAACGGAGACAGGATACTGCCGGAAAGAAGCGAAGTCACAGCCCTTTGATGCGCTTCCACTGGGAAACGGCAAGCTCGTCGCATCTGTTGTTGTACGGATTGTCCGCATGTCCCTTCACCCAGACGAAATCCACCTGATGGGTTCTTATCGCTGTAAGTATCTGCTTCCAGAGGTCTGTATTCGGCACAGCCTTTCCTTTCTTTGCGAATCCGAGCTTCTCCCATGAGAAGAGCCAGCCTTTGGTGACAGAATCCACAAGATATCTGGAATCGGAATAAAGCGTGACATGACAGGGCTCCTTCAGCATCGACAGTGCTGATATCGCCCCCAGAAGCTCCATACGGTTATTCGTTGTCATATCCTCCCCTCCGGATATCTCCTTCTCCACATCTCCGTATCTCAGGATCGCACCCCAGCCCCCAGGACCAGGATTTCCGGAACAGGCCCCGTCGGTATAGATATCTACATGCTTCACCCTCTGGCTCCTGTCTTCTTTATGATGTGGTATCCGAACTGGGTACGTACAGGGCGTGAGATAGATCCGGTGGACATCCGTCTCACGGCGTTCTCGAAAGGAGCAACCATCTGCCCCTCTCCGAACCAGCCGAGATCACCGCCCTTTGATTTTGAAGGGCAGGTCGAGTACTGCCTGGCAAGAGACTCGAAGCTCTCTCCCCTTTTCACTCTCTCATACAGCTTCTCTGCCGTGGCGGCATCTTTGACAAGAATATGGCTAGCCCTGAATTCCATTCTCACTCTCCAGTATCATATCCCGGTATGACCGATTCTCATAATCAGATTCCGAAAGACCCGCCTCTTTCATGATAGCGGCAATCTCCGCTCTTGCCTCCTCCGCCTCGGCATCTGACGTGCCGAAAGGAAGAAGGATCTCTATCTCCAGAAACCATCCAAGCGAATTGACTTCAAGAAGCTCCGCATGTGCCCTTCCATCCATCCACTCCCAGCCATTCTTCCTCTTTATGAAAAAGTCCTCATAGCCCAGAGCATGAAAAAACAGCACGGCAGAGTCTGCCTGATCTGGAAAGGCGCGGAACTCATATTCCTCGTTCCTTTCCCCCTCGGGGGAAATGGATGTTTTCTTTGCGGTAAGCTCCATGCTTCCATTGAAAAGCCGGATGCGAAAAGCCTGGACGCATTCACCAGGGCGGCGGAAGTAATAATCCGTCTTATGCACTTCTTTCCCCTCTCCCAGGCGGGAGGAGAAGAACGCGCGTATCCTTTCCGGTTCTCTCACGCGTGCTTTGATCTCAATTTCCCTCATATCAGTATTTCCAGGGGAAAATCATTGACTTGAGAGATCTTGGCCCGACTTTTTCCTTCTCCTCATACAAGAGGTCTTCCCATGGAATATGCTTGGGATCGGCATCGGGATTCTCCTCAAGATAATCATACTTGAACATCAGGAGCTTCATCGCATCCTGGGACGCAAGCTGCATACCGGTGATGCCAGGGATGATACCGACTGTGAAAAGCGTCACCGCAAGGCAGAAAATGCTGTAGAGAAGATAGAAGAACGTAAATCCCATATTGCCGCCGACAATGAGGAGGCACTTCCTCGCTGTCTTCAATGCTTTATCGGCAGGAAGCAGATTCATCAGAGGGAAATAATACGGAACGGCAAGGATGATGATGATCTCAACCCAGATGAGGATCACGGAGATAATATACCCGATGATGTTCCCGAAGCTAGCGTAAAATGGGATGACAAGCAGGAGATTCGCGAAGAAAAGCACCATGACAAGGGAAAAGAGCAGAGAATGCCGGATATTCCTCTTCACCCCTGCCCTGAACGCAGCCCAGGCGTCATGCTTGTAATCCGAATAATTGAAGGCAACGGAAGCTGTCCCTCCAAGAAGAACGGAAACCAGTACAATCGAGAGGATGAGAGCTCCATATCCCGCTACCCAATGAATCTGACCGATTGTCATCGAGAGCCAGAAAGCGATGAACATCAGCACGATGTACCCGATATTGAAAAGGACAAGCCCAATGAGATTATCCCAGCCATCAAAGAAAGCTTTCTTAATGAAGAAACCAACCATACTCCTGAATTTAAGCAATCGCGCTGTCATTTGCAACACTGCTTTGCAAACCAATACAACTTTTATGTCATTTCTTAGCAAATCTGTATTTACAAAACCAAAAGCTCATGTTATTTATTAATCAGTGGCTTAAATGGCGATGCCAGGTTGCCTAGAAGAGGGACTGCCATAGACGTCCGCGGAGCAGTCCGGGGCGCGAATCCCCAGTGGGCAGAGCCGCTGGGGACGTTTTTTTCACTGATTATAATCGTATTTCTCTAAATTCATGTATTATGCAGAAATAAATGCAGTTTTGATAAATTTATGAATAAATATGCAAAAATCTCTTGATATAATTTTATGAATATGCATAATTACAGCCATCAGGAGATAACACAATGAAAGATAAAGTCATTCTTGCATATTCCGGTGGACTTGATACGTCAGTCATTCTCAAGTGGCTTGCCAACAAGGGCTTCGATGTGATCGCATACGTCGCTGACGTAGGTCAGAAAGAGGATTTCAAGGCTGTTGAGGAGAAAGCATACGCAACAGGTGCCTCAAAAGTATATATAGAGGATCTCAAGAAACCCCT
>CASFLH010000068.1 GCA_949295505.1 uncultured Spirochaetales bacterium | reverse complement strand
GTCACAGAGGAAAGCGTGAAGAAGAATATCGGGAACCAGAAGTCGACATCGGAGGTACAGAATGATGAGGAAGCGAAGAGTTGCAGGGATGATTGCAATTGCAGCCATCGTGCTGTTCATCGTTGCCGACATGTTATTCTCCCTCGATCTGCCAAGGCAGAACTTCTTTACCCTCCTGATAGCTTTCATCTGTATTCTCTTCATCGGGTGGTGTGTTCTCTCCAGACCGAGAAAATAGAATCTCTGCCGCCTTCATCCTGCAGGACAAGGCTGGCAGGTTTTCTGACGGCATATCTTATAAACGTCTTTCCTTCTAAGCCTTACTTGATGATCTTCCTGAATAGGCAAACGATGAATGCTTTCACAGTATTCTCCTTTTCTGAACCATCCATCATCGATTCATTGCGGCATGCAATGAAAACCCAAATAGCAAAACGACTTGTGCGTAACTATATATAATGCCACAAATCTTTATTTTTGTCAATATGATCAAGGCATATCCTGTTTCTGATCCAGAGGGATTATCACACGGGAAACAAAGACCTGACCGTCCTGATTCAGACTCATCATACCATTGCAGCGCCTTATGACGGCTTCGACATTTCGGAGTCCCGTCCCACCATTGTTCTTCGTGCTCAGGGGAAGATCATCCCTCCAAGACAGGCATCCCTCCATACTGTTTCTGATCTCGAACTGAAGGGAATCGTTTTTGACCGCAGCGTTCACCTCAATCCAGGGATCATCTGTTTTCGCGCATGCCTCATAGGCGTTTTCAAGAAGATTACCGAAGATGACAACCATATCAGTGCGTGAAATCGTAAGTACTTCCGGAACAGCAACCCTTGCCGTCAGCCGTCCTCCTACCACGAGGCATCTACGCTCAGTCATCTTGAGAATCGCGTTGAGAATACTGTTTGCGCAGAACCCAGAAGCAAAGGACGATTTGATCATGCCATCATATTCCCTGAGATAGGACATTGCCTCTTCTGTTTTGCCTTCTTCAAGGTATGAAAGGACAACCTCATTGTGCTTTCTCATATCATGACGGAATCTGCGCGCAGAAGAGACGAATTCCTTTTCTGCCTCGAGCTCATTCTCAAGCAGTACCTGCTGCGCCATTATGAGACGCATCGACATACGGTTATTAAGCATGCTGACCATTTTTATCACGACAAAAAAAGAAGCGATGAAGATGATGGTGAAAATCATCAGCAGTATAAGATATATCGAATTGTTACCAATGAAGAAGGCTCCGGTAAATGCAAACACCGAGATTGCTATGGATGAAACCAGCTCGAAAGCAATCAGGACTCCCCAGCCTTTATCAATGTTGTCGGTTGCGCGCAGAAACGGCTTCTCCAGCTTAAGGGGATACACAACAATCACCGTGATGGTGAACAGCGTGCGTATCGAAGCAATTGCGACAGTACTGCCATCAAAGAAAATTCCTCCCAGGAAATTGGCAACTGCCGCTGAGAGCATGAAGAATGTTACGTATATGAAGAAGAGAAATACACTCCGGTACCTACTACCCGCATTCAGCCACAGAAAAGTCAAGAACAATCCTATGAACAGCAGAAGATATGCAACGATTCCTGAAAACAGGGTGAATCCGACAAAGAAAAGAAGCGGGCACACCACGATACCCATTAGCAGATAGGAAAATACCCATTGCCGCAGTGGATGCTTTATCTCTGGACGAGGCTGGGACATCAGATAAAGAGAAACAGAATGACTGATGATAAGACATATCCCACGATACAGCTCTGCCCAGTTTCCCATACCGCAATTCTATTCCCGGGAAAGACCACAGGTCAATTAAAAAGCCATGCTCTCTGTATCAGGCACTGCAATCCATGTTACTGTCATGAAGAGGTGAATATGAAAAAGACGATCATAGCAGTTCTCATGCTGTTCGCAGCGGCGATGCTCTCTGCATCGTTCGATTCGGCGATGAGCGACAGCCTTTTCTATCACGAAGAGGCATACGCGGAGGATATGGAATATCTCCTAGCATCTTATGACGAAGCAGAGAGCGATAGTGAAAGAGCCGCCATTCTCTGGAGACTTTCAAGGACGGTGCTCTATATTACAGACGGCATTCCGGAAGACAAGAAGGATGAGCGGCTTGAAGGTTATGGTAGAAGCCAGCAGTATGCAGAGGAGTCACTTGCGCTGGAGGAGACACCAGATGGGTATCACTGGCAGGCTTCCGCAATCGGCAGAATCGGTCAGGTGAACGGACCGCTGAATAGCCTTTCAAAGGCCAAGCCGATGCGCTCCCTCATAGAAAAGGTGCAGAATGATTTCAATGCCGACATGTCAGATGCCTGGTATGTGCTGTCCCTCCTGTACAATCAGCTGCCGGGATCTCCTCTGAGCTTTGGCAATGATAATTTCGCAATAAGCTACATCCGCCGCTGTCTCGACACACAGGATAACGTGAACAGGCTTAACCTGACGAATTACCTGGAACTGGCCCAGCAGCTTCACGACAGAGGATGGAGCGCATCCAAGAGAGCGAAGGAACTGGACAAGATGCAGGACAAGTATGAGAAGGAAACGATTCCTACAGAGAAGATGAAGTACTATGAAGGAAGAGATGGAAGGGATACAACGCCTTTCTATTCCACGGTTCCACTTGGTGATTTCTCTGATAATCAGGAAGCTGCAATGCTGTGCCAGTACGCGCTTGCTGTATATGCAACAGACCCGGATCCACTGCCGTCGGAAACAGAAAGGGCTTCAGAGATAGAGGCTTTTCTCAATACCCTTCTTAAATGAAGCAGCAGGCAGGCTGTGAGAACCACAACCTGCCCGCAAAGCCCTGCAACACCCAAAGCAAGGCTTCATACCGCGGTGACAAACACGGTGTCGGCTGTTTTCTCTACCTTATACCCGTCATAAAGCCCTTCCTCAGTTTCAGGAGTAACAGGCCGCTCGGGCACTCTCAGAGTGATGGTGAGAGTTGCGGATGCAATCACTTTCTCACTCCAGAGCGGGTACACGCCAATCGCAAAAGATGCGATGAAAAGCAGCCAGAAAATCAACCGCTTTTTCATAAGCTCTCATGCTTCTACCACGCACCCACCCCATAGACGTTAGAAACTTTCCTCCATCTACAGAGACCTGCAAGGAAAACCCAGAGCAGAAATCACCCTCGTAAGCCGCGCACATCACCTTATGCACTATATCTGACTATAATAAAAACAAAGGAAAAGTTAAGAGCAAAAGGCTCCTTTCTGTGCATTTTTCGTCCGAATCTGAATCATAGCAGTTGTGATTGTCCATCCAGACGCGGTCTTATCCGATTACCAGCGAGAAAAGCGCGAGGATAGCTAACATGATGAAATTCATGATAAGGAATACAAGCATGTATCTGCCTTTTGCACCAACATTCCTTCTGAAATAGAATTTCAGGGAAATCAGTGAAGCAAGCGACGCAACCGGCGTGCCAAGCCCTCCGATATCCGTTCCGACAAGAACGCCTTCGAAGCCATCGGCAAATGAGGAAAGCAATATCGCGGCAGGCACATTGCTTATCACCTGGGAAACAGCGGCAGAGACTGCAACAGGGTGCGTGAGCATCGGTCCTGATATCAGATTCCTGACGCTCTCGATATTCCTTATGTTCTCACTGAATATGAAGAAGCAGACGAATGTGAGCAGAAGGATGTAATCAATTCTCCGCAGTATCTTCCTGTCAAGGAGCAGAAGATATAGAGCCTCTGCTGCAAAAAGAATCTGCCAGCTTATCACACGGAAAACAGAGAAGAGCGCCGCAAGCAGGAAGACAAGATAGATTATTGTCCTGACCTTGTCGATCCGCCGCACTTCCCCCGTGTCAGGTTCAACTGCCCGCTTTGAGCGCAGCAGAAGGAAAAACGAGGCGGCAACAAGCACAAGAGAGACAAATGAATACGGAAGAATCGTATAGAAGAAAGGTTTTGCCTCCACATTGAAGAAAGAACAGATATACAGGTTCTGGGGGTTTCCTACAGGTGTCGTCATCGAGCCGAGGTTCGCTGCAATAGTCTCCAGCACGACCAGCCTTATTATGTATTCCTCTTCTGCACCTTCCTTATCAAGTATCATCATCGTGAAAGGAACGAACATCAGGAGCGCAACATCATTGGTAAAGAACATAGATGACACGAAGACTATCGCGAGAAGCATCAGCGAAAGTCTTCTTGTGTTGCCAGCCTGCCTCATCATCACACCAGCCGCGGAATCGAAAAGACCAGAAGCCTTCAGTCCCTCAGAGACTCCCATCAGAGCGAAAAGCAGCGCGAGCGTCCTGAAATCAACGGCTTCAATCCAGGATGCCGAAGGCGGATTGAAGAATGCGGACACCGCCGCTGCCACAAGTGCGATAACAAATACTATTTCTCTTTTTATGAAAGCTGACATAAGGCAACGGGATGATGATATACATTTAACACGCAGCAATGCAATCAGGTTGGACAGTCCGGGCTTATGGTTTATCATCTGATTCATGATAAATGTAGGAAATGACTGGCAGCCGCTTTTTGATATAGAGCAGAGAAAACCATATTATCTTTCACTGAGGCAGTTCCTGAAGGCCGAATACGCCTCAAAGATCATATATCCTCCTATGAACGACATCTTCAACGCCTTCCGTCTCACCAGCTTCGGGGATACGAAGGTCATCATAGTGGGACAGGATCCTTATCATGAGGAAGGCCAGGCCATGGGGCTTTCCTTCTCCGTGCACGAGAATACGGAAGAACCTCCCTCGCTGAAGAACATACATGAGGAGATAATAAGAGAAGACGTTGAGCAGGGAGAATGGTCACGCGATCTCACGAGATGGGCAGAGCAAGGAGTTCTTCTCCTCAACAGCACGCTTACAGTCGAAGCCCATAAAGCCGCCTCCCATGCTGGCAGAGGATGGGAAATCTTCACAGACAACGCCATCCATGCGCTCGGAGCCGATCCGCGTCCAAAGGTGTTCATGCTCTGGGGAAGCTATGCCAGAAGCAAGAAGCAGCTTATAGAGAACCATGCGCATCTGATTCTGGAATCAGCGCACCCTAGCCCTCTGAGCGCGTTCAGGGGTTTCTTCGGCAACGATCACTTCATCAAGTGCAATGAATTTCTCAGGCAAACAGGACAAACGCCTATAATCTGGTGAGTCCTAGTGTAACAACAATACAGAAAAACGAGAAATCACACACATGAAGTCCATACAGTGAATAATCTTCTCTGTTATAATAGGAAAAGGAAGTCACGATCATGGATATCCTGAAGCAGCTGAAAGAAGTCATCTTATCCGTATTGCCTATCGCGATATTCTCCTCCGTCCTTTCAATAGCCACAGGAGTGATGGACGGTGTGGAATTCTGCCGCTTCATGCTCTCATGTGCATTGGTTATCATGGGCCTTACGCTCTTCCTTACAGGTGTTGAGGTCGGAATCACGCCGATTGGCAGCAGGATTGGATCTTCGCTGACAAAAAGCCGTTCGCTTCCTCTCATGCTGGCTGCCGCAATTGTCCTGGGAATGATCATCACGATACCGGAACCCGATGTCCAGGTGCTTGCAGTGCAGGTCAACCAGGTCAATCCGAATGTGGCAATCAACGCCCTCATCGGAGCAATCGCAATCGGCGTGGGACTGTTCTTTTCCATATCCCTTGCACGCACAGTGCTCGGATGGCCGATGAAGATCATCATTGCCATAAGCTATGCGCTTATCTTCTCCATCGCATTTCTCAATGAGGATTTCTTCGTATCCGTCGCCTTTGATTCAGGAGGAGCCACCACTGGCCCCCTCTCAGTACCATTCATCATGGCCCTTGGCACAGGTGTTGCCGTCATGCGCAAGCATAATGCGGAATCTGAATTCGGTTATGTCGCGCTTTCATCAATAGGGCCGGTCCTTGCCGTCCTTATCTTGGGGACAATCTCAGGAGGATCATCGAGCATGATTGTTTCCGGAGCGGAGGAAACGCTGGCGTCTGGTTTCTGGAATCTTCTTGGTACGAAATTCCGGGAAGTGGGAATTTCGCTGCTGCCTCTTGTTGCTGTATGTATCCTCATGCAGGCTGCTGTGCTGAAAATGCCACGCACAGAGGCAACGAGAGAGTTCTCAGGCATCGTCTATTCCTATCTGGGCATTGTCATATTCTTCACTGGCGTCGAATACTCTTTCTCCGATGTTGCAAGGCAGCTTGGCAGCGCCCTCATCCAGATCAGCCCTATTCTGCTGTATATCTCCGGTTTCGTTTTCGGCCTGTGCGTCGTGCTGGCAGAACCTGCTGTCATTGTCCTCACGGGACAAGTAGAAGATGCAAGCAGTGGCAGGATCTCAAAGAGAATCATGCTCTGCACTCTTGCACTGGGCGTAGGGCTGGCTGTCGTGCTGTCGCTGATCAGAACGGTGCACGCTCTCTCAATCTGGACATTCATACTCCCCGGTTATGCTCTTATCATGCTGCTGATGATAAAGACACCGGGACTATTCTCGGCAATCGGATTTGACTCCGGAGGTGTCGCAACAGGCCCGATGAGTTCTGCATTCCTGCTGCCCCTTGCAATGGGAGCAGCCTCAGGATCGACCGCATCCTCCCTCTCAGCCTCGTTCGGAATGATTGCCATGATAGCCATGATGCCGATACTCCTGATAGAAATTCTTGGTATAATCTATCAGACAAGAGTCAATAAAGCAGAAAGGGGTGAGAAATGAGCTGGTGCACAATGATAGCTATCGCACGCAAAGGTCAGATAAAAGACATCATGGCTGCAGCAAGGCAAGCAGGTGCTCCAGGCGGTACTGTATGTCTTGCAAAGGGAACAGCTTCCTCTACGATTCTTGCCGCGCTCGGTATCGGAGACACAAAGCAGGAGGTACTGTTCAGCGTTATCAGGAAAGAGAATACCAAAGCCATTCTCAACGCTGTTCATTCTGTGAAGGCAAAAGGTGTGGTCATGATCATAGATACGGCCAGGGATGGCATGATGGAGGTCTCGGATATGAATTCTGGGTGGGTATTAATAGAGGTCATCTGCGAAGACGGATACAGCGAGGATATCATGGCGACTGCAAGGAAAGCAGGCGCGGAGGGAGGCACTGTCATCAATGCACATGGCACGAGTACGGAAGATGATGTTAAATTCTTCGGTGCGCCGCTTGTCCCGGAAAAGGAAATACTCATGATTGTCATCTCCAGAGATAAAGCCGAGGCTGTGCTTAACGCAATCAACGGCATGGAACAGCTCAAGAAGAAAGGAATGGGAATCGTATTCAGTATTCCAGTAAGCAATTTCATGAACCTCGGTAACCATTGATATGTCAAGGATGACAGAGGAGGAATTCAGGCAATTCGCCCTTACGGGCAATCTCTTCCGCCTTATCTTCCAGGTAGGAACTCCGCTTGCAGTATTTGCAGTATTCAACTCGATGTTCTCCATTCTGGATACGATGATGGCAAGCCGAATCGGCACCATAAGCGTATCGACAGTAGCTTATTTCAATCAGCTGAGAATGATTCTCAATGCCATTGGATCCGGTCTCATCACGGGATCAATGATACTAATCAACAGAGCATATGGAGCCGGAAGCAGGGAGAAAGCTGGAGAGTTGATGAATACTCTTGTTCGTCTTCTATGCATTCTTTCCATATTCTTCGTCCTTCTGCTTCCCTTTGTGCCATCTATTCTCAGGGTTATCGCAACACCAGAAGAATTTATCGCAGAGGGTACTGCCTATTTCCGTGTTCTGGTCATCTCAACAATTTTGAATTACATCAATCTTCTATATATCAACATGGAGAAAACCCGTGGCAGAACCCGTGTGATAATGACAGTCAACATCATTTCCATGGTCTTCAAACTGGGTCTTACCGCTCTATTCATCTGCGTGCTTGAAAAGGGCATATTATGGATTGCAATGGCAACGCTCATCACTTATGCACTCTTTGCGGTCTATTCACTACATAATCTGACAGACAGAAACAGCATATTCAGAATACAGCCGGAGCTGATTATTCATAGCAGGAAAGGGCACGCGAAGGACCTTGTGAGCATCTCCTACCCTGTCGCCATTGAAGATTCCGCGTTCTCTCTCGGGAAGACTGTCGTGAATTCAATTGCAGCTGTATATGGTGCAGAGATGATTGGTGCGCTGAGCATCTCAAACAGCATCAGCGGACTCGCAAGTAATTTCGAGAACGGCTTCTCGGATGCCTCCAGCTCGATAATCAGCCAGAACTACGGTGCTGGGCTCAAGGGAAGGACTGTCAAGGCATACAAGGCAAATATCGCTGTAACGCTCTGTGTAAGCATTGTCGCCATCTTCCTGCTCTTTCTTATCCTGGATCCGCTGATCTCCATATTCGCGACAAGCCGCAATGGCCTCGATACAGCTTTCAAGGAGCAGATCAGAAGAATCTTCATCTTCGATGTGACAAGCTGCCTGGGAATCGCACTCAACGGCGCTGGAATGGATTTTCTTCTTGGCCTCGGAAGAACCAGGATAACACTTGTCCTCAATTTCACAAGGATATTCCTTCTGCGTATCCCTGTACTCCTGCTGCTTCAGAGGGTTATCACTGATGGCTCTGCCGCGCTCGGCATCATGATGATGATCTCAAATTGCGGTATTGCACTCATAACAACAATCATCTGTTTCCATACTGCAAAAAGCCTGAAAGGACTATACACACCACCATCCTCTTCATAAACTCTGATTCATGAACGGAAAATATGCAGAAACGGTGGATCTCTGTGCTTTCATAGAGAAAAGCCCTACGCAGTTCCATGCTGTAAGAAACATGGAGAAGGAACTTCAGGAGAATGGCTTCTGCCGTCTTGAAGAAAAAGAACGATGGAACATCGTTAAAGGCGGATCATATTATGTGACACGCAACAGCTCCGCATTGATCGCATTCAGGGTTCCTGAAGAAGATTTCAATGGTTACTCTCTTGTCTCAGCACACACAGACAGCCCCGCATTCAAGATAAAGACAGACCCCGAAGTCACGGTGTCAGGCCTTTACACCACTCTGAATACAGAAGTATATGGCGGACTTCTGATGGCACCATGGTTCGACAGACCACTATCGATAGCAGGAAGAGTTTACGTGAAAACAGATAGCGGCATAAAGGAAACACTTGTTGATTTCGACCGTGATGCTGTGCTTATACCGAGCCTTGCAATCCACATGAACAGAAAGGTAAATGAGGAGAATGGTTACAAAGCCCAGAAAGACATGCTTCCACTCTTTGCAGAGGGAATCCAGAAAGGAACCTTCAGAAGAATTCTGGCAGAAGAAGCGAATTGCAGCGAAGAGAATCTTCTGGAATATGAACTATATCTCTATCCCCGGACACGCCATTCAATCTGGGGTGCGGAAAATGAGTTCTTCTCAGCACCGAGAATCGATGACCTGATGTGCGCATATACTGCATTCAAGGCGATATTGAATGCAGAAAGCCACAACAGCATGCCTCTTATCGCACTTTTCGACAACGAAGAGACAGGAAGCGGCACAAAGCAGGGAGCACTCTCTGATTTCCTCCCGACCACGATTGAAAGAATCTCATATGTTCTTGGCCACGATGCCGAAGAAAAGGCAATGAAAGCCGCCTCATCCTTCATGATCAGCGCTGACAATTGCCATGCGCTGCATCCCAACTACATGGAAAAATGCGATATAACGAACAGAGCAAGGATGAATGGCGGCGTAGCCATAAAATTCAGCGCCGCTCAGAAGTATACAACCGATGCCCAGAGCGCTAGCTATCTAAGGGCTCTGATGGATGAAAACGGAATTCCGTACCAGTATTTCGCAAATCACTCAGATATTCCGGGAGGATCAACACTGGGCAATCTCTCCGCCCAGAAACTGAGCATCCCCACAGTTGATATCGGGGCGGCGCAGCTGGCGATGCACTCTCCATATGAGACAGCGGGGGTCAGGGATACCGAGGCATTATCCAGACTCTTCACCGTATTCCTTTCACGCTGAAATGAGGAGGCTTTTCAGGGCCTCCTCGACTTCTCTCAGATCACATAATTGATGTCTTCATCAATCGGTATCGGATAGAACGCGATTGTCTCTCCCTCGCCCATTGCAGAGAGAGCATTCTCCACGCTGTATGCGTTGATACGCCGGTTCTCAGCAGGAGAGAAGTAATATGTCCTGCTCTCAGCGCACATGCCCGTTGTGCAGAGCGTCCTCTCGTACTCGTCATGGTCGGCGCTCTCCTTGAGCATTCCATCCGGCACATAGACAACGGAGAATGTGTCGAACATTCTCGTGATTCCATCAATCTCATTCTTTCCAAGCGGTGCGAACTCCTTTGCAAAGGCAAGGCGAACGAATCTTGCAGGAGAAGAATAGCTGCCAGGAAGGCCGAAGCTGCCACCAGTTCCGTTGCCGAATGCGGAAATCGTCTCACCCAGAAGCTCACGAGGAGGAGTATCGACATTCGATACCGCCACATAATTCTTCAGGTTCGTGAACTGCCAATCATAGCCAGGAGCGTTCGTCATCACTCCGATGGTGCTGCGATGAACTGTGATACCATCTTCATCCGGTTCTATGATTATCGCCTCCCCCGTTTCATCGGAGAAGATATAATGCACGGACATATGGGCTCCGAATATAAGCTCATCAGTCAGATTGATATGCTTGCAAGCTTCAGCAACTTCTTCAACGGAAGTGCATGTGCCAAGCATGTACGGTACGAAGAAGGCAGGATGAAGATCAGTATTCTCATCACTCTTCTGCGTATTGTAATGACCGTATCCCGGGAAGTTCTGCAGAGTTCCCATCAGGCCTTTCTCGTTGATTCCATCCGTGAAGATCGGAGAAGGAGCCCCCTGGATTCCATTCCCGACAAAACCATACTCCATGGTTATTGTTTCTCCTTCACCAGAAGGAGATGTATGCAGCTCATAGCCCGGGGCTATCACAGTAATCTTGTTCCCGCTCAGATCGCCGAACATATCATATGTACGTCCCAGCAGATGGCACCCATCCTCTGTATGCCATGCGAATCCCGAGCATCCGAAAGCCGCTGCGGCTGCCAGTGAGAATGCAGCTATAGCAATTGTTCTTTTCATTTCACTCTCCAAAAGCCAATGGCTTTATTTTCCAGTGCGTAGAGGATACCCCAGATAGGGAATCCCCTTATAATCTAAGTATAACACCGGAAATGGAAAGCGGGTTATTTCTTCCAGAAATCTCTTGTGAAAAGAGCAAATACCGTGAAAAGCTCAAGACGTCCCACCAGCATCAGGAAGGAACCAGCCGTCAGGATCGCATCGGAGAAAATGGAGAAATTCCCCGATGGGCCGACAGCTCCCATGCCAATGCCGATATTCCCCAACAGCAGGAAGCTTGCGGTGAAACACGTCTCGAAATCATATCCCGAGAAGGAATAGACAACTGTCCCCAGCAATCCTGTGATGATATAGGCTCCTACAAAACCTGCAATCGAAAGCAACGTGGTCTGATCGACATTTGAGTCTCCCAGCTTCAGAGGTATGACAGCATTAGGATGCAGCCTCTTCTTGATAGCGTTCCTAGCAAGAGATATAAGAGCACCGACCCTGACGACCTTTATGCCACCGCCAGCGGATCCGGCACAGCCTCCGACAAAGAAGAGCAGCACAAGCAAGGTCTTCGAGAACTGAGGCCAGAAATTGTAGTCATATGTCGCGAAACCTGTTGTCGTGATGATTGATGCCACGTGGAATGCTGAATATCTGAGAGCTGTGAAGAAACTGCCATATGTATCAGAGACATCAACAGCAATCATGATGGAGAAAAGCGCTATGATCGCAGCATAGAGATGGAGCTCCTTGTCTTTCAATGCATCGCCTATGTGGCCTTTTACCGCCTTGAAATAAAGCGAGAAATTCGATCCCGCGATAATCATGAAGATTGTCACAACAACATCGACATATGCAGAGTGATAACTGCCTATTGAAGAGTTCTTGGGAGCAAAGCCCGCTGCGCCCATCGTACCGAACATGACAGTGACCGCATCGTAAAGAGGGATCTTGATCCACAGGAGAAGCACCTGGATTACAGAGAACACCGTATAGATTGCCCACAGGGCAAAAGCGGTATGCTGGATCTTCGGAGTAAGCTTATCCTTCGTAGGACCAACAGACTCCGCATTTACAAGGCTCGTCCCCTTGAGTCCCATGAACGGCATAAGAGCTACGAAGAGAACAACGATTCCCATACCTCCAAGCCAGTTCGTCATTCCACGCCAGAAAAGTATCGATTTCAGCTTGTCCTCAATCGAGGAAAGGGCTGTAGCTCCAGTCGTTGTGAAACCAGACATGATCTCGAAATAACAGCTCAGATATGTCTCGAACGTACCTGTAAGATACAGAGGTAGAGCACCAAAGGCCGTTGCGACCACCCACACAAGCGTGACCAGCAGATAACTGTCCCTCGCCTTTATCGATATCTTCTCCTTCCTGGTAGATATGAGAACCACTGCAGCAAAGACAACAATCGCGATCTCGGTAACCGCAAAAGCCTCAATAGCTTCTTCTTCCCCATAACCGAAAGCCAGAGCAAAAGGCACAAGCATGCAGATACCGACAAGCAGCTGGATCAATGCAAGGAATCTCAGCACGGACTTGATATGCATCAGAGAAACAGCTCCTTTAGATAACTGCTGTCATCATGGCGGATTGAGAGAATGAGACGATCGCCCTCTGTAAAAACATATTCCCCATCAGGAACGAGAGCGGTCCCATCATCCTTTCTGACGCCAGCAATGACAACCCTGCTTTTGAAATGAATGTCCTTGAGCTTCTTCCCGATGAACGGGAAAGTATCCTGGACCACATATTCATATACTTCAAGTTCACCCTCGAAGAGCGTATGCATTGCGGATATGCCATCGCCACGCAGATATCTGATAAGAGAATCAACGGTGACATCGGTGATGGAAAGCGCGACATCAACTCCGAGGGAAAGAGCGAACTGACTGTAATTCGTGTTCGACTTTACAAGCGCTATAGCTTTCTTGGCCCCGATTTTCTTCGCATAGCCTGAGGTGACGATATTCAGCTCGTCATTGTCCGTGAGGCTTATGAAAAGATCAGCATTGCCAAGCTCCTCATCCTCCCAGATGCTCTCATCCGTAATGGAAGCGTTGAGAACTGTAGCCTCCGGGAAAAGAGAGGCGAACTCATTTGCCACGGTCTCATCCTTCTCAACAAGGCGGATCCTCTTCCTTTCCTTCGGAGAGAATGAGTAGAGAAGGAATCTCGTTATTCTTGTAGCCCCAAGGATTACGATATCATCAGGTTCCTGATAAACCTCACGCTCGGATATACCGCTGAGCTCGATGTAAGCCTTGTCGCTATCAGTGATGATGACAAGGATATCCCCCTGCCTCACTTCAGTATCTCCAGAAGGAATAAGAACCTTGCCCCTACGGTAGATTGCAGCGACAACGAAATTGTGCGCTATACGCTTTCTTATAGCGGCTATCGTATCGCCCCTTCTTACAGCTCCCAGCCCCTCTGTAATAGTGAAAATCATGAAATCCGTGCCTGGGAAGATGAGCGTATCACGGTAAAGACCGTAATGTATCGTGTCGAGAATCCTCTGAGCACCTTCCTGGTCAGGATTGATTATATGTGTGATTCCCAGAATACGCGGAGGAAGCCCTTCTTCCCCGAGATATCCTGCGGATCTGATTGCAGCAATTGTATTTACGACGTTTGGAAATTCAGTGGCAACGATTCCACAGGCAACGATATTGACCTCATCGGAATCGGTCACGGCGATGACAGTATCGGCTTTATCAGCCCCAGCTTCCTTGAGTTTCGCAAGGTCTGTTCCGGAACCGCATACGGATAGGCAGTCAACCTTAGCCTCTGCATCGCGGCATTTTGAGATGGATCTGTCAAGGAATGTGATTGAGGATCCCTCAGCGGCCAGATGCCGTCCGATTCTGACTCCTCTCCTGCCAGCTCCTATAATCAATACATTCATAGATTAATATCCGAAATAAAACAGCAAACTGCCCGCCTCAGAAGAAGCGGGCAGGCTTATATCAGTATCCGAAAAGAGGAATCCTGAAGATGAAAGGCACATATGTGAATATCATCAGCATGAAGAGCATGACAAGGAAGAGCGGAAGCATCTTCTTTGCAGTGGCTTCAAGGGTCGTCTTACCGACAGCACAGCCAACGAAGAGTGCAGATCCTACTGGAGGAGTACAGAGACCGATGGCGAGGTTGAAGATGATGATGATACCGAAATGCACATCCGTCATTCCCAGTGCCTGTACAACCGGCAGAAGGATCGGCGTCATGATCATGATAAGCGGAGCCATGTCCATGAAGCATCCGAGGATGAGCAGAAGGATATTGATGATAAGGAAGATCACATACGGGTTATCAGAGAATCCGATAAGAGCGTTTGTGATTGCTGCAGGGATTCTGAGCCTTGTCATCATATATGCGAATGCCTTTGCAGTTCCGATAAGAGTGAGAACGACAGCAAGTGTCTTCAGTGAGTTCTTGATGACATTGCCGAAGTTCTTGAGCTTGTCAGCACGGAAGATGAAGTATGTGAGGATGAATGTGTAGAAACATGCAACGGCAGAGCTCTCTGTAGCTGTGAACACACCGGCACCAGTTCCTACGAGGATGATCACAAGCGTCATCATCGGCAGGATAGCGCTGAGAAGGACTCTCATGCAGTGACCAAGCTCGAACTTTCCGAAGCGTACCCAGCCCTCTCCCTCAGGAAGCTTGCCATTTGCTCCCTCAGTCTTTGCGATTCCGATCCACCTGACCTTGTCATTCTTGTACATCTTCTCTCCCTTCGGGAAGTTGTACTTCTTGCCAAGGAGGAAGCACATAAGCATGAAACCAAGGCCAAGACAGATTCCAGGCGCGAAGCCGGCGTAGAAGAGCTGTCCGATTGAAACACCTGTTCCTGCTGCAAGAGCGTAAATAACCATGTTGTGTGATGGCGGGATAAGAACACCCTGGCATGCTGTGGTTACTGTAAGACCTACTGTGAATTCCCTGTCATAGCCCTGCTTAACCATCATCGGGATAACAACGGAACCAAGGGAAGAGACGTCAGCAACAGCAGAACCGGAGATTCCACCGAAGAACATGGAGTCGATACACTTGACAAATGCGATACCGCCGCGGAAACGTCCAACAGCAAGGTTTGCAAGGTAAACTATCATATCAGAGATCTGGCCGGCAGCCATGATCTCGCCCATTACGATGAAGAACGGGATGGCAAGCATCGTGAAGTTGTTGACGCCGTCAATCATCATTCTGACCATCGTTGTCGGGTTAGTACCCGGAACAAATGCAGTAGAAGCAATTGATGCAATGAGCATCGAGAATGTAACAGGCACCTTGAATGCCATCAGAAGGAAGAAGCCTCCGATGAGCACGATGATTGCAATAGATGTACTTGCCATCAGTTGTTTCCTCCCTTCTCAGCTTCAGCAGCCTGCTGCTTTACAAGCTCCTGATAATCGACCTCAGCCTCGCTGTAGAGCAGATCCTCTGGCTTGAGGATGCGAGTGAGGAACAGAATAGAATCAAATGCCATGATGAATCCGCAGAAAGGAGCAGAGATATACTGCACCCATGTCGGAAGACCTGTCATCGGGAGCGTACCCGGCAGGTTGAAAAGACGCGCTACGTATGATCCACCATAAACAAGAAGGAATATTCCGCAGGCAAGTGTTGCGATATCGGGGAGAATATCCATGAATTTACGCATCTTGCCGCCCTTGGGGAATCTGTTATAGACCATTGTGACGGAAATATGCATATGATCTCTTACACCGATAGCACATGCGAGGAATGTGAAGCATGTGACAAGAAGCCTTGCGACTTCATCTACAGCTCCGATTCCCGTGTTGAAACAATAACGAAGAACAACGTTAAAGAAAACGATACAAAGCATTATCACTACAGCAATCTGCGAGATTGTGAGGATAACTTTGTGACACCAGTGATTGACAAGAACGATATAAGCAGTGAATGGAACCTTTCCATTATACTTGGACTTATCAATCGCCAGCTTGTTTTTCAGGGCCCAATCCCTGAAGCTTGATGATCCGGACATTGTCCGCCTCCCTATAAATTCCAAAACGGGGAGCATGATACTCCCCGATGAGCATTTAACAGAAATCAGAGTCCAGTATTCTGGATCTGCTCGATGATATCCTCGTAGCCAGCACCATACTTCTCGTAGATTGGCTGCATTCTCTCCTGGAACTCAGCAAGCTGCTCAGAAGTAAGCTCTGTAACAACAACACCCTCAGAAGTTACCTTCTCCTCAGAGGACTGCTCACGAAGAGCCCACTGCTCAATCTCGTAAGCCTGTGTTTCCTTTGCGCATTCCTTGATGATCTCAACATCTGCTGGATCAAGTGAATCAAGAACAGCCTTGGAAGCAAGGAGAATCTCAGGAACCCTTGTGTGTCCGTCAAGTACGAAGTAAGGAGCTACCTGATAGTCGCCCATTGACTCGTATGTAGGCCAGTTGTTCTCTGCACCATCGATTGTTCCCTGCTGGATAGCAGAATAAACATCGTTAGGACCAATGCCTGTAACACCGTTTCCGCCAAGAAGCTGAACCATCTCAACCATCATCTGGTTGTTCTGAAGTCTGATCTTGAGACCAGCCATGTCAGCAACGGACTTTACAGGAGTCTTTGTGTAGAAGTTTCTAGCACCGGCGTCATAGTAGCAGAGACCTACAAGACCAGATCCGGATGCCTCGATATCAGCAAGCATCTGCTGTCCGATCTCACCGTTGAGAACCTGCCACATGTGATCGCCATCGCGATACAGGTAAGGAAGCTGGATAACGTTGAGAGCTGGAACATATGAAGCAACAGGAGATGCAGAAACACGTGCGAATGCAAGGTCACCAATCTGAAGAGCTTCGATAGATCCGGTCTCCTCACCATAGAGAGTTCCACCTGAATAGACATCAATCTTGATTCTTCCCTCAGTCCTTTCCTCAACAAGACGTGCGAACTCATAGTCAGCAAGTGTTGTCGGATATCCTTCAGCGTGAACCTCTGAAAGAGTAAGAACTGTCTGAGCACTCTCCTGGCTACCGCCAGCGATGAGAGGCATCATCATAGCTACTGCTACAACAAGCAGCACAGCAATCTTCTTCATGGTTTCCTCCTTTGTGGAAAACAAAACAAAAACTTTATCGGGCACAGAGACCCGATTACGTCGGATAATATTTTTATCTGAAAATTCAAATGTATCAAGTAGTAATTGCTATTTGTAACTGAATTCGGAACATTGGTTCATTTTCAGGCCTCAAGTTCACTGAATGCTATTAATCTGCTAAAATGCCCCTATGAACAGAACATCGAAGGGAATCGCATGCATCCTGTCTTCAGCTTTCTGCTTTGCTCTGATGAATTTGCTTGTCAGACTTGCAGGCAATATCCCCTCAATAGAGAAAAGCTTCTTCAGGAACTTCATCGCGGCTATTGCAGCGGCAGTCATTCTCATAAGCCAGAGAAAAACCATAGAGTTCCATAAAGAAGACCTTCCCCTTCTGATACTCAGATCCGTACTGGGCACTGTTGGTATCCTCTGCAACTTTTATGCTGTCGATCACCTCATACTCTCGGATGCCACGATGCTGAACAAGATGTCCCCGTTCTTCACACTCATCTTCTCATTCATTTTCCTGAAGGAGAAAATGTCCCTGAAAACCACAATGATAGTCATAGGTGCCTTTATTGGTGCGCTTTTTGTCATAAAACCCTCCTTCCAGAACACCGATCTAGCTTCATCTGTAATTGGTTTCATTGGCGGTCTTGGTGCGGGTTCGGCTTACACATGCGTGCGTGCCCTGGGGAAAAGAGGTGTGCAGGGACCAGTTGTAGTACTCTTCTTCTCCGTATTCTCGTGCCTTGTCACACTGCCATATCTGATCCTGGACTTCCATCCGCTTTCCACAATGCAGCTTGTCACGCTGCTTTTTGCAGGCCTTGCTGCCGCAGGCGGACAGTTTTCCATAACCGCAGCATACAGCTTCGCCCCGGCAAGGGAGATATCCGTATATGATTATTCACAGGTGATTTTCTCAGCACTCTTCGGGTGGATAGTATTCTCACAGATACCTGATGCCCTGAGCTTCACTGGATATGCGATAATAATACTGATGGCTGTGATGATGTACCTGAACGGCAAGAAGGAGGGAATGAATGCAGCTTGAGATAATGCTTTTTTTCCAGAGGATCAAGACACCGATAATCGAAAAAGCTGCAGAGCTCGCCTCCATGTGCGGGGAGATAGCGATTCCGCTGCTCGTAATTATGATTCTCATGTGGTGCAGCAGCCGCAAGAAAGCATTCGCCGTTGCATCCTCACTGCTATCTGCACTGCTTGTCTCCCAGACACTTAAAGCCATCTTCCGTTTTCCAAGACCATTCCAGGTATATCCTGATCTCATTGAAGGCGGAAGGCTCAGCACAGCGACAGGGTATTCATTCCCTTCCGGACACAGCACCACATCCGGGGCATTCTATTCTGCCCTGATTGTAACAGCATGGAAAAAGTGGGTCACATTGATCCTGATTATCCCGATACTCCTCGTGCCTGTATCACGGCTGGTGCTTGGCGTGCACTGGCCCCTTGATGTAATCACGGGAACAGCAATAGGGCTTGTCTTCGGATTCGCCCTTACGCCTCTCCTGCTCCGCCTCTATGATATGAGGAAAGCATTTCTCATCACGACATTCACATATGGAATCGCAGCTTCCATCCTCGCCATCACGCTTGCGCTTCTTCTGAGCAACACGGGCATTGACCCTGTAGCATTCGAGGACCTGATGTCAAACGCTGCCATCACAGGTTCCGTGATGCTTGGCTTCTATCTTGAGAGGAAGACCGTGAACTCATCGGCGGAAGAAGGAAGCCTGCCAAGGAAAATCATCAGATTCCTTCTCGGCATGATATCCACAGCAGCTGTCGCCGCGCTCATATCACTCATCCCGGCTCCGGAAGCATTCACTTCTTTCGCTCTTTATTACATGCTGGGACTCTGGGGAGTGTATCTGTATCCACTTATCGCGGTCAGAACAGGTCTGATGGACTGTGAAAGGTGATCAGATCCGCTTAGGGTAGCTTTTGTCCCGATAGATGCGTCTGAAGAAACGCTCTGCCGTTTCGTCATCATAAAGCGCGCTACCGCAGAGCTTTGCGAAAAGTCTTCCGCAGATCTCACTGTCTGCAAGAGCATTATGCGCTTCATATTCCCATCCGAGATCTTCTGCAAGAGCTGTCAGCCGATATGAACGCCGGCCTTTCCAGAGCTTGCGCGCAAGGGAAAGCGTGCAGAAATACTCGTTATGAACGGGCTCGATTCCCCACGATTCAAGAGAAGAACGGAGCACAGCTATATCGAACTGGGCATTGTGGGCAACAAGGGGTAAGGTGCCGATCATCCCCTTCATCTCAGGCCAGACCTCAGCTATTGAAGGAGCCTGCAGAATGGACAAAGGATCTAGATGGTGCACAGCAAAGCAGCGAGGATCGAATTCTGGCGCCAGAGGGCGCAGAAGCGTATAGAACCGTTCTTCGGCGTGCCCCTCTTCATCCATGCGTACAAGCCCGACTGAACATGCGCTTGCAGGAGACGATGAGGCTGTCTCGAAATCCAGAGCGACGTACTTCATCTGCTCTTTTCAAGCATGATCTGGAGAATCGTCCTGTTTGTCTGCTCCATTCCTTCATGGGAGATTCTCGTAAGATGATTGATGGATGAAAGCGAATCATCCCCGACAATACCAGCCTCGCCTCCTGCGTGCTTGCCAGCAAGCGCGAGCTGCACGGCAACAGAAGCCGCAATAAGGGATGAGTAGATTTTCAGCGCGCAGGTATCCTTCGCTCCATCACAGATGATACCCGAAAGATTCCCGACCATATTATTGATAGTTGCATCCAGCACAGCCGCATCACCGCCAAGCAGATATGCATATGCACAGGCTGTCCCTATCGCGGCTGTGAACGCACCGCAGAGCGCAGAAAGCCTGTCTTTGTGACTCGTGAGTATGATACCTACAAGCTCGCTGATTGACACAGCGGCTATCATCTCATCTTTGCTCCTGCCAAGATATTCAGCAACTGTGGCGACAGGAACAGTAACTGTTATTCCTTGATTGCCTGATCCGGAATTGATCATAACAGGAAGAACGGATCCAGACATCCTTGCATCAGAGCCGGCGGCAGCAGCGGCCGCTGCTTCACGCATTGCCTCATCAAGAGAATTAGGTTTTCCTGAAACATTTCCGGCCATTATCCTGCCTACGGAGAGGCCCCACTCCTCTTTCAGTCCCGCATTGCTGATTGCCATATTCTCAGCAACGGCTTTCTCAAGAAGGCTCTTAATGACCGGCGACAGATCAGATGCATACTCAATCACATCCTGAACAGTTAGCGTTGACAGGAAACCATCTTCCGAGAATGTCCTGCACTCAGGGAAGAACATCGGTGCCTCAGGCAGTTCCCTCCCATCAAGCTCGAGCGATGTGAATCTGTCATGCTCACCGGAGATTACCGCAGATGCAGAATGCCCTGATCCATAAACGGACACCTTCACATAAAGCGATGGCGCTTCCTCATCAATCCGCACCTCAAGAGGGAAGGCCATTGCGGTCTCCCTTTCCTTGTCAGTAACCTGTGACAGCACAGAAAGCCCCGCCCCGGAATCCCTGATGGCTATACCAAGCGAAACCGCAGCTCTGATACCATGAAGCGCTGAATTAGGGATGGATACACCCATCGCATTCTTCATCATGTTGGGAGACACAGTGACTATACCAGATTCAGGCTGCATGCCGAAAAGCTCCGCAGCCTTTGCCCCTGCTAGAGCTGCAGCTGCAGGTTCCGTGCAGCCCATTGCCTCTATGATCTCCCTCTCAAGAATGAGGTCAATACGCCTTCTGTTAAGCATCCGGGACCTCTGAGGCATATGCCTCACCCCTGACCGTCATCGTATATTCAAGCCCCGCAGGAATGATAGCAGCCTCGCCTTTCTCAAGCATCAGACTCTCTCCCTTTGACGAGAATCTGATACAGCCCTCAGTCACAAGGATTATTGAAATCGGATCTTCTTTGATCTCATATGTCCCAGATTTCACGGCAAGCAGGCGGAAATCAGGAGATGGAGAAGAGAATACCGTGCGTCCGAATCCATCCTTTGAGGAAGTGCACTTCGCTACCGTCAGCGGAGAGAACTTCATGATACTCCTCAGTTCAGGAAGATCCATTCTCTTCTTTGTCAGACCACCTCTGAGCACATTGTCAGAATCATTCATGACCTCGATTCCGTTGCCGAAGACATAAGCATGCAGCGTTCCTGGCACAATCGGCATAGCCTCTCCAATCTGAAGATGGACAACATTCATCAGGAAGGGGAAAAGGCAACCGATATCATCAGGGTACTGCTCAAGACACTCGCGCGAGATACCGCATCGGGTCAGGAAAAGCCCATCCCATGAAGGCTCGGAGGAGGAAGAGAGAGAGGCCTTGAGCTCTGCAAGGATAGCGGCCTTCTCCTCCTCAGCAAGTCCGAAAAGCGACATGAACAGGTTCTCAATATCTGTTGCAAGCGCACGAAGCGTACGGCCGAATGCGGAAGGCACTATGGCTGCAAGATCCGCTTTCATGACTTCGATATCACGGAAACCACACATCGCAGTAATCGGAGAGAGCGCCAGGATCATCTCGCACTTCTCATTGTCATCCTGATAGGAAACCGCCAGACCGGATTTCCTGTCCTCGGCTTCACGCTTCCATCCGGCTTCGGCCTGTGCTTTATTCGGATGGCACTGCAGCGAAAGCGGTTTCGCAATGGCAAGGACTTTCATGAGAAGAGGCAGACGGCCTCCGTAGCGCTGCCAATCCTTATCACCGAGATATGATTTATCATCACGAATCAAAGCGGAGAGCTTTCCATCCCCACTTACATCCGCATCACCGGACGGGTGTGTCCCAAGCCACAGCTCAGCCTGCGGAGCACCGGTTGCTCCCCCGATAAGAGAAGGTATGAAATCCGTGTTTCCCCATGCGTAATCCTTGACTACGCCTTTGATCTTCTTTATTTCCATACCCCGATTATATCATGTACTGAATCAAATTTCCTGTTTAATCGAAAGCTTGTTAATAAGGATGGTTAACTTACATTAATTACTTTCTCCTGAAGTACATATCTCAAGATGAATGGACTTTCCATCTTAATTAGTCAGCCTCACTGCCTTTCTCTTGCTCCCTGAGTCCTCGCATGAAACGAACGAAGAGGAACACAGCAAGAAGGAATGAAAGAGCATCGCTGGCAGGCTGCGCGAGTATAACGCCATCGATTCCAAGGATTCTGGGCAGAATGAGAATGATCGGAAGGAAGAAAATGCCCTGCCTTGCCATTGAGAGAACTGTAGCGGGCGCAGCTTTCCCCGTTGACTGCAGCCCCATGTTAGCTGCAGTGACCAGTCCGGTCAGCGGCATGAGAAGCATCTGGGCTCTGAGAGATTTGACACCTATTTCCATCACTTCGGGATCAGATCCTCTGAATGCAGCTATGATTGCAGAAGCAAGGACAAAGCACATGATGGAGGCGAAAAGCATTATCACAGTACCAGTGACAGCAGTGAATCTTGTCGCCTCCCGGACGCGACGGTATTTCTTTGCCCCGTAATTGAAGGAAGCCACTGGCTGGAAACCCTGGCCGAAGCCGAGCATCGCAGAGAAAGCGAACATCGTGATTCTGCCGGAAATGCTCATAGCCGCGACAGCCGCATCCCCGAAGGCGGCAGCCATAACATTCAGCGCGACAGAGGCAACGCTCGCAAGCCCCTGCCTGGCAAGAGTCGGCAATCCGATGACTATGATATCACGGTACATCCGTATTTTCAGAGAGACCTTCCGCAGCGATATCCTCACGCTGCTTTTCCCCATGAGGAAGAATGAGAGTAGAATCAGAAATGAAATAAGCTGGCTGAGCGCTGTTGCCATCGCTGCCCCTGCCGTGCCGAACCCTAAGGTGAAGATGAACAGAGGATCGAGGGCAATGTTAAGCAAGCCACCGGTTGTTATGCCGATCATCCCATAAAAAGCCTTCCCCTCCGCCCTGAGGTAATTATTCATGACAAAAGACAGGCACATTACCGGGCAGCCGAGGAAAATGTAGGATGCATATGCCTCTGCATATGGCAGAATTGTCTCCGTTGCACCGAGAATCCGCATTATCTGTGGACGGAAAGCGATGCCTGCTGCGGCAAGAATGACAGAGAGGACCAAGGCGAATGCAAAACCGGAACTTGCCGTGACAGTCGCCTCCTCATCCTTTCTGGCTCCAAGCTGTCTTGAGAGAATATTGCCGGCACCCATTCCTATGGTGAATCCGATAGCCTGGATGATCGCCATAATCGAGAAGACAATGCCGACAGCACCAGCTGCGCTGGTACCGAGCTGGGATACAAAGAATGTATCGGCTGTGTTGTATATCGCGGAGACAAGCATGCTTATGATTGTCGGAACAGCCAGCCTGCATATCAGGCGGGACACAGGCGTCTCTGTCATCTTCCTGTAATGCTCAAGTCTTTCTTTCTCATCCATAACAACCTCTAAGGAAAAGAAAAGGCTTGCGCACAAAAGGAAAACCGTATATCCTACCCTCCGATGCGACTGTCGTATAATGGTTATTACCTATGCTTCCCAAGCATAAGAAGGGGGTCCGATTCCCCTCAGTCGCTTACAGAGGCTCCAGAACGGAGCCTTTTATTTTCCGTTATCATTCTACACCTTTCTGAGACAAACCAAACAATAATATTAAAAATATATTTTTTATTCCAATTTAGGAATGTAAATTACATTGTAAAATTTTAAGCACATAAAGATCTCCTCATTCGTTGACTTCCGCCCCCTAGTTGTGATTCACCTTTTCCATGAAAGCTTTGGATTTATCAGAAGGATCGATACCGCTTACATTATTCCGCTTTGCCGTGCCGTTCCTTCTTGCGAATATACTGCAGTCTCTCTATGGCGCTGTTGACCTTTTCGTGGTGGGACGTTTCTGCGACGCGGCAAGCGTGGCGGCTGTCTCAACGGGAACACAGGTGACACAGATTGTCACAAGCCTTGTCACCGGGCTCACACTCGGATCTACTATCATCATCGGCAACTACATGGGCGAAAAGGATTACGGGAAGGTGAAGAGGACAATAGGCACTACGCTGACAGTCTTTTCCATCACGGCACTTGTACTGACCCTGCTCATGCTTCTCTTCAGCAGGCAGGTCCTGAATCTGCTCAAAACCCCACAGGAATCATTCACCCTGACGATGACATATGTGACAATATGCTCTCTGGGGAATTTCTTCATCTGCCTTTACAATGCGATCTCGGCTATCCTGAGGGGATATGGAGACTCCACGCGGCCAATGGTTTTCGTTGGAATCGCATGCTGTCTGAATATCATCCTCGACTTTATCTTCACGGGAGCACTGGGAATGGGAGTTGCCGGCGTCGCGCTCGCAACTGTCATCTCGCAAGGTGCAAGCATGGCAATCTCCATAATCTACCTGAAGAGAAAGAACTTCATCTTCGATTTCAGAAGAGAATCATTCAGGATTGATGGCGAGATTGTCAGAAAACTTGGTGCTGTCGGAATCCCGATTTCCTTCCAGGAGCTTGCGGTCAGGGTATCGTTTCTGTATCTGACGATGATGATGAATGCTGCGGGTGTCTACGGAGCCGCAGTTGTAGGCGTCGGAGCCAAATACGATGTCTTTGCCATGCTAAGCGCGACATCAATGGCAAATGCCCTGGCGGCTATCACTGCACAGAACTTCGGAAGGGGCAAACCGGAGAGAGCAAGGAAATCACTATGGCTTGCGCTGCTCTTCGCGTTGGGAGTCTCTTCATTGTTCTGGCTCTGGGCACAGCTTTCGCCTGCAACCATGATCGGGGTATTCACATCTGACAAAGGCGTCATAGAGGCAGGGATACCGTATTTCCGCACCGCAAGCTATGACTACATGATGACAGCCCTGGTATTCACTCTCAATGGATATCTCAACGGAAGGCAGAAGACAGTATGGACAATGATAAGCTGCACAGCAGGAGCTCTTCTGCTGAGAATCCCTATGGTATGGTTCTTCGGGGAGCGTTTCGGAACTGATCTCGGGATGCTTGGAATCATCGCCCCGACGGTTTCCGGTATCATGGCACTATATACGCTTGCATATGTCATATGGGAAGGGAAAAGGCATATTAAAGAGACATGAGACGGATAATATTGACGTCTATGCCGGAGTTTTAATATCATAGAAGCTAGTTTATCACGCACATAGTGTGCAAAGGAAAGTAACAGCAAGTGGACGATGGCCCTGGCAGTAATTTAAGAAAAGAAGAACCGGAAGTGCCTCCGCATTTGTACGGCATTTTCAGGAAGCTCCTCCTCTGATTGGTTCCTGTACCACCAGATGAAAAAGAAAAACCACAAAGGAGCTTAAAATGTCGTTAGCACAGCAGATACTGCTACAGATAATTCTTATTGCTATTAATGCGTTCTTCGCAGCAACTGAGATTGCTGTGATATCACTCAATACCACAAAGCTGAAGAAGCTTGCCGATGACGGGGACAAGTATGCGCCCCGCCTGCTTAAGATGGCGGAGAACCCATCGGGATTCCTGTCAACAATACAGATAGGCATTACGCTCGCAGGCTTCCTTGGCTCAGCTTTCGCAGCTGATAACCTTGCCGAATACATCACACCGGCATTCGTGAACCTCGGGCTGCCGGCAGGATTGTCGAATACAATTGCGGTTATCATCATCACCCTGATAATCTCATTCTTCACCCTGATCTTCGGCGAGCTTGTACCAAAGAGAGTCGCACAGCAGAAAGCATACGCTGTCGCGAAGTTCTCCTCAGGAGTCATCACCGTCACAGCAAAGATTATGAGACCTGTTGTATGGCTCCTGTCAGCGACCACGAATCTCATTCTCCACATCCTGCGCCTTAAGGAAGACGGGGATCACGATGCTGTCACCGAGGACGATATCAAGCTGATGGTCGATGCAGGCGGTGAATCAGGATCAATCGAGGAAGATGAGCAGGAATGGATACAGAATGTATTTGAGTTCAACGACATCAATGTCAGCGAGATCATGACAAGAGAACCCGATGTCGTATCATTCCAGGAGGACACCCCTGACAATGAAATCCTCGACACAATCAAGGATTCCGGACTCTCAAGATTCCCTGTGTACGGCGAGGACATCAATGATATCCTCGGCATCCTCAACGCAAGGGATTTCCTCATCAATCTCAACTCAGGTGAACATAAGAAGATCAAGGACCTTCTCAGACCTGCATACATGGTTCCTGATTCAATTCATGCGGATAAGCTTTTCTCAGACATGCAGGAGAAAAAGACCCACATTGCAATCGTGGTGGATGAGTACGGCCAGACTGTAGGCATCGTAACGCTGGAGGATCTTCTTGAGGAAATCGTCGGCAATATCTATGACGAGTTCGATCCGCAGGAGGAAAGCGAGATCCAGAAGATCGGTGACAACGAGTGGAAGGTCAGCGGTGCTCTCAGCCTCAGCGATTTTTCAGATGAGACGGGAATCGAGCTTGAGGAGAATGAAGACTATGACACCATTGGCGGAATGGTTCTTTCCACGCTTTCCCAGATTCCAGAGGACGGAACAACGCTCAGCGTCACTATCAATGGCCTCGATATCAATGTAACGAAGATTGAGGACAGGAGAATCGAGGAAGCGATTGTGAAGAAAGCAGAGCCTCTAGCCGAAGAGGAAGAGAGCAAGGAGAAGAAGGAGAAGGATTCCGAATAATCACTCCACCATCTGAAGAACAAGCCCTCTGATCAGAAGACGGAGGGCTTTTTCCTTATCCGGCAGCTTATCAGCGGAAAGCAGAAGATGAAGAAGCGCTTCATACCCCGCTTCAAATGCGCTTATATCATCCTTGTCATCAATATAGAAATATGAGAACAGACTGCGAATCACGCCCTGCATCCTGCCAGAAAGATCGGGAAGCGCGTCATCAGGGAGTTTTCTGAGCACAAGCTCAAGCTCCGCTCCATCGAGAAACCGGTACAGACCTTCATGGTAGAACTTCATCAGCAGCGTGTAGAAGATATCCGTAAGACTGGTAACAATATGGTTCTCATCTATCTCCTGCAGCATAGCAAGGTACTCTTCCTCAACCTCATCCGCGAATGTCCTGAGGAGATCGAAGAAAAGCGCTTCCTTTGAATCATAGAATAGATAGAATGTCCCTTTCGGTATATCCGTGCGTTTCGTAAGCTCATCGACAGTTGTCCTGCGCACTCCATAAAGTGCCAGGCATTTCCCTGCCTCCCTCCTGAGAGCATTGCGTATCTCCTTCCGTTCTTTATCGCTGTAGATCTTGGGCATACTCCCTCTTTTTGACCAATTTGGTAGTTTTAGTCAGCAAAAAGCATTTTTCAGCAATTTTAAAGACAAAAATACCTCTTTGCAATGCTTTTTTTCCTTTACTTGTGGAGAGAGCGTCTCTTACCATAAAGCTATCGAAAGAAAAAGGAGCAATGAATGGCAGAAGTATTACTTAAGAATATCTGCAAGATCTATGATGGCGGCGTAAAGGCTGTAGACAACGTCAACATCGACATCAAAGATCAGGAATTCGTTGTTCTCGTAGGCCCTTCCGGTTGTGGTAAGTCCACAACACTCAGGATGGTTGCTGGTCTCGAGGATATCTCCTCAGGCGAGCTCTACATCGACGGAAAGCTTATGAACGACGTTCCTCCAAAAGACAGAGACATCGCGATGGTATTCCAGAACTATGCTCTCTATCCGCACATGACCGTATATGACAACATGGCATTCGGTCTCAAGATCAGGAAGTTCCCGAAGGACCAGATTGACCAGCGTGTAAAGGAAGCTGCGAAGATCCTCGACATCGAGATGCTTCTCGACAGAAAGCCAAAGGCTCTTTCTGGTGGTCAGAGACAGCGTGTTGCTGTAGGACGTGCTATTGTTAGAAAGCCAAAGGTCTTCCTCTTCGACGAGCCGCTTTCAAACCTCGACGCAAAGCTCAGAGTTCAGATGAGAGCTGAGATTTCCGGCCTCCACAACAGACTCAAGGCAACAATGATCTACGTTACACACGATCAGGTTGAGGCTCTTACAATGGCTGACAAGATTGTCGTCATGAAGCTCGGTGTCATCCAGCAGATTGGTGGACCAATGGAGCTTTACAATGAGCCAGACAACAAGTTTGTTGCAGGATTCATCGGATCACCTCCTATGAACTTCCTCGTTGTCTCCATCAAGAAGGAAGGCGACAAGGTCTATGCTGATGAAGGATCATTCCGCCTTGAGGTCACACCTCAGCAGGCAAAGATTCTTGCTCCATATATCGGCAAGGACGTTACATTCGGAATCAGACCGGAAGATGTTGAGTTCTCACACACTCCGATTGATGGAAAGACCATCAATGGCCATGTTTCCGTTGTTGAGCCTCTTGGATCAGAGACACAGGTCTATGTATCCACATCCAAGGCAAAGGTTGTCGGAAAGATTGATCCGACCGTCATCCCTGAGCCGGATGAGCCAGTTGCGCTTATTGTCAACATGGAGAAAGCAAAGTTCTTCGATCTCGACACAGAGGTAACGATCCGCTAAGGATTGGAAGATATATGCGGGATGCAGCCGTCATGGCTGCATCTTTTTTTCACAAAAAAGCGGTCCTGCAATGAAGACCGCCTTAAAACCATCAGAAATCAATCAGAAAAGCCTGTTGTATACGGCTCTTACAGCATCCGCTGCCTGATCCTCTCTGACACCGAAAAGCACTGAAGTATCGGAGGATCCATAATTGACGAACGTCGTCTTAATTCCCTTCTCCTTCAAAGCTTCCGCAGCATCAAGATAAGCCTCTGACGAATTCATTCCATCGCCGACCACTCCCAGAATCGCATGCCCATGGTCGACTTCGATGGAGTCAAGTCCGAATTCCTTCGTAAGACGTTCGCACATCGCCTGGCACACGCTGTCGCTAGCCATCTTCGAGTCAAAGAACCAAACAATGCTGTCGATACCGAAAAGCGAATAACACGGACGGATACCGAAAATATGAAGCATAGTAAGGAGCGCGTGGCGCATGCCATACTTCTTGAAAAGCATCAGCTTCCTGAGTTTTATACGCGAAAGGCCTGTACGTGCGGAGACAGCGGTAGCTCCGAAATCGTTTGATTCAGGAACGATTCTCGTACCAGGATCCTCCGGCTTATTGGTGTTCTTGACAACAATAGGTATCCCGTAGCTGTAAATCGGAGCAATGGCTTCTTCATGAAAGACCGTAGCACCAACATCGGAAAGCTCCCTGACTTCCTTGTATGACAGTTCGGTATTCACGCTGGCGTCAGGAACGATTCTCGGGTCTGCTCTGTAGATACCTGAAACATCAGTCCAGTTCTCATAAAGAGTGGCATTGACAGCTCTTGAGACGATAGATCCGGTGATATCGGATCCACCTCTCGTGAAGGTTTTGACGACCCCCTGCTCAGTCTCACCATAAAAGCCCGGAATCACATAGTGCTTGCCAGGCTCAATGCAGTCAGCGAGACGCTTGTAGGTGATATCATTAACGGTGGAATCCTGGTTGATGACAATCACATCCTCGGCATCGATGAACTCCCATCCCAGGAATTCACTGATAACCAGCGCAGAGAGATACTCGCCACGGGAAGCCGCATAATCAGCACCACGTCCGGCATCTATGTTGCATCTGATATCATCAAGACGCTCAGAAAGCTTAACATCATCGATTTTCAGCTTCTGTGCAATCTGGACAAAGCGTTTTGAGATCTCATTGAATACAGGACGGCAGGTCAGTCCCTTCTGTACCATGCTGTTGCACTTGTAAAGCAGATCCGTGATCTTCTGATCATCACTGCTTCTTTTACCAGGTGCGGAAACTACAGCAACCATGCGATCCGGATTGCTCTCAAGAATGGCCTTCACCTTTCTGATCTGATCAGCATCCGCAACACTGCTTCCACCGAATTTAGAAACTATCATCTGTTCCCTCCGCAATGATTCTATTGATTCAAGATGAATATGGCAACATCAGTCTCTTGCCAGAGCCTCCATAGGCTCAAGCCTCGAGGCCTTAGCAGCGGGATACCATCCGAAGAACACCCCGATAACCAAAGAGAAAGCAAGAGATATGAAGACAGCTGAAAGGGACATATGAAGTTCCCATCCTGCTGCCCTCACGGCAGCAAGGCTCAGTGCGTTACCGAGAAGAAGCCCTATCAGGCCACCGGAAAGAGAAAGCGTAACAGACTCAACAAGAAACTGTGAGCGTATCATTCTCGGAGCAGCTCCCAGCGCTTTCCTTATACCGATTTCCCCAGTCCTTTCCACGACCGACACCAGCATTATGTTCATGATGCCTATACCGCCGACAAGAAGAGATATCGCAGCAATGGCAGCGAGAAAGGATGAGAATGTGCTGGTGACGGAATCCGCCATCTCCTTGATTGTCGCAGGGCTGAAGATCCGGTAATAATCAGAACCGACAATCTCATTGAGATAATTCTCGATATCCTCAGCAACTTTGATGGCATCTGCACCATCCTCTGTCTTAACGACATATGTACCGACCTGATTCGTGCGCCGGAAACGCTGGACATAAGTATTATATGGCATGAATGCGGCATCATCGTAGGATGTGCCCATCGAGGCATCCCTCCTCTCCAGCACGCCAACAACAAGAAAGCTCTTTGCCTGGTTGCGGAATACAGAGATATAGCGCCCGACCGCATCGCCTGAAGGGAAAAGCTCATCCGCAAGCTCTGCACCGATAACAATAACCTGACGCCTGTTGATATTATCCACAGCGCTGAAAAAGCTGCCGGAGGACACTTCCAGCGAATTGGAAGCAAAGAAACCTGATGTCACTCCCTGGACAACAACACCTTCCGAGATTTCCTGACCATTGCGTATGTTCGCGGCGGAAGATACGACAGGAAGCGTTTCTCGGATCCCATCAACCTCATCCATCAGACGATACGCGAATTCCTCGGTAAAGACCATTGTCTCCCTTGCGCTCCCGCGTGGCATGATGCTCACAGTATCGAGGCCTCCGGCATCGAATGACGAGCTGATGCTCTCCGCGGCACTGCGACCAAGATTGAGAATCGCGACGACTGAAGCGACACCTATCATGATCCCAAGAAGGGACAGGAACGTCCTCAGTCTGTTACCGGCCATCGAGGAGAACGCCATTCTTATATTCTCACGGAGCATCATCGGCAATCCTCCCATCCCTTATGGGAATAATACGTCCGCACTCAGAGGCAAGAGAGCGGTCATGCGTAACAAATACGATTGTATGACCTTCATCATGAAGTGCATGAAAAAGCTCCATAACCTCGTGCCCCGTCACAGAATCAAGAGCGCCTGTCGGCTCATCAGCAAGCAATATCGAGGGATTGTTCACAAGAGCACGGGCTATCGCAACCCTTTGCTTCTGCCCCCCTGACAGCTCGCTTGGCTTATGCTTCATCCTGTCAGCGAGCCCTACGCGGCATAGCATCTCCTCTGCTCTCTCCCGCCGCTCCCTGAGGGGAACCCCTGCATACAGAAGAGGAAGAGCTGCGTTATCAAGGGCATTGAGCTTTGGCAGCAGAGAGAAATGCTGGAACACGAATCCGATTTTCCTGTTTCTGATATAAGCAAGATCCTCCTCGCTCATACCTTCCAGCACTTCGCCATCTATTCTGATAACCCCAGATGTCGGCACATCCAGGCAACCGATAAGGGACATCAGAGTTGACTTCCCGGAGCCCGACGGTCCCATGATCGCAGTGAATGATCTGTCCTCGATTGCGAGGGAAACATCATCAAGAGCCCTTACGACAGTATCACCGACAACATAGCAGCGGCTTACGTTCTCAAGCTCGATCACGGCATCGTTCACAGCATGAATCCTCCAAGCTGGCTTCTTGTCTCATACACCAGGATGTCACCTTCATTCAGGTTGCCTGACAAAAGCTCGGACAATCCTTCTCCCAGATATTCCGTACGGATGCTGACTGTCTCAATAGTGCCGTCAGCGCGTTTGACATCAACAGTCTGAGATCCACCACGTCCACGTGTTATCGCATTCTGCGGCACAAGAAGCATCGTCACATCCTCTTCTGCCTCTAGCGTCCCTTCAAATGTGAAGCCTGGCATGATTCCCTCGGGAGGATCCTCTATAAGAAGCTCTACGTCAGCAACACCAATGCCCTGGCTCGTGTAGCGTCCAAGCATCGGGATATATGATACAGTTGCCTTGACCACGATATCAGGTCTTGCCTCGAATACCAGATCCGCTTCCTGACCAAGCCGAACATACTGCATGTCTATCTCATCAATCTCAACCGTAGCCTTCAGCTTTGAACGGTCGACTATCGTGATGACAGAGTCTCCGGCTTCGAAATAATCCTCTTCTGAGACATCAACGGAAGCGACTTCACCATCGAAAGCGGCATAAAGATTAGTGTAATCAAGGGAATTCTCCGCGCTTGTCTCACGGAGCCTGAGAAGTGCAAGTTCCCGCTCGGATCCGTTGAGCTTGGCCTCCTCGATCTGATCTCGTATATCCTGCAGGGATGCCAGCTGCTGCGTATTATCTATGGAAGCGAGAAGATCACCTTTGAGAACCCTGTCACCTTCTTTCACGAACACTCCGGTCACGGCGCCCGTGGAGCGGAACTTCGTCTCCTGCGTGTCATATGGCTCGACATAGCCAGAGACATCAATCACCTGGGTATAGGTATTTGATATAACACGTGTCTCACGCACTACCGGGCCGGTTTCAGGCACGGTTTCCTCCCGAATAGAGACAGCCACGGCAACTCCAGCGATAACAGCTGCAATCACTGCCACAATGACAATACGCCGTGTTCTCTTCCTTCTTCTTTTCCTGTTCCGTTCTTCTATAAGACTTCTATCATCCATCTTCCATCACCTTAGAGAATATGCATAGCTATCTCAGCTTCAAGGGAAAGTCCTTCCAGAAGGAGAATATTCCTGTCGTAATCCAGCAACATAACCTCATGCTGGGCATCATGAAGGTCCTCCTGTCTCGCCAGTCCCCGCTCAAGACGAATTCTGGCATTTTCAAGCATCGCGTTGCTATACTCAGTTTCAGCCTCAAGCTCGGCCCAGCTGCGTCTCCACGAAATGACACGTCCCCAGAGATCATTGCTCTCCTCCTCAAAGGAGCGCTTCTGATCAAGATACTCGCTGCGCCTCATAATTGACTCATTCTGCAGTGTCCGGAGTGTCAGCTCATCGCTTTTTGATGCCGTATTGTTCCTCCATCTGCCGCTTATAGTCAGTTCCGGATAAAACGAGTAATCCTCATCCCATGTACCTCCACCGGAAATGCCGAAGCTCCATTCACGTCCTTCCCATCCTGCTTCACCTGAAACAGAAATGCTGTTTCCAGCCTCGATTCCGGCTTTTCCAAGATCATCGCCCATATATGCACTACCGCCAGCAGCTGCGCCTATTGTAAGACGTCTGGGATTCTGGCGTGATAATTCCAGCTGATACTGCTCTTCCGCAATACGTGCATATAGATCAGCTGCCTCCAGTACAGAGGAAACCGAAACTGACAGATCGGGGAAAACAGGATCCGGAATGGCTTCTACACCATCCCATTCAAGCCCTGTGAGATTTCTGTAACGTTCAGCAAGCTCATCCTTCTCCATATTGAGAATATCGATGCGGTCTTCCGACCTTCTGATTGTCAGCTTTGCCTCCAAATATGCCAAAGAAGACTCGGTCATCAGGCCAAGCCTCAGCGCCGATTCCATCTCCCTCTCGAGATCCCGCAGCGCCTCCTCCTCTTCCAGAAGACTTTTCTCATTTGAAAGGATCTGACTGACTGCATTGATCACACTCATCCGGAGAGAAAGGAGATCAGAGCTATACTCTTTGTCTACAGAGATGCGGGAAGAGGCATTCTGCAGTGTTTTGAGGTTATCATCATCAAGACCCCAGTCGAAAACATGTGAAACCGAAGCTGAGGGAGAAACGAGCGCTCCACTGCCGTCATAACTGATACTGAACGGGATTGAAGCGGTTATCGAAGTATCATCATCCGGAAGCGTTGCTGTGAATGACAAATCCGAAACGGAAATGATGCGGCTTCTGTTCTCCAGTGGCGACACAGCCATTGAAACAGAATATGAGGTGCCATCCTCAATCTCAGCCTGCTCGATGGAGATAAGACCTGACTCATATCTCAGCCTGGCCTGTTCCGCCTGGACACTTGTCTCCTCCGTGCTCCGGATGATTGTATCGAATGTGGTCCCCGTCAGCAGTGAGGGAACAAGAAGAAATGCCACAGCAAGGAAATATCTCATGATGAAAGGTTAACATGGAAACAAAACATCACGCAAACTCATGCTTGCATAATCATCAGATTTTTCATAATACTCTTTACCGCTATGGATAATGAAGTCAAAGAAAATATCATGGGATATGAATCTATCCCCAGGCTGATTGCCAAGCTGTCGCTGCCGCTGATGCTGTCAATGCTGATCCAGGCGCTCTATAATGTTGTGGATAGCATCTTTGTCGCGCGCGTATCAGAAGCTGCGCTGACAGCTGTATCGCTGGCATACCCGCTGCAGAATCTTATGATAGCGTTCGGTATCGGAACAGCTGTCGGTGTCAACTCTTATCTGGCAAGGAAACTTGGAGAGAAGAAGCAACAGGAAGCCGAGGCAGCCGCCGATAACGGTTTCTTTCTTGCAATCGTGACATGGCTTGCATTCGCTCTTTTCGGTATCTTTGGAACTCGCCCGTTCCTGTCGATTTTCACAGATGACCCGGAACTGCTTCAGCTTTCCGTAGATTATGCGGCAATATGTCTCATCTTCTCGTTCGGCATCTTCATCGACATAACAGCAGAACGCATCATGCAGGCTACTGGTGATTCAATACACCCTATGATAACCCAGTCGCTGGGAGCCATAACGAATATCATCCTTGACCCGGTGTTCATCTTCGGATTCGGAATGGGAGTCAAAGGCGCTGCTATAGCCACGGTCATTGGCCAGATTGTATCCATGATCGCAGCTCTTTACTTTGTCAGCAGGAACAAGTACGTGAAACTGCACCTCTCGCTCAGAGGATTCAGGCCATCAGGGAAAATCATCAAGGAGATATACACTGTCGGCGTACCGACAATCATCATGAACAGCGTAAGCACAGTAATGGTCAGTGCGCTGAATTCAATCCTCATCGCCTTCAGTGCAACCGCCGTATCCGTCCTTGGCGTGTATTTCAAGCTGCAGTCATTTGTATTCATGCCTGTCTTTGGCCTTCAGGCTGGAATGATTCCGATTGTCGCATACAACTATGGCGCAAGGAATAGAAAGAGAATGACGAAGACTCTGAAAACAGGGGGAACAATTGCTGTTCTCATAATGATTGCAGGTTTCCTCATCTTCCAGTTCATGCCAGATCTCCTGCTGTCATTCTTTGCGGCTTCAGAAGAGATGCTCAGAATCGGACGCCCGGCACTGAGGATCATCTCGATCTGCTTCATCCCTGCGGCTATCTCAATCAGTCTTACATCTGCATTCCAGGCAACCGGCGTGGGTTATGCGGCGATGATTGTCTCAATCGTACGTCAGCTTGCTGTACTCCTGCCTGTGGCTTCGCTCCTTGCCAGAAGCGGGGTTCTGGACAACGTCTGGCTGGCATTCACTGTCGCAGAAGCAGTCGGTCTAACGCTGTCAATCCTTTTCTACATCCATGTATATAGGACAAAGATTGCAGTGATTCCGGCTGACAACAAATAATGTATGCAAAATATTGACACGTTTTTGCATAAATATTAATCTTAGCGCTATAAAGAGGCACTGAAATGAAAAAATATGCACTTATCGCAATTGCTCTGATTCTTCTGCCATCCATGCTCTTCGCAAGCGGAGCTGCAGAGGAGAAAACAGAATACGTATTCGCAACTGACGCAACATGGCCACCATTCGAGTACATCGATGAGAACGGCAATCTCACAGGATTTGAGGTTGAGCTTGTTCCGATGATCGGAGAGGCCATCGGCAAGACATTCGTCGTCCAGAACATACCATGGGACACCATTTTCGCGGGTCTCAGGAATGGACAGTATGACGGTGTAGCTTCTGGCGTCACAATCACAGAGGAGAGAAAGGCTACAATTGATTTCTCCACTCCAATCAACAATCAGGGACAGGTCCTGATCATTCCTTCTGCAAAAGCAGATGCAATCAAGTCAATCAATGATCTTCCGGAAGGAGCCAAGGTCGGCGTACAGATCGGTACAACTGGTGATTTCGCGCTTGAAAGCTATCCTGTTGAGATCAGGAGATACGATGACATCGGTCTTGCTATCGAGGATATGCTCAACGGAAACCTTGATGGTGCGGTCTGCGATTCCCTCATCGCTTCCGATTTCGTCCTCAAGAATGAGAACTACGCAGATCTTCTTACAGTAGCCGGCGAGCCATTCACGGCTGAGGAGATTGCAATCGGCGTCCAGAAGGGCAACACAGAGCTTCTCGACATGATCAATGAAGGTCTGCAGATTCTCATGGACAATGGAGAGTTCGATGCTCTCAAGGACAAGTGGGGAATCATCTGATTTATACCGCTTCAAGATAAGGCCATCTCGCAAGATGGCCTTATTTTATGCATTTTTCACGACTGAAATGCATAAGTATTCTTATTTCGATTGACTAAGACTGCAAGTTTATACATTATGAACCATACGGAATAAAAATCATGGACAGCAAGGAAATAAACGAAAGGATAAAGGCTGAGGCTATCAGACAGCACACGATTTCTGTTGATCCTCATGCGGCAAAAAGCGGAAACACGACAATAAACATGACCGATGGTGTGCTTATCCCGAAAAAGGGTGAGAAGCACGTCTTCACCTCGTGGAGGCTCACTTTCTTCGGAGCAATCATCCTGTCTATCGTCCTGATCCTCTTCTTCCCGGATCCCTACAGACAGATTTTCATCACCTGCCTCAGAGGAGCCCCGGTCACATTCGAGGTCACGATCTTCTCCATCATAGGAGCTGTCATAATCGGAACGTTCACGGGACTGGGTTCTGTCTCGAAGCGCAGATGGATCAATATGATCTGTGGTGTATATGTTGAGCTGATCAGAGGAATTCCTCTCCTTGTACAGCTCATATTCATCTACTATGCAGTAGGATCCCTTTTCCATGTCGAGGGAATGATTGCGGCAATCTTCTCACTTTCAGTCTGCTTCGGAGCCTACATGGGAGAAATCGTCAGGGCCGGAATCCAGGCAATACCCAAGGGACAGATGGAAGCTGCCATTGCGCTGGGGCTCTCAAGATCCCAGGCATTCAGGTACATCATCCTTCCACAGACCGTGAAGGTGATTCTTCCGGCCATCGGCAATGAGTTCATCTCAATGCTCAAGGATTCGTCACTTGTCTCAGTGCTGTCACTTGAGGATATTCTCCGTTGCGGCAGAATGTATATTTCCCGCACATTCCTCTCACTGGAAACGATGCTTGTCGTAGCACTCATCTATCTTATCATCACCCTGGTTCTCTCACGTCTCGTGGGACTGCTTGAGGAAAGGCTGCATAAAAATGGCTAAGATTGAAATTCAGAATCTTTCAAAGGACTTCACTACCCCTAACGGTATTCTCCATGCAGTGAAAAACACATCGCTTACAGTCAACGATGGAGAAGTCGTTGTCATCATCGGGCCATCAGGCTCTGGCAAATCAACGATGCTGCGCTGTGTGAATGGGCTGGAAACGCCGACCGAAGGCCACATACTCATCGATGGCGTTGATACCACCTCTTCTTCCACAGACATAAGGAAAATCAGAGAAGAAGTCGGCATGGTATTCCAGTCATTCAATCTTTTTCCGCATCTTACGGTTATGGAAAACATCACGCTTGCACCGATGAAGGTGAAGAAGATGAAGAAGGAAGAAGCGGAGAAGCTTGCTCTGGATCTTCTTAAAAGAGTCGGCTTGGCAGAAAAGGCCGACGTTCATCCCCCACAGCTCTCAGGCGGCCAGCAGCAGAGAGTCGCGATTGCAAGAGCGCTTGCGATGAATCCGAAAGCCATGCTCTTCGATGAGCCCACATCAGCGCTGGATCCGGAGATGATCAAGGAAGTACTTGATGTAATGCTTGCGCTGGCAAAGGATGGCATGACAATGCTCCTTGTCACTCATGAGATGGGATTTGCAAGAGCAGCGGCCGATAAAGTCGTATTCATGGACAAGGGAGAGATAATAGAGATCGGAACGCCAGAAAAAATGTTCTCCCATCCTGATAGCGAGAGAACACAGGATTTCCTTAATCATATCCTCTGATTCATCCTCACATCATAGAAAAGGGACCGTCGCAAAAAAGCGGCGGTCTTCTGCTGTCTGAGTGCAGTATCGTAATTTCTTCCAATAAAATGAATTAATTTATGAAATGAAGTGTTCTGGCATAGAAAAAGCAAGCCGTTTCTGTTATAATTTCAATAACCACAAAGAAATAAACAGGAGGAGCTTGCTAGCTATACAGCCATGAATGATAATATCCTCAATCTCGAGAACGGGCAACTGTATCTGAACCTCTCAATACCGCTTGATACAACATATTCC